>DKJA01000054.1 GCA_002454505.1 Oxalobacteraceae bacterium UBA6704
CTGGCAAAATCCGGTGGATGGGGGAGGTCAACAGTAAGGGCAAGTTCATCTGAGAGCATGGACCGGAAAGTTAACACTGTTGGTCCCTGTTTACAACCAATCTCTTGCTCTGGATGATGCTAACTAAGTGGCATTAGGGTCTGTCCCTCATTTTCCCTGCAAGCATCCTGCCGCGCAGCCCGCGGTTTGATTCCTGTAAAACAGGGACAGACCCTGTTTTACAGGAAATTTCAGCTGCGAATTTCAGGTGCCCAGGCGGGCGAGGATCTGCGCCGCGGCGTCCGGCGCCAGGCAGTCGATGACGATCCGGTCCGGCATCGAGCGCAGCCACGTCAGCTGGCGCTTGGCCAGCTGGCGGGTGGCGATGATGCCCGTTTCGCGCATGGTCTTGTAGTCGGTGCGGCCGTCGAGGTATTCCCAGGCCTGACGGTAGCCCACGCAGCGCATCGACGGCAGGCCGGGGTGCAGGTCGGGGCGGCGGCGCAGGATTTCCACTTCGTCCAGCAATGCATCGTCTTCCAGCATGATGTCGAAGCGGCGGGCGATGCGTTCATGCAGCACGGCGCGGTCGCTTGGTTCCAGCGCGAACGATGTCAGCTCGAACGGCAGCGGCGTCTGTTCCCGCAACGCCAGCAGCGCGGACATCGGCTGCCCCGTCAGCCGGATGATCTCCAGCGCGCGCTGCACGCGCTGGCTGTCGTTCGGTTCCAGCCGCGCCGCCGTCACCGGATCGAGCGTGGCGAGGCGCGCGTGCATCGCCGGCCAGCCCAGCCGCGCCGCGTCGGCATCCAGCTCGGCGCGGATGGCGGGATCGGCACCCGGCAGGTCGTCCAGCCCATCGGCCAGTCCCTTGAAGTACAACATGGTGCCGCCCACCAGCAGCGGCAGCTTGCCGCGCGCCGCGATCTCGCCGACGAGGCGCAGCGTATCGGTGCGGAACTGCGCCACCGAGTAGGCGTCGAGCGGGTCGAGGATGTCGATCAGGTGGTGCGGCACCGCGGCGCGTTCGGCGCGCGTGGGCTTGGCCGTGCCGATATCCATGCCGCGGTAGACCAGGGCCGAATCGACCGAGATGATTTCGGACGGGATGCGTGCGGCGATCGCCAGCGCGGCGGCCGTCTTGCCGGACGCGGTCGGTCCCATGATGGCGACCGCGCGCGGCCGCTGTGCAGAGTGAGTCATTGAAGCTTACTGCCCGCGCAGGAACAGTTTGTCGAGGGAGGCGATGTCGACCTGCACCCAGGTGGGCCGGCCGTGGTTGCATTGGTCGGCGCGCTCGGTGCTTTCCATCTGGCGCAGCAGCGCGTTCATTTCCGGCTGCGACAGGATGCGGTTGGCGCGCACCGCCGTATGGCAGGCGAGGGTGCCGAGCAGCTCGTTGCGGCGTTCGATCAGCACGCGCGAGCCGCCGAATTCGCGCACGTCGCGCAGCACGTCGCGCGCCAGCGTCTGCGCATCGGCGTTCTTCAGCAGCGCCGGCACGGCGCGCACCGCCAGCGTCGTCGGCGACAGCACGGCGATGTCGAAGCCCAGCGTGCGCAGCGTGTCGCCGTTTTCCTGCACGGTGCCCACTTCGATGGCATCGGCATAGAACGTCACGGGGATCAGCAGCGCCTGCACGTTCATGTCGGTGCCGGAGATCTGCGCATCGAGCGCGTTCTTCAGCTGTTCGTAGAGGATGCGTTCGTGCGCCGCGTGCATGTCCACCAGCACCAGGCCCTTGCTGTTCTGCGCGAGGATGTAGATGCCGTGCAGCTGAGCCAGCGCGAAGCCGAGCGGGAATTCCTCGTCGGCCAGCGCGGCGGCGGTGGCCGTGTAGGTGGTCGCTTGCGGCATCGCATACGGTACTGCCGGTTCGGCCGCACGCGGCGTGGCCGCGTCGCCGGCAAACAGCGCGCCATAGCGCTCGGTGCTTTGCGCAACGCCGCCGTCCCGCGATCCATAAGGCGAAGGCGAGAACGTTGGCGTGTAGGCCGGATTCAGGATCGACCCGAAGGACGCCTGCTGCTGCGGGCGCCAGGCACCCGCACCCGGCAGATCGGCGGCGGGCAATGGCGACGGCACGCTGCCGTACGCCGTGGCCGACGTCTGGGCGAGGGCGCGCTGCACCGCGTGGAACACGAACTGGTGGACGGCGCGGCTGTCGCGGAAGCGCACCTCGATCTTCGACGGGTGCACGTTGACGTCGACCAGCGCCGGGTCCAGCTCCAGCGCCAGCACGTACGACGGGAAGCGGTCGCCATGCAGCACGTCTTCATACGCCGCGCGCATCGCGTGCACCAGCAGCTTGTCGCGCACGAAGCGGCCGTTCACGTAGAAGTATTGCGCATCGGCGCGCGCCTTCGAGGCCGTCGGCAGGCCCGCGTAACCGTGCAGGCGCAGCACGCCGGAACCTTCGTCGACGTCGATGCGCGCCTCGGCAAACGCTTCGCCGAGAATCTGCGCGCTGCGCTTCGCCATATCGGTGGCGATCCAGTGATCGACCGTGCGGCCGTTGTGCGTCAGCGTGAATGCCACATCCGGCCGGGCCAGCGCGATGCGACGGACGACTTCGGCGCAGTGGCCGAATTCGGTCTGTTCGCTTTTCAGGAACTTGCGGCGGGCCGGCGTGTTGTAGTACAGGTCCTGCACGTTGACGGTGGTGCCCGGCGCGCCGGACGACGGCTGCACCGTACCCAGGTGCGAGCCCTCCAGCTCCCACGCATGGGCGGCGTCGGCCGTGCGGCTGGTCAGCGTGACAACCGCCACCGACGCCACCGACGCCAGCGCTTCGCCGCGAAAGCCCAGCGTGCCGACGTTTTCCAGGTCGTCCAACGATGCAATCTTGGAAGTGGCATGGCGCGCCAGTGCCAGCGGCATCTGCTCGGGCGCGATGCCGCGGCCGTTGTCGGTGATGCAGATGCGCTTGACGCCGCCTTCTTCCAGCCGCACGGTGATCTGCGTGGAACCGGCGTCCAGCGCGTTTTCCAGCAGTTCCTTGACGACGGCGGACGGCCGCTCGACCACCTCGCCGGCGGCGATCTGGGAGATGAGCTGATCGGGCAGGGCCTGGATCGGGCGGGGTGGGGTGGGCGCATTCATGGTGGGCGAAATTATACCGGACCGCGCCTCCGCCGCCCCGCCGCCGGCTTGCCCGTCAGCCGCCCTGCTGGCGCACCGGGATCGGCACGTTGCACAGGTCCACGTGGCCGGCCGCCACCTTCGTCCACGGACCGCCGCGGTTGCGCGCCGCCTCGGCCACGGCCTTGAAGCTGGCCGAATCCGTGCGCATCACTTCGAGCTTGCTGCGCTGGTCGGCCGGCACGTCGGCCGCCAGTTTCACGGATTTGATCGCCACCATCTGCTCCGGCTTGTCGTAGAAGCCCATCGGCGCCGCGCCGCGCGGCTGCACCGACAGCAGCGGCATGCCGTCGACCACGCGGCCGACGACGGTGATGTTGCGGTCCAGCTGGCGCGGCGCATTGCCCGACACGGCATACAGCGCGCTGCCGTTGCCGCTGTCGGACGCCGTGTCGCGGCCCACGCCCACCATGCCGTAGCAGTGCGCCAGCCACGCCTCGCCCGTTTTCGGATCGCGCGCCGACGGGAAGCCATGCGAATGGCCCACCTGCGGCGCGTAGCCGTCGCGGTCGGGCAGGCGGGTGAATTCCTTGTCGTTCTTTAAAGGCACGGTGAACTCGCCAGGCAGCTTCGCCTTGGCGGTCTTGAACGGGCGCGGCGAGTTCTCGTCCGGGTCGCCCCATTGCACGACGAAGTTGTCCTGCGAGCGCAGGATCGCCAGGCCGTCGAAGTAACCGTCACGCACCAGCGCGCGGATGTTGACGGCATGCTGCGGCGCGAACACGGGCGCCAGCTCGATGACGACGCGGCCCGTCGGCAGTTCCATGTACAGCGTGTTGTCCGGATCGAGCGGGCGCCAGTCGGCGGCCGGCGAGGCCTTGATGACGTCCGCCGTGGACGGCTTCGGCGGCAGTTCCCTGGCCATCGCGGGCAGGGCGCAGGCAAGGGCAAAGGGCAGAGCGAAAGCATAGCGGCACATCGTCATGGATCTCCTCGGTTTCCGGATTACTGAAGTGTTTACTTCGTATTTACCTGCTTGCTGGATTGCGCCGGGGAATTGTAAACTGGAAGATGACGATTTGGAAACTGCGTTGCCCGCAGCGTTGCACCTTCGTCGGCGCAGCGCGAATTCGGCCTGGTGTATGATTCCCGCCGCTTGCTTTACTGCTTATTCACTGGTTGTGTGCCGCCACTCTTTGGGATTTTTATGGATTTCGTTCAATTGCTGGACATGCTGCTCCATGTCGACAAGACGCTGGGCACGCTGATCGCGCAGTACGGTACCTGGGTGTACATCGTGCTGTTCCTGATCATCTTTGCCGAGACGGGCGTGGTGGTGCTGTTCTTCTTCCCCGGCGACACGCTGCTGTTCATTGCCGGCGCCTTCTGCGCCACCGGCCAGATGGACCTGGCGCTGCTGATCTTCCTGCTGCTGACGGCCGCCGTGCTGGGCAATACCACCAATTACTGGATCGGCAAGGCGCTGGGCCAGCGCGTGTTTACCCACGATTACCGGTGGCTCAACAAGGACGCGCTGCGCCGCACGCACGACTTCTTCGAACGCCACGGCGGCAAGACGATCATCCTCGCCCGCTTCGTGCCCGTGGTGCGCACGTTCGCGCCGTTCGTGGCCGGCGTGTCGGCGATGCCGTTCACCCGCTTCCAGTTCTACAACGTCACCGGCGCGCTGGCCTGGGTGGTGTCGCTGTGCGTGGCCGGCTACTTCTTCGGCAATATCCCGGTGATCCGCGACCACCTGACGACGATCGTGCTGATCGGCGTGGGCGCCGCAGTGGTGCCGGTCGCACTGGGCGGCCTGTACAAGTTCAGCCGCCGCATGCTTGGCCGCTAACAGCTGTTTCATCGCAGATAAGCCGACACCGCCATGGAGGGAAACGATGGCCGTTTCCCTCAAGTTTTTCCGTACGGCATCCGTTAACTGGGGTAATGTTTTATTTCTTCCCGGACTAACATGCGCAAGCTGATCGCCCCGTTCGCCCTCATCGCCTGCTGTTTCGCCATCGCGCCCGCCGGCGCGATGGATGCGCCGGTTGCCGGCCTGCCATCGTCGCCGGCGCGCGACGATGCAATGGGCATCGGCAATGCCGGCAGCGGCAGCAGCGCCAAGCCTGCCAAGGGCCGCAAGCTGTCGGCCCGCGAGCAGGAAGAAGCGGCGGAAGCGGAACTGTCGGCGAAGATCGCCGAACGGCTGGCGCAGATGCGCGCCAACCAGGCCGCCCGCATCGCCGCGGCGGCCAGGGCGCAGAAGGACGCGAAAGCGAAGGCCGCCAAGGCCGCGTATGTCGCGTCGTTGCCGCCACCGCCCGCCAACGGCACCTTCTGGACCTACGAAGGCGAGTTCGGTCCCGCCAACTGGAGCAAGATCAACGCGGCCTGGAACAAGTGCAACGGCGGCGCGCGCCAGTCGCCGATCGACATCCGCGACGGCATGAAGGTGGACCTGGAACAGATCTCGTTCGACTACCGCCCGTCCGGCTTCAGCGTCACCGACAACGGCCACACCGTGCAGGTGCAACTGGGCGGCGGCAACTACCTGTCCGTCGGCGGCCGCACCTACGAGTTGCAGCAGCTGCACTTCCACCGCCCGGCGGAAGAGCGTGTCAACGGCAAGATGTACGAGATGGGCATCCACCTGGTGCACAAGGATGTCGAGGGCCGCACGGCGATCCTTGCGCTGATGCTGCAGCGGGGCAAGCCGCAGCCGGCCGTGCAGACGGTGTGGAACAACCTGCCGCTGGAAAAGAAGGACACGTTCACGCCGTCGATCGTGTTCGACCCGAACGACCTGCTGCCGGAGCGGCGCGACTACTACACCTATATGGGTTCGCTGTCCGAGCCGCCGTGCACCGAGGGTGTGCTGTGGCTGGTGATGAAGGAGCCGCTGCAGGCGTCGCCCGAACAGCTGGCGTTGTTCTCGCGGCTGTATCCGCTCAATGCGCGGCCCGTGCAGGCCAGTTCGGGGCGGATGATCAAGGAATCGCAGTAGGCGACGGGGACTGTCCCGGCACGGGACTGTCCCCTGTTCTGCTGTTCCGCTTGCGCTCAGGCAAAGTCCAAAACAGAAGAGGGGACTGTCCCCGCTGGGGACAGTCCCCGTCCTCAGCTTGCGCTGATCGTATGCACGCCCGTCCACTCGGCGCCTGCCGCCAGCGGCTGCTTGTCCACCCGTGCCGGCTCGATGCAGACGAAGCGCTGCCACTCGTCGTCGGCCATGTCCGCCAGTGCCGCGGCGCCGTCCGCGCCCGGGTTCCACACCACGAATTCCGTGAAGCCGTCCTGCGCGAGCCGCAGCGTGCCGGCGCCTGTCTGCAGGCTCAGTTCCGCCGGGGCGGCATAGATATTGTCCAGCTTGGGGCCGAAGTGTTTCGGCGATTCGTCCGGCAGGCCCGTCAGCACCGTCTGCGTAAAATCTTCAACCGCGAAGTACGTGTGCAGCGCGCAGGCAAAGTCGAATGGCGCGTCGCCGCTGTTTTGCACGTGGAAGCGCATCTCGATCGCAGCGGGCTTCAGCGTAAAGCGCAGCGTCAGCGCAAATGCGTGCGGCCAGCCCTGCGCCAGCGTGGGCGGCACGTCGTCCTGCGTCAGCGCGAATTCGGCCCAGGTGCCGGTGGCATCCGAGGCTTGCCCGGCGAGGCGCCAGTTCGACAGCCGCGCCACGCCATGGCGCTGGCCCGTGCCGCGCGTGGAAAATTGCGGGAAGATCACCGGCACGCCGCCGCGGATGGCGGCGCTGCCGTCGCGCGGCGATTGCGCGCTCATGAACAGGCGTTCGCGGCCATCGGCCGTCTGCCACGACACGAGGTGGGCACCGTACAGCGCGATGGTGGCGTGGGCGCCGTCGGGCGCGGTGATGCGGACGGCCGGCAGCGTGCCGAACGTTTGATTGGTCATCGTGTGATCCTCAGGTCAGCGGGTTCTTGGCGAGCGGCGGGTTGTTCGCGAAATAATTGCGGATGCCCTTGACGATGGCATCGGCCATCTGGTCCTGGTAGCCGTTGTCGGTCAGGCGCGCTTCTTCTTCCGGGTTGGAGATGAAGGCCGTCTCGATCAGGATCGACGGGATGTCCGGCGCCTTCAGCACGGCGAAGCCGGCCCGTTCGACGGCGCCGTTGTGCAGCTTGTTGATGCCGCCGATGTGCTGCAGCACGGCCTTGCCCAGCTTCAGGCTGTCGTTGATCTGCGCGGTGGTCGACAGGTCGAACAGCACGCTGGCAAGTTGCGCATCGTGGCGGCCCTTCTGGTAGGCGCCGCCGATCAGGTCGGCCTGGTTTTCCTTGTTGGCCAGCCAGCGCGCGGCCGACGAGCTGGCGCCTTTTTCCGACAGCACGAACACGGACGAGCCGCGCGCCGACGGCTTGACGAAGGCATCGGCGTGGATCGACACGAACAGGTCGGCATCGACCTTGCGGGCCTTTTCCACGCGGGTCGGGAGCGGCACGAAGAAGTCGCCGTCGCGCGTGAGCATCACGCGCATGTTCGGGTGCTGCTCGATCTTGGCCTTCAGGCGCTTGGCGATGGCCAGCACGATGTCCTTCTCGCGGCTGCCGCGGGCGCCGATCGCGCCGGGGTCCTCGCCGCCATGGCCGGGATCGAGCGCGATGGTCAGCATGCGCACCAGCTTGCCGTCCGGCTGCTGGACGGGCGGCTTGGCCGGTGCGGCGGCCGCAATGTCGGGGCGGGGCACCGCGGCCGATGGCGTGCCCGGTGCGGGGATTTTATTGTCCGGCAGCGGCAGGGCCGGCGCGGCCGGGTGCTGCTCGGCGATGGCCGGCTGGCCGACCGGCTTGCCGTCGCTGGACCATTCGCCCTTTTCGATCATCGCCGCGATCGGGTCCAGCTCCTGGGCCGGATACAGGTCGAACACCAGCCGGTGCTGGTACGTGCCGACGGGCGGCAGCGTGAACACTTCCGGCCGGATCTCCGACTTCAGGTCGAACACGAGGCGCACGACGTTCGGCCGGTTCTGGCCCACGCGCACCTGCGAGATGTACGGGTCGTTCGACTGGATCTTGGCGACCAGCGTCTTCAGTTCCGGATTCAGCTCCAGGCCTTCGATGTCGACGACGAGGCGCTCCGGATTCTTGATGATGAAGTGCGACGTCTTCAGTTCGCTGTCGTTTTCCAGCGTGACGCGGGTGTATTCGTCGGCCGGCCACACGCGCACGGCGAGGATCTGCGCGGCGCGCGCCGGCAGCGGCGTCAGCACGGCCAGCAGCAGCGTGCCGCCGGCCTTCAGGAAAGTACGGCGGTTCTTGCCGCGCGCGGGAGCAGTCACAAGGTCTGCGGAATGTGGAGGCGTTGCAGGCATGATGACCCTAATGCGGAGAACGCCTGCAATTCTACATCACGTCCCGCACCGGCCACGGCCAGGCTGACGAGCAGGTCCGGCGGCGGCAGCACGCCTTCCGCCTTGTCCGGCCATTCGACGATGCAGATGTTGCGGCCATCGAAGTCCTCGCGGAAGCCCGCGTCGAGGAATTCCTCCGGGCTGCCCATGCGGTACAGGTCGTAGTGGATGACGTTCACCGGCGCGCCATCTAGGGTGATCCGGTACGGCTCGGCCAGCGTGTACGTCGGGCTCTTCACGTGACCCTGGTGGCCGGCGGCGTGCAGCAGCGCGCGCGTCAGCGCTGTCTTGCCGGCGCCGAGGTCGCCATGCAGGTGGATCGACAGGCCGGGCAGCAGGGCGCGGGCCAGCGCGGCGCCGAGGGCGGCGGTGTGGCTTTCGTCGCGCAGGTGGGCTTTCATGTTCGGGATCGCATAAAATGGTGGATTGCCCCGCCATTGTAACGTCCGATGTCGTCCGCTCCGACACTTCTTTCCCCTGCCGCCCTCGCATCGCTCGCCACCGGCATCAAGACGTGGGGGGAGGAGCTCGGCTTTGCCGAGGTGCGGATCGCCGATATCGACCTGTCGGCCCAGGAAGCAGGGCTGCAGGCCTGGCTGGATGCGGGCATGCACGGCGAGATGGACTACATGGCCGCACACGGCATGAAGCGCGCCCGCCCGGACGAGCTGGTGCCCGGCACGGTGCGCGTCATCACGGCGCGGATGAACTACCTGCCGGCGTCGCACGGCGACGAGTGGCGCGAGCGGGAACGGGGCCGGCTGGAACAGCCTTCGGCGGCCGTCATCTCGGTCTACGCCCGGGGCCGGGATTACCACAAGGTGCTGCGCGCCCGGCTGCAGGCGCTGGCCGACC
>DKJA01000139.1 GCA_002454505.1 Oxalobacteraceae bacterium UBA6704
CCGCCGAATTTCTTCGACAGCACGGTTGCGATTGCTGCGGTCAGCGTGGTTTTGCCGTGGTCGACGTGACCGATGGTGCCGACGTTGACGTGCGGCTTGGTGCGTTCAAACTTACCTTTTGCCATTTTATTTCTTCCTTAGAACTTTGATTTAAGGGTGTTCCGGCCGGGAGGATGGCCCCCGGCCGTCATACAGTCGATATTACTTCGCTTTTGCGGTCACGATCGCGTCGATGACGTGCTTCGGCGCTTCGGAGTAGTGCTTGAATTCCATCGTGTACGTTGCACGGCCTTGCGTTGCGGAGCGCAGCGAGGTCGAGTAACCGAACATTTCCGACAGCGGTACTTCGGCCTTGATGATCTTGCCGCCGCCGCCCGGGATTTCGTCCATGCCCTGCACCATGCCGCGGCGGGACGACAGGTCGCCCATCACGTTACCGGCGTAGTCTTCCGGCGTTTCCACTTCCACGGCCATCATCGGCTCCAGGATGACCGGCGATGCCTTGCGGCAGCCGTCCTTGAATGCCATCGAACCGGCCATGCGGAACGCGTTTTCGTTCGAGTCGACATCGTGGTACGAACCGAAGGTCACCGTCACTTTGACGTCGACGACCGGGTAGCCGGCCAGCACGCCGCTGTTCAGGGTTTCGCGCACACCTTTTTCGACTGCCGGGATGTATTCGCGAGGAATCACACCACCTTTGATCGCGTCGACGAACTCGAAGCCTTTGCCCGGTTCCTGCGGTTCGATCGACAGCACGGCGTGGCCGTACTGGCCGCGACCACCGGACTGCTTGACGAACTTGCCTTCGACGTCGGTGACTGCCTTGCGGATCGTTTCGCGGTAGGCAACCTGCGGCTTGCCGACGGTTGCTTCCACGCCGAATTCGCGCTTCATGCGGTCGACGATAATTTCCAGGTGCAGCTCGCCCATACCACCGATGATGGTCTGGCCCGATTCTTCGTCGGTCTTGACGCGGAACGAAGGATCTTCCTGTGCCAGGCGGTTCAGCGCCAGGCCCATTTTTTCCTGGTCGGACTTGGTCTTCGGCTCGACGGCCTGCTGGATCACCGGCTCAGGGAAGACCATGCGTTCCAGGATGATCGGTGCCGACGGGTCGCACAGCGTTTCGCCGGTCGTCACGTCTTTCAGGCCCACGGCTGCGGCGATGTCGCCGGCGCGCACTTCCTTGATCTCTTCGCGCTGATTCGCGTGCATCTGCAGAATACGGCCCAGACGCTCTTTACGGTTCTTCACCGAGTTCAGCACGGTGTCGCCGGAATTGACGGCGCCGGAGTACACGCGGAAGAATGCCAGCTGGCCGACGAACGGGTCGGTCATGATCTTGAAGGCCAGCGCCGAGAATTTCTCGTCGTCGGCGGCGCGGCGGGTGACCGGCTCTTCGTCGTCATCCGTACCATTGACCGGCGGGATGTCCAGCGGCGATGGCAGGTATTCGATGACGGCGTCCAGCATGGCTTGCACGCCCTTGTTCTTGAACGCGGTACCGCACATCATCGGCACGATTTCCGATGCGATCGTACGGGCGCGCAGTGCCGCCTTGACTTCCGCTTCGGACAGGTCGCCCTCTTCCAGGTACTTGTTCATCAGCTCTTCGCTGGATTCAGCCGCGGCTTCGACCATCTTCTCGCGCCACTCGGCAGCGGAAGCTGCCAGTTCGGCAGGGATGTCCACGTAGTCGAACTTCATGCCCTGGGATGCTTCGTCCCACAGGATGGCTTTCATCTTGACCAGGTCGATCACGCCCTTGAAGTTTTCTTCGGCGCCGATCGGGATCTGGATCAGGATCGGGTTGGCCTTCAGGCGAGCGCGCATCTGCTCGTAGACCTTGAAGAAGTTGGCACCGGTACGGTCCATCTTGTTGACGAAGGCCAGGCGTGGCACTTTGTACTTGTTCGCCTGACGCCACACCGTTTCCGATTGCGGCTGCACGCCACCGACTGCGCAGTAAACCATGCAGGCGCCATCCAGCACGCGCATCGAACGTTCCACTTCGATCGTGAAGTCGACGTGACCCGGCGTATCGATGATGTTGATGTGGTGCTCAGGGAAGTTGTTGGCCATGCCTTTCCAGAAGCAGGTCGTCGCGGCCGACGTGATCGTGATGCCGCGCTCTTGTTCCTGCTCCATCCAGTCCATGGTGGCTGCGCCGTCGTGAACTTCACCAATCTTGTGGTTCACGCCGGTGTAGAACAGCACGCGCTCGGTGGTGGTCGTCTTGCCGGCGTCGATGTGAGCGGAGATACCGATGTTGCGGTAGCGCTCGATGGGGGTCTTGCGGGCCATAATTAATCCTAAATCTTTGAATGGACAAAACCGGGCGGCATTTTTAAACGAAAAAAAATGTGCCCGGCCTGAACAACAGATAAGGCCGGACGAACCGGCCGGAATTTTTTAGAAGCGGAAGTGCGAGAACGCCTTGTTCGCTTCAGCCATACGGTGCACCTCGTCACGACGCTTCATCGCGCCGCCGCGGCCTTCTGCCGCTTCCAGCAGCTCGCCACCGAGGCGTTGCGGCATGGATTTTTCGCTGCGCTTGTTGGCAGCTTCACGCAGCCAGCGCATCGACAGGGCCAGGCGGCGCACTGGGCGCACTTCAACCGGCACCTGGTAGTTGGCACCGCCGACACGGCGGGACTTCACTTCGACCATCGGCTTGGCGTTGTTGATGGCGGCGTTGAACACTTCCAGTGGATCCTTGCCGGATTTTTGCTGGATGTGGTCGAATGCACCGTAGATGATGTTTTCCGCGACCGACTTTTTGCCGGACAGCATCAGAACATTGACGAATTTAGCGACTTCGGTGTTGCCGAATTTTGGATCCGGCAGAATCTCGCGCTTGGGTACTTCACGACGACGTGGCATGTCTTTTCCTTCCTGTCTTCAGTTGAGTGCCCGATTGGCACTCGCGTGGGCCATCATGACCACACACTTACTCGGTCTTGCGACCGCCTCAACTTCAATTAAATTGCAAGAAATTACTTCTTGGCTGATTACTTCTTGGCGGCCTTCGCGCGCTTCGCACCGTACTTCGAGCGAGCTTGCTTACGGTCCTTGACGCCCTGGGTATCCAGCGAGCCGCGAACCATGTGGTAACGCACACCCGGCAAGTCTTTGACACGACCGCCGCGCAGCAGCACGACACTGTGTTCCTGCAGGTTGTGGCCTTCGCCGCCGATGTACGAAATGACTTCGAAACCGTTGGTCAGGCGTACCTTGGCAACTTTACGCAGTGCCGAGTTAGGCTTCTTAGGAGTGGTGGTGTACACGCGAGTGCACACGCCACGCTTTTGCGGGCAGTTTTCAAGTGCCGGCGATTTGCTTTTCACGACCAGTGCGGTACGTGGGCTGCGAATCAATTGATTGATGGTTGGCATCGTTCTTTATCCAACAAAATTACAGCATTGACAACCCGTGCCGGTCATTGAACAACCACACGGGGACTAAAACCGAGTCTCTTCCAGCCGGCACCCACATCGAGCGGTGCAACGCATGCGTATACTGACCGCAGACTAAAAGGAGAACTCGCGAGTATAGACGACCCGCAAGGCACAGTCAACCATTTGCAAAAGAATTAGGCACGGCAAGCTCCCTGCCCCGGCGCCGCCGAAAAGCGCCGATAATAGCGCCCGGTCCGCATCCGCCCACTGTTCCTCTATATATGTCACCGCTGCTCCGGCCTGCCCACCTCCGCCTCGTGCTGTTACTGCTGAGCTATCTCGCGCTGTCCGGCGTGCCGTGGATCCGCGTCCTGCTGGACAACCCCGTGCATGACGGCTGGCACCTGCTGGGCATCGAGATCGCCGCGTGGACCGCCGTCTGGGCCGTCTTCGGCCGGCCGGCCCGCTTCCACTGGCTGCTGATTCCCGCCTTCATGGCGCTGCCGACGGAGATCTACCTGCTGGTGTTCTACGGCCAGGGCATCTCGACGCACCACCTGGGCATCCTCGCCGAAACGAGCCCGATGGAGGCGATGGAATTCCTCGGCAATAAAGTGTGGACGATGCTGGCCGTGATGGCGCTGGTTGCCGCCTGGTGGGTGCTGACCTTCCGCGCCGCACGCCAGACGCGCGAACTGGACTGGAGCGGGCCGTCGCGCTGGCTGGCGCTGGGCCTGCTGGCGCTGTTCGGGCTGGTGGCCGCCTACGGTTACACGTTCGGCATCGGCAAGCCGGCCAGCCAGACCGCGCGTGCCCTGCCCCCGCTGCCCGAATGGGCCGAGGCGCCGTTGCGCGTCGAAGCCTTCATCGATTCCTGGCCGTTCGGCTTGGCGGCGCGCGGCTACGACTTTTACCGCGAGCGGCGCTACCTTTCCGAACTGAACGAGAAGAGCCGCCTGTTCACCTTCCACGCCAACCAGCAGGCGCCGGACGATGTGCCGGAAACGATCGTCATGGTGATCGGCGAATCGGCCCGGCGCGACCGCTGGCAGCTGTTCGGCTACAAGCGCGACACCAATCCGCTTCTTTCGCTGGAAAAGAACCTGGTGCCGCTGCAGGACGTGATCACATCCGTTTCGGCCACGCGGCTGTCGGTGCCCGTGATCATCTCGCGCAAGCCGGCCCGGCAGAGCCTGAAGGACGGCTTCAGCGAGAAGTCGTTCATCACCGCCTACAAGGAAGCGGGCTTTCGCACGTGGTGGCTGTCGAACCAGATCTCGTTCGGCAAGTTCGACACGCCCGTCTCCGTGTTTGCCCGCGAGGCGGACGTGGTGCAGTTCCTCAACCTGGGCGGCTTTTCCAACAAGTCGAACCACGACACCGTGCTGTTCGAGCCGCTGCGCCTGGCGCTGGCCGATCCGGCGCCGAAGAAGCTGATCGTGCTGCACACGCTGGGCAGCCACTGGAACTACAGCCAGCGCCACCCGCAGGCGTTCGACAAGTGGCAACCCTCGCTGTTCGGCATCGCCAACCCCGTCTACACGGACGTGGCGATCAAGGAGCGGCTGAACAACAGCTACGACAACGCGATCCTGTACACGGACTGGTTCCTCGCCCAGACCATCGACCGCCTGAAAACCAGCCTGACGCCCACCGCGCTGCTGTACGTGGCCGACCACGGCCAGACGCTGTACGACGGCAGCTGCCGCCTGGCCTTCCACGGCCACAACACGCAGTTCGAATTCCGCGTCCCCGCCTTCATGTGGTACTCCGACCAGTACCGCGACCGCTACCCGGACAAGGTGAAGCAGCTGGTGCGCCACCGCAAGGCGAAGCTGGCGACGGAAAACATGTTCCACACGCTGCTGGACATGGCCGACATCCGCTATCCCGAAGACCGCCTGGAGTGGAGCATCCTGTCGCCCACGCTGCGGCGCCACACGCGCTGGGTGGACAGTTATGGGTGGACGGATTACGACAATGCCAATGTGCGGGGCGACTGCCGGGAGATCATCGCGAAGAAGCCAGGGAAACCGTGACGCGGCATAATGGCCGGTCTTGCGTCCATGCCCCGACCGATGCCGCCATTCCGCCCTTTCCTCGCCGCCTGCCTGCTGGCCGCCGCGCTGCCATCGCACGCCACCAACCAGCGGCCCGAATGGCTCGTCATCGACGATGTGAAGCTCGCGCTGCACACGCTGCCCCTGCAGCCGCTGCTGGACGATCCGGTGATCGCCGCCCGCCTGGCGATCGGCCGGGCCGCCTGCACCGGCGCGTGGCGCAACTACGAGGGCACGTGGACGATTCGCGACGGCACGCTGTATCTGCAGTCGCTGCGCGCCGATCCCTGCGACGATCCGGGCCGCAACATCCCGCTGACGACAGTGCAGCCCGGTGCTGAAGGGCCGCTCCCGGCAACCTGGTTCAGCGGCCGCCTGCTGGTGGCACCGGATCCGGCCAGGCGCTATTACTACACGGGCCAGCCGAGCCCGTATGTCAGTTACCGCATCGTCACGATCGAGGCCGGCGCGGTGACGTCCGACAGTGGCGCGGATCTCAGCAAGGCAGCGCCGGCGCCGTGACGGCCGTTTGCAGTACCGGCACCGGTCCCGCATCCTCGCCGCGCGCATGGCGGCTCAGCCAGCCATGCACCTGCAGCGCATTGCGCTCGATCTCCGCACCGAAACCGTAGGACGCCATCAGCCCGATGCCGTTCGTCTCGCGCAGCACGCCAGGGCGCAATACCGGCCGGCCGTCGTCGCCCGCCTCGACGCAGTAAGGCGCCAGCCGCCCGCGCAGCAGCGGCGCCAGCGCCAGGTTATGCGACGAGACGATCACCAGGTGCGTGCCGGCCAGCCGGTCCAGCACGGCCGTCGCGGCGGACACGGATTCCAGGTGATTCGTGCCGCGGAAGATTTCATCGACGATGAAGACCGCCGGTCCCTGCTCCGCGACCGCCAGCAGTTCGCGCGCACGCCGCAGCTCCGCCATGTACAGGCTCTCGCCGCCGGCCAGCGCATCCTCGCTGTGCATGCTGGTCCAGACCGGCAGCAACGGCACCAGCGCCTGCCGCGCGTAGCAGAAGCCGAAGGCCCGCGCTGCGACCAGGTTGATGCCGACGGTGCGCAGCAAGGTGCTCTTGCCGATGCCGTTCTGGCCGGAGACGAAGGCGCCTTTTGCATCGAGCGTCAACGTCATCGGCGCCGCCTCCTGCAGCAGTGGGTGCACGACATCCGCCAGCGCCAGTTCGACCGCGCCGGCCTTACCAGCCCAGCAGAACATATCGGTTAGCCGCAGGTGACGGGCCAGCGCGCAGTCGGCCTCCAGCTCCGCCACCAGCAGGAAGCTGGCGCGCAACACGTCGAGGTTGTCGGCCAGTGCCGTGCGGGTGGCGCAATAGCGGCGCACGTTGGCCTGCATCAGCCAGTCGCGGTATTCGCGCTGGCCGGGAATGCTGTCGCCCAGCGCCAGCGCGAAGCGGTGCCGCAGCTTGCCGGCTGCCGCGGCACCGGGCGCGAACGGCGCCAGCAGCGCATCGTTCGCGCGGCGGTACTCGTCGCCAAGCGCGTGGTGCGCATCGAGCAGCGAGCGCAGCGGCAGCAGCACGCGGTCCCACTGCTGCGTGCGGTCATGCCACACCGCCTGGATGCCGACCAGGACCAGCGACAGGCCCAGCGCCACCAGCCAAAGCGCAGGAAAGACAAAGGCCAGCACCATGCTGGCGAGCCACGCCACGCCGGCCAGCCAGATCCAGCGGGGCCAGCGCGGCGACGCCGGCAAGGCGGCGCCGAACAGCGTATCGGCAATTTCCACGTCGGCGCGGCGCAGCGGCCGGCAGACCGTTTCGATGCGGGCCAGCAGGTCGCCATCGGCCAGCAATGCCTGCACGCGCGACACGTCCGTCGTCGCGCCACCGCGCAGACGACGGTGCAGCACCTGCCGGCCGAAGATGCTGGTGCCGGCGGCGAAGCGTTCACCGTAGGCATCGAGCAGCAGGTCGCGCGCGGTCTGGTCGTCCACCGGCGCCGGGGCCGGCAGCAACGCGTGCAGTTGCGCCACGTCGTGCTGCGCAAACGGGTAATCGGCTACCGCATCGTCGAAGCCCGTCAGCAAGCGCAGCCAGCCCATGGTGGTCCCGTAGAAGTTAATTCCAAGAAAGATATAGCCGGTTGCCACTTATTCAAGTCCGGGTGCGGACAGCGGACAAGCCCGGACAGCGGACACGGCGCGTCCGGCCCAATCAAATCAAGCACTTAGCCGATGGCACAGTTCCTGCAAGCAAAGCCGCACCACAACCCGGCAGCTGCTACCCATGATCCGCGACACCTCCTTCCAAGACACCGCCATCGCCACCACGCCGAGCCAGGCACGCAAGCGCCGCCTGCTGCTGATCGGCGGCGCGGTGGCCATTGTTGCCGTCCTTGGCGCCGCCGCGTACGGCGCCGTCGGCAGCTGGCTGGGCAGCGAACATTCCGTCAGCGCCGCGCGGCTGCGCATCGCCGAAGTCACCCGCGGCACGCTGATCCGCGACGCCGCCGTCAACGGCCGCATCGTGGCCGCCGTCAGCCCGACGCTGTATTCGACGGCGCCGTCGTCCACCGTCACGCTGCAGGCGCGCGCCGGCGACACGGTGAAGAAGGGCGACGTGCTGGCCGTGCTGGAATCGCCCGACCTGACCGACGAACTGAAAAAGGAACAGTCCAGCTACCAGGAACTGGCCGCCGAAGTGGCGCGCCAGCAGATCCTCGCCCGCAAGCAGAACATGCTGGCGCAGCGCGACGCCGACACGGCCGAGATCGAGCGGCTGTCCGCGCAGCGCACGCTGGAGCGCTACGACAGCGTGGCCAACGAAGGCGTCGTCGCCAAGATCGATTACCAGAAGGCGAAGGACGCGCTGCACGCCGCCGAGATCCGGGCGAAGCATGCGACGCAGGCGTCGATCCTGGAAAAGGACGATGTGCAGCTGGCCCTGAAAACCAAGTCCGCGCAGCTGGAACGCCAGAAGCTGGTGCTGGCCAATGCCCAGCGCCGCGTCGACGAACTGACCGTACGTGCGCCCGTCGACGGCTTCATCGGCACGCTGAGCGTGGCCAACCGCAGCGTGGTGCCGGCCAATACTCCCTTGATGACGCTGGTCGACCTGTCGGCGCTGGAAGTCGAGCTGGAAGTGCCGGAAACCTATGTCAACGACCTGGGCCTCGGCATGCGCGCCGAGATCACGGTGAACGGCGCCACAGCAACCGGCAAGCTGTCGGCGCTGTCGCCGGAAGTGGTGAAGAACCTGGTGCTGGCACGCGTGCGCTTCGATGGCAGGCAGCCGGACGGCCTGCGCCAGAGCCAGCGCATCCAGGCGCGCCTGCTGATCGACGAGAAGCGCAATGTGCTGATGCTGCCGCGCGGTCCGTTCGTCGAATCGGAAGGCGGCCGCTTCGCCTATGTCGTGCAGGACGGCGTGGCCGTGCGCACGCCGATCCGCATGGGCGCCACCAGCGTCAATGCCGTCGAGATCCTCGGCGGCCTGCAGCAGGGCGACAAGGTGGTCGTCGCCGGCACCGACGGTTTCGAGAACGCCGCCCGCGTCAGTATCAATAACTAATCCCTTCTCTTCACTCTCCGCAAAGAGGCCACCATGCTGCGCATGCAAAACCTGAGCAAAGTCTACCGCACCCACATGATCGAGACGCACGCGCTGCGCGGCTTCGAGATCCACGTGAAGCAGGGCGAATTCGTCACGGTGACCGGCCCGTCCGGCTCCGGCAAGACCAGCTTCCTGAACATCGCCGGCCTGCTGGAGGAATTCACCGGCGGCGAGTACATCCTCGACGGCATCAACGTCAAGGGCATGGACGACAACGCCCGCTCGAAGCTGCGCAACGAGAAGCTGGGCTTCATCTTCCAGGGCTTCAACCTGATTCCCGACCTGTCGCTGTTCGATAACGTCGACGTGCCGCTGCGCTACCGCGGCTTCAACGCGGCCGAGCGGCGCGAACGCATCGAGGATGCGCTGGCCAAGGTGGGCCTGGCGTCGCGGATGAAGCACTACCCGGCCGAACTGTCCGGCGGCCAGCAGCAGCGCGTGGCGATCGCCCGCGCGCTGGCCGGCGCGCCGAAGCTGCTGCTGGCCGACGAACCGACCGGCAACCTGGACACGCAGATGGCGCGCGGCGTGATGGAGCTGCTGGAAGAGATCAATGCCCAGGGCACGACGATCCTGATGGTCACCCACGATCCGGAACTGGCCGCCCGCTCCCCGCGCAACGTGCACATCATCGACGGCCAGGTGTCGGACCTGGTGCGCAAAACGCCGACCTTGGTGAAGGAGGCGTAATGTTCGGCTACTACTTCAAGCTGGGGGTGCGCAACCTGCGCCGCAACCCCGCCCTGACGGCATTGATGGTGCTGACGCTGGCGATCGGCGTGGCGGCCAGCGTGTCGACGCTGACCATCCTGCATGTCATGTCCGGCAACCCGATGCCGCACAAGAGCGACCGGCTGATCGTGCCGGCCTTCGACAACGGCCAGCTGGAAGGCTATGCGCCCGGCGAGAAGCCGGACGACGACCAGGTCAGCTACCGCGACGCGATGAACCTGCTGGCCAGCGGCCAGGGCGAACGCCGCACGGCGATGATGGGCCTGGGCGGGCCGATGGATGCCGAGCGCAAGGACCTGGCGCCGTTCATCGTTTCCGGCGGCGCGCCCACGCGCGACTTCTTCGCCATGTTCGACATCCCCTTCCTGTATGGCCAGGCGTGGACGGAGGCGGACGACAAGGCCGGTGCGGACGTGATGGTGTTGACCCGCAAGCTGTCGGAAAAACTGTACGGCAGCGCCAACCCGGTGGGCAAGCGCGTGCGCTACAACGGCTTCGACTACCTGATCGCCGGCGTCATCGACCGCTGGGATCCGGTGCCCCGCTTCCACCGCATCGTCGGCATGGGCGCCTTCGACCGCGAGGACGAGTTCTTCCTGCCGATGGCATCGGCCACGCGCCATGAGTGGTACAACAGCGGCAACACCAGCTGCACCGGGGAGACCGAGGCGGGCTACCAGGCTTTCCTCAATTCGGAATGCACGTGGATCCAGTTCTGGTTCGAGCTGCATTCGGCCGGCGACCGCGCCGCCCTGCAGAACTGGGTGGACGGCTATGCGGCCGAACAGCGCAAGCTGGGGCGCATGAAGCGCGCCGCACCGAACAAGCTGTACAACCTGACCGAATGGATGGAATACCTGAAGGTGGTCGGCAACGACAACCGGCTGTCCGCCTGGCTGGCGTTCGGCTTCCTCGTGCTGTGCCTCGTCAACACGGTGGGCCTGCTGCTGGCGAAGTTCTCGGTGCGCGCATCGGAGGTCGGCGTGCGCCGCGCGCTGGGCGCCTCGCGCAAGGAGATCTTCCACCAGTTCCTCATCGAGACGGCCGTCGTCGGCTTTGCCGGCGGCATCCTCGGCCTGCTGCTGGCGCTTGGGGCGCTGGGCCTGATCTCGCTGCAGTCGAAGGAACTGTCCGTCGTCGCGCACATGGACTGGCTGATGCTGTTCGTGACGTTCGCGATGGCGATCGCCGCGGCGATGCTGGCCGGCCTGCTGCCGACGTGGCGCGCCTGCCAGGTGACGCCGGCCCTGCAACTCAAATCGCAATGACGCCAAGAGAAGAATGACCATCATGGAAATCCGCCCCATCCTCTCCGCGCTGATGCGCAACAAGACCGGCCCCGTGCTGGTGGCCGTGCAGGTGGCGCTGAGCCTGGCCATCCTGGCCAATGCCCTGCACATCGTCAACGTACGGCAGGCCATCGTCGACCGGCCGTCCGGCGTCGCGCGGGAAGAAGACATCTTCCACATCCGCGCCGGCGGCCTGAGCAACGAAAGCACGTTCAACGAAATGGTCGCCACGCAGAACCGCCAGGCGCAGCTGCTGCGCGCGATTCCCGGTGTGGTCTCGGTGGCGCAGGTGAACCAGGTGCCGCTGTCCCAGTCGGGCAACAACACGGGCCTGGCCGCCGACCGCAAGCAGGTCCGCACGACGACCGGTGCGGCGTTCTACGTGTCGCCCGATTCGCTGGTGAAGACGTGGGGCCTGAAGCTCGTCGAAGGCCGCGACTTCCTGCCGACGGAAGTGGTGGACCAGGACTCGACCAAGCAGATCGAAAACCTGAAGGTCGTCATGCTGACGCTGCCGATGGCCCGCAAGCTGTGGCCCGACGCCACCAGCTACGTGGGCAAGCCGCTGTACTTCGGCACGGGCGCGGGCGCCGACGAGGCGCGCGTGGTCGGCATCGTCGAACGGCTGGCCTCGACCAATGCCGAAGTGGGCGAGCGGGGCGACATGTCCATCATCCAGCCGCTGCGCCGCATCACCACGCCGCGCGCGATGTACACGGTGCGCGCCGAACCGGGCCAGCGCGACCGCCTGATGAAGGAAGCGGAAGCCGTGCTGCGCAAGGACGGCAACAACCGGCTGATCGTACGCACCGTCACGCTGGAAGCCGACCGCACGTCGCGCTACCGGGCCGACCGGGGCCTGGCGTGGATGCTGATCGCCGTCAGCGTGCTGCTGATGCTGGTGACGGCCAGCGGCATCGTCGGCATGGCCAGCCTGTGGGTCACGCAGCGGCGCAAGCAGATCGGCGTGCGCCGCGCACTGGGCGCCCGCAAGGTGGACATCCTGCGCTACTTCCTCATCGAGAACGTGATGATCACCAGCGCCGGCGTGGCGGCCGGGCTGCTGGGCGCGCTGGCGCTGAATCACCTGCTGGTGACCAGCCTGGAAATGACGCGGCTGCCGGCCGGCTACCTGGTGGTGGGCGCCGCCGTCTTCCTTGGCCTCGGCGTGGCCGCCGTGTACGGCCCGGCGTGGCGCGCGGCCAGCATCTCGCCGGCCACCGCCACCCGCGGCGTGGCCTGACGGTGGGCCGGGGATGCTATGCTGACGTCATGCCTACCGTACTGATCATCGACGACAATGCCGCCATCACGATGGCGCTGGAAGTGCTGTTCTCGCTGCACGATATCGACGCGCTGCGTGCCGCCTCGCCGGAGGAAGGCCTGCAGCTGCTGGACCAGCGCAGTGCCGTCATCGACCTGGTGATCCAGGACATGAACTTCACCGCCGACACCACGTCCGGCGAGGAAGGCGTGGCGCTGTTCCGGGCGATCCGCAAGCGCCACCCGGACCTGCCGGTGATCCTGCTCACCGCGTGGACGCACCTCGATGCGGCGGTGGACCTGATCAAGGCGGGCGCCGCCGATTACCTGGCCAAGCCGTGGGACGACCACCGCCTGATCGCCACGGTAAAAAACCTGCTGGAACTGGGCCAGGCCAACCGCGCGCTGGGCCAGCGGCTGCAGGGCGAACTGCGGCAGCGGCGCGAACTGGCGCAGCACGACCTGCGCGGCATGGTGTGGCAGGACCCGGCAACCGAGCGCGTGATCCACCTGGCCTGCCAGGTGGCGCGCGCCGACGTGCCGGTGCTGATCAGCGGCCCGAACGGCACCGGCAAGGAACGCATCGCCGAAATCATCCAGGCCAACTCGCCGGTGCGCGACGGCCCGTTCGTCGTATTGAACTGCGGCGCGCTGCCGGCGGAGCTGATCGAGGCGGAACTGTTCGGCGCCGATGCCGGTGCCTACACGGGCGCGTCGAAAGCGCGCGAAGGCAAATTCGAGGCGGCCGACGGCGGCACGCTGTTCCTCGACGAGATCGGCAACCTGCCGCTGGCCGGCCAGATGAAGCTGCTGCGCGTGCTGGAGACGGGCCGCTTCGAGCGCCTCGGCTCGAACCGCGAGCGGCAGGTGCAGGTGCGCATCGTCAGCGCGACGAATGCCGACCTGGCCGCGATGATACGCGCCGGGACCTTCCGCGAAGACCTGTACTACCGCCTCAACGTCATCGAACTGAAGCTGCCGCCGCTGGCCGCGCGGCCCGGCGACATCCTGCCGCTGGCCCGCCACTTCCTCGGCGCCGGCAAAACCCTTCGCGCCGATGCGGAAGGGGCGCTGCTGGCCCACGCATGGCCGGGCAATGTGCGCGA
>DKJA01000019.1 GCA_002454505.1 Oxalobacteraceae bacterium UBA6704
TCCATCAGCCGCCTCAAGCATGTGCTCAAGGCGAAGGCCGTGCTCTGCCCGGGGCTGAGCGTCAGCTTCGAGGACAAGGGCAGCGGCGAGAAGGTCGAGTGGCATTACGAGGATGGCCTGCGTTCCTACCTGGTCGACTCGGTAAGCGAATTCCCGCGCCTGCCTGAACAGCCGTTCTGCGGCAGCCTGGCCGGCAACAAGGAGGCTGTGGACTGGGCCCTGCTGTGGCTGCCCGAAGGCGGCGACAGCGTTCAGGAAAGCTACGTCAACCTGATCCCCACCGCCCAGGGTGGCACCCACGTCAACGGCCTGTACCGCTACAACGGCTACCAGGCGGTGCGCTACCAGGACCGGCAGAACGATCCGGCCAGCCTGCCGCACAACCGCGTCTCCGCGCTGTTCGAAGACAGCCAGGGCCGCATCTGGGCCGGCACGCAGAACGGCCTGGCCCGCTTCAACCCCGCCAGCAACGACTTCACCGTGTTTGCCGCCCCCAGCGGGCCGGCCAGCCGCCGCATCATCAAGGCCATCATTTCCGACGGCGGTACCGGCATGTGGCTGGCCACGTGGGGCGGCCTGCAGCATTTCGAGCCGGCCACCGGCAAGTTCACGCTGTATGCGCACGACCCGCAGGATCCCGGCAGCCTGGCCAGCAACGACATCAACGCCATCGTCCGCGACGCGCGCGGCGGCATCTGGGCCGCCACGTGGCCGGGCGGCCTGGACTACCTGGCGCCGGGGGCCACCGCCTTCGTCCATCGCCAGGTGGACCCGGCGCCGCAGCCCGATCCCCGCATGAACATCGTGCGGGCGCTGCAGGTCGACGCGCGCGGCGCGCTGTGGATCGGCACGGAAAGCGGCGTGCTGCGCTGGGATGCCGGCACGGACTGGGAGGCGCGCCGCCGCTACCCCGCGCCGAACAGCCGCGTCACCAGCTTCTATACGGACCGCAGCGGCACGCTGTGGGCCACCACGTTGTCGGCCGGCCTGCTGCGCTGGAACGCCGGCGACGAGCGCTTCGACCAGTTCGTGCACAACCCGCACGACCCGTATTCGCTGCCCGGCAACAGCACGCGGGCGATGATGCAGGACCGCACCGGCATGCTGTGGATCGCCACGTTCACCGATGGCATCAGCCTCGTCAACCTGAACAGCAGCGGCTTCACCCGCTACGTCCCCCACCGCAACAACTACAGCGGCACGCCCGTCAGCAATGCCGTGCTGGCCATCGCACGCAGTCCGGACGACCGGCTGTGGCTGGGCAGTAATATGGGGCTCAGCCTGTTCGATCCGGCCGCCGGCAGCACGGTGCGGCGCTACATGGCCGATGCCGGCAAGGCGGGCGCGCTGTCGCAGAACATCGTGTACAGCCTGTACCAGGACCCGGCCGGGCCCCTGTGGGTGGGCACGTCGAACGGCCTGAACCGGCTGGACGATCCGGCCGGCGACTTCCGCGTGATCCACTTCGGCGACACGGCCAGCGATTACATCAACGCCATCGCGCCGGGCCGCGGCGGCGTGCTGTGGCTGGGCACCGGCAACAGCCTGATCCGCTACGAGCCCGGCACCGGGCAGCACAGGATCTTCCGCAACGACCCGCTCGATGCGGACAGCCGCGCCGCCAACGGCACGTCGTCCGTGCTGGAAGACCGCGCCGGCCGCGTGTGGATGGGCTCGGAATGGAATGGCGGCGGCCTCGACCTGCTCGATCCGGCCACCGGCAAGTTCCGCCACTTCGTCCACGACGACCAGGCGCCGGACAGCCTGGCCGACGACAATGTGTCCAGCGTCCACGAGGATGCGCTGGGCCGCATTTGGATCGGCACCGCCAGGGGCCTGCAGCAGGCCGTGCAGAACGGCGACAAGATCACCTTCCGTTCGTATGCGGTGGCCACCAAGGGCGCGAAGATCCTGTCCATCCGCAGCGACCTGGACGACCGGCTGTGGGTCAGCACGATCGCCGGCCTGTTCCGCGTCGATCCGGCCACCGCGCAGTCGGCCCAGTACACGGCGGCCGATGGCATGTCGGACGGCTTCACCGTCAACTCGTCCACGCCGGGGCCGGACGGCCTGCTGTACTTCGGCGGCGTGCATGGCCTCACTTCCGTGGCGCCGCGCGACGTGCGCAGCACCGCCACGCCGCCGCAGATCGCCATCACCGACATCAAGGTGCACAACCGCTCGCTGGCCGAACCGCAGGCGCAGCCGGGCGTGACGCTGGATGGCCCCGTGACGGCCCCGCGCGCGCTGACGCTGTCGCCGGAAACCTCCGGCTTCTCGATCGAGTTCGCCGCGCTGCATTACACCGAGCCGGCACTGAACCGCTACGCCTACCGGCTGGAAGGCTTCGATACGGACTGGGTGGAGACGGATGCGGTGCGCCGCTTCGCCACCTACACGAATCTCGATCCGGGCCGCTATGTGTTCCGCGTGCGCGCATCGAACTACCGGGGCCAGTGGAACGAGGAACCGGCCACGCTGGTGGTGACGATCACGCCGCCGCTGTGGCAGACGTGGTGGTTCCGGCTGCTCGTCGCCGCGCTGGCCGTGGCGCTGCTGTGGGCCACCTACCGCTGGCGCGTGCGGCGTTTGACGCGCGCCCGCCGCGAACTGCAGCAGGTGGTTGCCACGCGCACGGCGGAACTGGAGGAATCGAACCGCAAGCTGGCGGCGCTGTCCACCACGGACGGCCTGACGGGCGTGACCAACCGCCGCGGCTTCGACACGCAGCTGGAGACGGAATGGCGCCGCGCCGCCCGCACCGGGCAGGCGCTGTCGCTGGCGCTGCTGGACGTCGACTGCTTCAAGCTGTACAACGACCGCTACGGCCACGTGGCCGGCGACGCCTGCCTGCGCGCCATCGCCGACGTGATGGTGCGCCACGGCCGCCGCACCGCCGACGTGGTGGCCCGCTACGGCGGCGAGGAATTCCTGCTGCTGTCGGCCGGCGACGGCGCCGCCGCGCTGCAGGCCGCGCAGGCCATCTGCGCTGACGTCGCCGCGCTGCGCATCCCGCACGAGGATTCGCCGTTCGGTCACGTGACCGTCAGCCTGGGCGTGGCGACGCTGCTGCCGGCCGAGGCGGATAGTGCGGAGGAGCTGGTGCGGCGGGCGGATCAGGCGTTGTATCGGGCCAAGCTAAGGGGGAGGAATCAGGTGCTGGTGGCGTAGGCGTAGGGGACTGTCCCGGAACGGGCCTGTCCCCGGGGTTGCTTTTCGCTTTACGTAAATACCGAAGAAAATTCAAATACAACCCCGGGGACAGGCCCCTGCGGGGACAGTCCCCTTACCCCGCCAGCGCCACACGCACCGGCACGCCCGCCGCAATCCCCGCCATCGCCTGCGCATTGACGCGGAACCTGCTGACGATCTCCGCCAGCTGCGCGGCCTGCTGCTGCATCGACTCCGCGGCGGCGGCCGATTCCTCCACCAGCGCGGCATTCTGCTGCGTCACCTGGTCCATCTGCACCACCGCCTGGTTGACCTGCTCGATGCCGCTGCTCTGCTCCGCGCTGGCGGCCGTGATCTCGCGCATGATGTCGGCCACGCGGGCGATGCTGGCGACGATCTCCTGCATCGTCGTGCCGGCTTCGTCGACGAGGCGGGAGCCCGCATCCACGCGGTCGACCGAATCGCCGATCAGCTGCTTGATGTCCTTGGCCGCGGCGGCCGAGCGGTGCGCCAGGTTGCGCACCTCGGTGGCGACGACGGCGAAGCCCCGGCCCTGCTCGCCCGCGCGGGCCGCTTCGACGGCCGCGTTCAGCGCCAGGATATTGGTCTGGAACGCGATGCTGTCGATGGTGCCGATGATCTCGACGATCTTGCGCGACGCCGCATTGATCGACGCCATCGTGCCGACCACCTGGCCCACCACCGCGCCGCCCCGCTCGGCGATACCGGAGGCCGACTGCGCCAGCTGGTTCGCTTCGCGGGCATTGTCGGCATTCTGCTTGACGGTCGATGTCAGCTGCTCCATCGACGATGCGGTTTCCTCCAGCGAGCTGGCCTGCTGTTCCGTGCGGGCCGACAGGTCGTGGTTGCCGGCGGCGATTTCGGACGACGCCGTGGAGATCGTGTCGGTACCGCTGCGCACCTGCGCCACCAGCGTCTGCAGGCTGCCCGTCATGTCCTGCAGCGCCTGCATCAGTTCGCCCGTCTCGTCTTTCGAGCGCACTTCGATGCGCTGCGTCAGGTCGCCGCCGGCCACCGTGCGCGCCACGTCCACCGCCTGCCGCAGCGGCCGCGCGACGACGCGGGCCACGCCCAGCGCCAGCGCCGTGCCGATCGCGATGGCGGCGACCAGCAGCACGATCGTCCACAGCCGCGTGTTTTGATACAGCACCGTGGCCGCCGCGCTGGCCGCATTGCCGCCATCGACGTTCAGCCGCACGAGGCTGTCCAGCGTCGTGTTCATGGTGCGCAGCAGCTGCGTGGCGCTGCCGCTGGCGATGGCGCGCGCCTCGGCCAGCTGGTTGCGCGCGGCGAAGTTCATCAGCTTCGTGTGCTCGGCCGCATAGGCTGTCCAGTCGCGCGTGAAGCTGGCGAACAGCCGGCGCTCCTCGTCGCTGGAGATCAGTGTTTCGTAGCGCGCCGCGGCGTTCTTTTCGGCGGCCAGCGTGGCCGTCATCTGCTGCGCGTAGCGGGCTTTTTCTTGCGCGTCGTCGGTAACCATATAGGCCAGCTGCCAGCGGCGCATGTCGCCCACCTCGGAGCGCAGCTGCATCACCGACTGCACGCTGGGCAGCCAGTTTTCCGCCAGGTCGTCGGACGCCTCGTTGATGCTGGCCATCGCATGGATGCAGGCGACGCCCAGGATCAGCATCAATAACTGCACGGCGGCGAACGCCAGCAGCAGCTTGCGGGCGATCTTCAGGTCGTTGAACCATTTCATTGGTTTCTCCTGTTACGGAACGGGTGGGGAACGCCTCGTGCTCAGCCACCCCATCGAGCGTACGCCAGCGTACCGACAGCCCCCAGCATGCCACTTACGCTGCAACGATGGAGCCACGCTGCGCAGTGACCGACGAATGCGTCGACAAACCCTCGGAAATCGCCACGGTCACGAATGACGGCGGCGGCACGTCCTGGTTCAGGAAACTGGGCCCCGGCCTGATCACGGGCGCCGCCGACGACGATCCCAGCGGCATCGCCACCTATTCCCAGGCCGGCGCCCAGTTCGGCTTCGGGCTGCTGTGGACGCTGATGATCACCTACCCGCTGATGACGGCGATCCAGATCGTCAGCGCCCGCATCGGCCGCGTCAGCGGACGGGGCCTGGCCACCAATATCCGCCGGCACGCGCCGCCATGGCTGCTGTACAGCATCGTCGTGCTGCTGCTGATCGCCAACACGATCAATATCGCCGCCGACATCGCCGCGATGGGCGATGCCGTGCGCCTGCTCGCCGGCGGCCAGCCCCACTGGTACGCGCTGGGCTTCGGCGTGCTGTCCGTGGTGCTGCAGGTGTTCGTGCCCTACCAGCGCTATGTGAACCTGCTCAAGTGGCTGACGCTGGCGCTGCTGGCCTATGTGGCCACCGTGCTGGTGGTCAAGGTACCCTGGCGTACCGTGGCGATGGCCACCATCTTTCCCACATTTAGCTGGCACAAGGAATACCTGACCACCATTGTCGCCGTGTTCGGCACGACGATCAGCCCCTACCTGTTCTTCTGGCAGGCATCGCAGGAAGTCGAAGAGCTGCGCGCCGATCCGCAGGCCACGCCGCTGAAGGAGGCGCCGGAACAGGTCAAGGCCCACTACCGCCGCATCCGCGTCGACACGCTGGTGGGCATGGGCTTCTCGAACCTGGTGGCCTTCTTCATCATGCTGACGACGGCCGTCACGCTGCATGCGCACGGCATCCTGACGGTGGATTCGTCGGCCGCGGCGGCCACGGCGCTGAAGCCCATCGCCGGCGAATTCGCCTTCCTGCTGTTCACGCTGGGCATCGTCGGCACGGGCATGCTGGCGATTCCCGTGCTGGCCGGTTCGGCCGCCTATGCAACGGCGGGCACGTTCCGGTGGAAGAACAGCCTGGAGCTGCAGTTCTCCGCCGCGCGCAAGTTCTACGCGATCATCATCGCCTCCACGCTGATCGGCGTGGGGCTGTGCTTCCTGCCGATCGATCCGATGCGGGCGCTGTACTGGAGTGCCGTCATCAATGGCGTCATCGCCGTGCCCGTGATGGCCGTCATGATGGTGCTGGCCGTGCGGCCCGCCGTGATGGGCGACCTGCCGATCCCCCGCGTGCTGAAGATCCTCGGCTGGCTGTGCACGGCGCTGATGGGCGCCGCCGTGCTGGCCATGCTGGCGACCATTGAGGTAAGCTGACGGCATGAACCGCCGTCATCTTCTGCTTGCCGCGCTTGCCCTTGCCGCCACTGCGGCTTACGCCGATCCGCGCGAATTCCCGCCGCATGCGAAGCGGGGCAGGATGACGCCCGGCTACTTCCCCGACATCGTCATCGACGGCAAGACGCGCCGGCTGGCCCCGGCCGCACGCATCGTCAACGAGGACAACCTGGCCGAGCTGCCGGCCGCGCTGCGCGGTTCGAACATCGTCGTCAACTACACCGTCAATGCCGATGGCGACATCGACCGCGTGTGGCTGCTGACGGCCGAAGAGGCCCGCCGCAAGCCCTGAGTTGGCGGTCGGGCAACCATGGCAGATCGTCATGTTGCGCCGTTCCGACGTTCTATAAATATAATGAACATTCCTTTGTTGTAATTGCTGGCGTGCGCGATTACCATCACGGCTGATCTACGGAATAACCAACAACAATAGTCAGTTGTACTGTCGGGCCCGCTGCGCAAGCTGCGGGCCTTTTTCTTGTGCACCACAGAGAACCCCGCCCTATGTGCGGGAACGCACCGCGTCACACGGCGGACGCGCGCTACCGTGAGTCTTTTGTCATCTCACAGCAAAGGACTCACCATGCAAGCACCCGCGCGCGTGCCGCTGACGATCACCGTCAACGGGCAACAGCACACACTGGAACTGGAAGCCTGGGTCACCCTGCTCGACCTGCTGCGCGAGCGCATGGGGCTGACGGGCACGAAGAAAGGCTGTGACCACGGCCAGTGCGGCGCCTGCACCGTCCTCGTCGACGGCCGGCGCATCAATTCCTGCCTGACGCTGGCCGTGATGAATGATGGCCGCGAAGTCACCACCATCGAAGGCCTGGCCGACGGCGACAAGCTGCATCCCGTGCAGCAGGCGTTCGTCGACCACGATGCCTTCCAGTGCGGCTACTGTACGCCGGGGCAGATCTGTTCCGCCGTGGGGCTGGTCAGCGAAGGCCGGGCCAACTGTTCGGCCGAAGTGCGCGAGCTGATGAGCGGGAACATCTGCCGCTGCGGCGCGTATCCGCAGATCCTGCGCGCCGTGTCGCAAGCGGCCGGCGTGCCGCCGGACAGCGACAACGCCGAACACGCCGTCATCACCGGCACGGTGCCAGCATGAACCCGTTCGCCTACGACCGCCCCGCCGACATCGATGGCGCGCTGCAAGCCATCGCCGGCCAGACCGCCCCCCGCTTCATCGCCGGCGGCACCAACCTGCTCGACCTGATGAAGGAAGGCGTGCAGCGCGCGCCGCACCTGGTCGACATCAACCGCCTGCCGCTGGACGGCATCGAGGAAACGCCGGACGGTGGCCTGCTGCTGGGTGCCCTTGCCCGCAACGCCGACACCGCGTACCACCCGCTGGTGGAACAACGCTATCCGCTGCTGTCCGCCGCGATCCTGGCCGGTGCGTCGCCGCAGCTGCGCAATATGGCCAGCAACGGCGGCAACCTGCTGCAGCGCACGCGCTGCTGGTACTTCTACGACGTGGCCACGCCGTGCAACAAGCGCACGCCGGGCAGCGGCTGTTCGGCCATCACGGGCATCACGCGCCAGCACGCCATCCTCGGCACGAGCGAGCATTGCATCGCCACGCATCCGTCGGACATGTGCGTGGCGCTGGCCGCGCTGGAAGCGGTGGTGCATGTGCAGTCGGTGCGCGGCAAACGGGAGATCCCGTTCGCCGGCTTCCACCGCCTGCCGGGCGACCGGCCGGACATCGACACGACGCTGGCCGCCGATGAACTGATCACCGGCATCGCGCTGCCCGATGCGCAGCGCTTCGTGCGCCACTCGGCCTACCTGAAGCTGCGCGAGCGGCTGTCGTATGCGTTCGCACTGGTGTCGGTGGCCGCAGCGCTCGACATCGCGGAAGACGGCACCATCGCCGGTGCGCGCATCGCGCTTGGCGGCGTCGCCCACAAGCCGTGGCGCATGCCGGAAGCGGAGCAGTTGCTGGTCGGCGCGCAGCCGGGCAATGGCGTGTTCGGCCAGGTGGCCGACGCGCTGCTGCACGGCGCCATCGGCCGCGGCGCCAACGACTTCAAGCTGCCATTGGCCCGCAACGCCATCGTGCGGGCCTTGACGGTGGCCAGCCAGGGCACCGTAACGAACCAGGGGAAAGCACAATGACGGATCTGATCGCAGCACTCAATGCCCCCGTGGCCGACCGCGGCACGGGCCCCGTCCGCACCGGCACGCCCGTCTCGCGCGTGGACGGCCGCGCCAAGGTGACGGGCCAGGCGAAATACGCCGCCGAACATCCGGCCGCCGACCTGGCGTATGGCGTCGTCGTCAGTTCGCCCGTCGCCAAGGGCCGCATCGTTTCCATCGACGCGCGTGCCGCGCTGGCGGTGGCTGGCGTGATCGAAGTGATCACGCACCTCAACCGCCCGAAGATCCGCAGCTTCGACATCGCCTACAAGGACATGACGGCGCCGGCCGGCGCGCCGTTCCGGCCCTTCTACGACGACCGCGTGTTCTACAGCGGCCAGCCGGTGGCGCTGGTGGTGGCCGACACGTTCGAGGCGGCCCGTTATGCCGCCTCGCTCGTCGAACTGGAATTCGAGACGGAGCCGTTTTCGACGAAGCTGTCCGCCAACCTGGACCGGGCCTACAAGCCGAAGCCGCTGAAGGCGGGCTTCGAGCCGCCGCCGTCCGAAAAGGGCGACTTCGACCAGGCCTATGCGGCCGCGCCGGTCAAGATGGATGCGGAGTTCTACAGCGGCGTGGAGCACCACAATCCGATGGAGATGTTCGCCTCCACCGTGATCCGCGGCGACGATGGCCACCTGACCATCTACGACAAGACGCAAAGCTCGCAGAACAGCCGCTGGTACGTGTCGCACGTGTTTGGCCTGTCCAAGAACAAGGTCACCGTGCGCAATCCGTACGTGGGCGGCGCGTTCGGTTCCGGCCTGCGCCCGCAATACCAGCTGACGCTGGCCGTGATGGCGGCGCTGCACCTGAAGCGCTCCGTGCGCGTGGTGCTGACGCGCCAGCAGATGTTCACGTTCGGCCACCGTCCCGAAACGCTGCAGCGGGTAAAACTGGCGGCGGACAGCGACGGCACGCTGCGCGCCATCTACCACCAGGCCATCGCGGAGACGTCGCAGGTGGAGGATTACGTGGAAGTCGTCGTCAACTGGTCCGGCCTGCTGTACGCCTGCGACAACATCAAGTTCGACTACAAGGTGGTCAAGCTGGACCAGTACACGCCGATCGACATGCGCGCACCCGGCGCCGCGCATGGCGTGCACGCGCTGGAAATCGCGATGGACGAACTGGCCTACGAACTGAAGATGGATCCGCTGGCGCTGCGGCTGAAGAACTACACGGACAAGAGCCCGGCCGACGACAAGCCCTACTCCAGCAAGGAACTGCGGGCCTGCTACGCGCTGGCGTCGGAAAAATTCGGCTGGGCCGACCGCCCGCTGGAACCCCGTTCGATGCGCGAAGGGACGGAACTGATCGGCTGGGGCATGGCCACCGGCGTGTGGGATGCGATGACGATGTTTGCCCGCGCCAGCGCCGTGCTGCATGCGGACGGCAGGCTGGTGGTGTCCAGCGCAGCCACGGATATCGGCACCGGCACCTACACGGTGATGGCGATGATCGCCGCCGAGGCGCTGGGCCTGCCGCTGGAAGACGTCACCTTCCAGCTGGGCGACTCGACGCTGCCGGTGGCGCCGATCGAGGGCGGCTCGTCGCATGTCAGCACGGTGGGGTCGGCCGTCATCGGCGCCTGCCAGAAGCTGCAGAAGACGCTGCTGAAGCACGCGCAGAAGCTGACCGACTCGCCGTTTGCCAAGGCGAAGATGAAGGATGTGGAATTCGTTGACGGCCAATTGCGCCTGAAGCGGGAACCTTCAACCGCAGTGGCGCTGACGGCGCTGCTGAACGACAGCGGCGTGGTGCGGCTGGAGGAAAAATTCCTGATGCTGCCGAACATGCTCAAGCAGCGCAAGTTCCGCCGCATGGTGCACTCGGCCGTGTTCGTGGAAGTGCGTGTCGACGAGGAGACCGGCACGGTGCGCGTGATGCGCGTGACGACGGCCGTCGCGGCGGGCAAAATCATGAACCTGAAGACGGCGACCAGCCAGGTCACCGGCGGCATCGTGTGGGGCATCAGCCAGGCGCTGCACGAGGAATCGTACACCGACCACCAGTTCGGCCGCTTCATGAACCACAACCTCGCCGAGTACCACGTGCCGGTGAACGCCGACATCCATGCGATGGACGTGATCTTCGCCAACGAGGAAGACTACATCGTCAGCAAGCTGGGGGCCAAGGGCGTGGGGGAAATCGGTATCGTCGGCGTGGCTGCCGCGATCAGCAACGCCATCTGGCACGCCACCGGCAAGCGGTTGCGCAGTACGCCGATGACGCCGGACAAGGTGCTGCTTGGGGAGCCTTGAGGCTGGGGCTGGGGACTGTCCCTGCAAGGGACTGTCCCCGGGGTTGATTTTTAAAGTCAACAACAGAGGGGACAGCCGGATCGCCGTACCGCCCTTCCAGGGACAGTCCCCGACTTCAAATATAGTAAATCAGCGCCGCAACACCCACGATCAACGCGACCTTGGTGATCTTGTACACAGTCTTGTTCCACGCCTTGAAACGGCGGCGGTAGATGCCGGCGTAATACGACACGCGGAACAGCTTCGATACCAGGCCCACCTGGTCGCCCGTCTCGTTCGGCGACGCGGCGGCCGTCATCATCGTCTTGCCGAGGAAGCGGTTGACGCCCTGCGCCCAGCGGTAGCGCATCGGCCGTTCCACGTCGCAGAACAGGATGATGCGGTCGCTCTCGCTGCCGTTGATGGCCCAGTGCAGATAGGTTTCGTCGAAGATGAAGCCTTCGCCGTCGCGCCAGCTCTGGCGGGTGCCGTCGACGTCGATGAAGCAGCGGTCATCGTTCGGCGTTGCCAGGCCCAGGTGGTAGCGCAGCGAGCCGGCGAACGGGTCGCGGTGGATGTTCAGCTTGCCGCCGGGCGGCAGCTCGGCAAACATGGCCGCCTTGACGGACGGGATGGCCTGCAGCAGCGCATGCGTCTGCGGGCACAGTTCGGCGGCCGACGGGTGGCTGGCGTCGTACCACTTCAGGTAAAAACGCTTCCAGCCCGCCTTGAAGAAGGAGTTGAAGCCGGCGTCGTCGTTCTTTTCGGATGCCTTGATCTTCTGCAGCCGGATCAGGTTTTCCGCTTCGGCGCGGATCACCTGCCAGTTCTGCTGCAGCGGCGCCAGTTCCTTGAAGTCGCTGACCGGCAGGTAGGGCGTCGACGGCACGCGCGAGAACCAGTGCATGAAGATATTGATCGGCGCCATGAACGACGAATGGTCGAACAGCTGCCGTCCGATCGGCAGACGCACCTTGCCACGCAGGTGTATATGCAGGATCGACAGGAAGTAAAAACCGATAACGGCCCATTTCATGGTGCAGACCTCAATCCAAAGCTCAGAAGCCGGCCATTTTAACGCAGCTTTTCCCGGCAAGCTCTTGAAACGCCCCGTCTTATGATGATGCCAACAGCCCCGCCCAAGCGGGCGCTGCCAAACGGCCCACCGTGTTATTGTTTCTGCAAGGAAAATTTATGATAGGAGCAGCAATGTCGGCCTCGGAACATCTGTCGCAGGTACGCGGCTCCGTGCTGGACGCCATCGGCAACACGCCCGTCGTCCGGCTCGGCCGCCTGTTCGACGGCCACGATGTGGCGGCCAAGCTGGAATTCATGAACCCGGGCGGCAGCATCAAGGACCGGATGGTGCGCTACATGCTGCGCCACCGCGCGGCCGGGGTGACGCACGTGGTGGAAAGCTCGTCCGGCAATACCGGCGCGGCGCTGGCGATGGCCGCCGCCGTGCTGGGCCTGAAGTGCGACGTGACGGTGCCCGACCGCACCAGCGCCGAGAAAATCAAGCGCATCGAGGCATACGGCGCGGAAGTGCACGTGTGCGTGGCCGACGTGCCGGAATCGAACGAGCGGAGCTACTACAGTGTGGCGCAACGCATCGCCGCCGAGCATGGTGCGCTGCACCTGGACCAGTACAACTCGGAGCTGAACCGCCAGGCCCATTACACGGACACGGCGCCGGAACTGTGGTTCCAGCTGGACGGGCGCATCGATTACTTCGTCTGCGGCGTGGGTTCGGGCGGCACGATCTCCGGCATCGGGCGCTTCCTGAAGGACCGCAATCCGGACATCACGGTCATCGGCGTGGAGCCGCTGCATTCGGCTTACCGCGAGGCGGTGACGGGTGCCGGCTGCGATACCGAATTCGGCACCGTCATCGAAGGCGTCGGCAAGCGGCGGCCGTGCGCGGTGTTCGATCCGAGCGTCGTCGACGACGTGATCCAGGTGCCCGACGATGCGGCCATCGACTATGCCCGCCGGCTGGCGCGGGAGGAAGGCATCCTGGCCGGCGGCTCGTCGGGCTGCGTGGCGGCCGGCATTGCGCAGCTGCTGCCGCGGCTGTCCGGGCGTATCGTCACGGTTTTCCCGGATTCGGGCGTGAATTATTTGACCAAGTATTTCTGAGCGGCGCGCCGGTCGATCCCAGCACCCAGCGCAGGCACAGCACCATGCCGGCGATGACGTAGGCGAGACCGCCGGGCACCCACATGATCAGGCCGCCCAGTTGCTGGTCTTCCAGCGGCGTCAGGCCGAAGACGAGCGGACCGTCGCCATACGCCGGGTACCACACCGTGTCGGACATCGCGAACAGCGCACCCAGCGCGCCGGTGTGCATCATCGTCGTGAACAGGTACAGCAGCGCCGGGCCCTGCTTCGGTCCGCGCGCGCCCAGCACGGCCCACCAGAACAGCAGCGCGGGGAACAGGAAGCTGGCATGCTGCCAGGCGTGGACGGTATCGTCGCGCAACGCATGCTGGAACAGCGGCGGCGCGTGCCACACCCACAGCGCGGCAAAGTGGATCAGCCAGGCCGGCAGCGGCGCCGTGACGAACTGCCAAACGGCCTGCCATGGCCGCCAGTGAACGCCGCCACCGATGGCACCGCGCCAGCGCGCCGGCAGCGCCCACAGCCACGGCGCAAACGGCCGCCCCATCACCATCAATGGCGCCGCGACGATCATCAGCAATTCGTGCTGCACCATGTGCGCCGAAAACAGCAGCGCGCCGGCCGGATCGAGCGGCGACGCCAGCGCCACCGCCATCGCCAGCCAGCCCAACGCAAACCACCCTGCCCGCGCCAGCAGCGCACGTTGCCCGGAGGTCTGCCGCCGCCACAACCGGAACGCGCCGGCGCCATACAACCCGGCCGACAACACGAGGCACGCAAGCACCCACGGCTCCGCCCCCCAGCGCAGCGGATCCGCTTCGGCAGCCGCCAGCCCATGCGCCTGCGCAAGCGACGGCAGCAGCGCCATGCCCCCGCAGCCTCGCAAGATTCGCTTCGCCGAAAAATGGGAAAAATGGGAAAAATGGGCGGTCCGCCAAAAATGGGGTCTGTCCCTGTTTTT
>DKJA01000190.1:0-12407 GCA_002454505.1 Oxalobacteraceae bacterium UBA6704
TACCTGGCCCGCCACGGCACGCCGCAGACGCTGGAAGATCTGGCGCAGCACGAGGCGGTGGGCTACCTGTCCAGCCGCACGGCCCGCACGCTGGAATGGCATTTCGTGGTCGATGGCGAGGAGCGCTGCATCGGCATGCGCGAGCGCCTGATCGTCAACGACACGGACGCCTACGTGGCCTGCGCTCTCGAAGGCCTGGGCATCATCCGCGCCGGCAGCTATATGGTGCAGCAGCACCTGATCAGCGGACGGTTGCAGCGCGTGCTGGCTGCCTATGCTTCGCCGGCTGTTCCGCTGTCGGTGATTTATCCGAAGAACCGGCACCTGTCGCCGACGGTGCGGGCTTTCGTGGAGTGGGTTGGCGAGGTGACGCGGGTGGCGGAGGTTGGGTGGCGGGTGGATGAGTCGCGGCCGGAGTAGGTTTCCCGCTTTGGCTACGGCTGTAGCTCTCAGCGGAATTCGATTTGCCGGATCAGCTGCTTCATCGATGCTGTCGGCTTGCGAAACAGGGCCGCTCGACGTCATGGAGCGGATCAATTCCACCCGCGCGAAATCGGGCGGATTTTTTGTCAGAGATTCGTCTAAGCATGCAGTCTGAGACAGATAGCTCAGTCGAAATAGCTGTAGGTACCTTTGATGAACTGGTCGCGGGCAGGCACAATCACACTATTTGGAAACAGGTTTTTTGACATCTTCACCAACCCGGACCGGCTTTCCGCCTTCCCACACGACAGCATACTGACCAAGCTTCTGCTTGCGCTCCAGAGCGTCAGTAACGGCCTGCTGTAGCGCCTCCAGAATAATCGTAGTGCGTGCTGACGGTACTGTTGAAGTAATGTTCATGACTCGGCTGCCTCGACTAAAAATTGATAGTATGCTGGATTCAAAACGTTGCGATCAGCACCTTGTTGCTCGAACACTGGCTCTGGTATCGCTCCACTATTCATGTAGCAACTGCACACATCGACTGCGGTACTGAAGGAGTCTAACAAATTCTTCAGGCTTCGTGAAAAGCGCCGCTCGATATCTGCAACGGGAATATTGTGCCCCCCGTGCGAAACACGTTCAGCGACACGCATACGCGACATTTCCCTGCTCGGAAGAGCGAGATATATCAGCTCTACGCGCCACCCGTTGGCCTGCAACCGCTTCACCAACTTGAGGTAGCTGCGGCCGGAAAGCGTGGTTTCAAATGCGAAATCTTCGTGGCGCTGTATGCACGCTTCAATCTCGCCCAGGAAAATCCTGCTGGCAGCAACGAGTTGCTGCTCTGGCGCCAGCGGCGACAACCCGGCTGCAATCAGATCCGCGTTGACGAATCGTTTGCAGTGAGCGACCTTCGGCAAATACTGCATGGCGAAAGTCGTTTTACCACCGCCATTCGGGCCTGCAACTATCCAGCAAGTTAGCATCAAAGCGCTCCGTCGACATTCAGCATTGCATCGCCCAAGCCGAGCTTATTCCCATTCAATCGTCGCCGGCGGCTTCCCCGAAATATCATAAACAACCCGGTTCAACCCGCGAACCTCGTTGATGATCCGGTTCGACACTTTCCCCAGCAACTCATGCGGCAGATGCGCCCAGTGCGCAGTCATGAAATCCTGCGTCTGCACGGCGCGCAGCGCGACGACGTAGTCGTACGTGCGGCCATCACCCATCACGCCCACCGATTTCACCGGCAGGAACACGGCAAACGCCTGCGACGTCGCTTCGTACCAGTTGCGTGGCACGGAGTCCTGGTCGAAGCCGGGGACGACCACCGCTTCGTATGGCGTGTTGCGCAGTTCTTCGATGAAGATCGCGTCGGCGCGGCGCAGCAGGTCGGCGTATTCCTTCTTCACTTCGCCGAGGATGCGCACGCCCAGGCCCGGGCCCGGGAACGGGTGGCGGTAGACCATCTCGTACGGCAGGCCAAGCGCGACGCCCAGCTTGCGCACTTCGTCCTTGAACAGTTCGCGCAGCGGTTCCAGCAGCTGCAGCTTCATCGTTTCCGGCAGGCCGCCCACGTTGTGGTGGCTCTTGATCGTCTGGCCCTTCTTGCCTTTGCCGGCCGACTCGATCACGTCCGGGTAGATGGTGCCCTGTGCCAGCCATTTCGCGCTTGGCAGCTTGGCCGACTCGGCCTGGAACACTTCCACGAATTCGCGGCCGATGATCTTGCGCTTCTGTTCCGGGTCGGTCACGCCGGCCAGGTGGCCCATGAACTGGTCGGTGGCATCCACGCGGATGACTTTGACGCCCAGGTTCTTGGCGAACATGTCCATCACCATTTCGCCTTCGTTCAGGCGCAGCAGGCCGTGATCGACGAACACGCACGTCAGTTGGTCGCCGATCGCGCGGTGGATCAGCGCGGCGGCCACGGACGAATCGACGCCGCCGGACAGGCCCAGGATCACTTCATCCGTGCCCACCTGCTCGCGGATCTTTGCGACGGCTTCGCTGATGTAGTCCGGCATGTTCCAGTCGGATTTGCAGCCGCAGATCTCGTGCACGAAGCGGCCCAGCATGGCCTTGCCCTGCACCGTGTGCGTCACTTCCGGGTGCCATTGCACGCCGTAGAAGTGGCGCGCGTCGTCGGCCATGCCGGCGATCGGGCAGCTGTCGGTCGATGCCATCAGCTTGAAGCCTTCCGGCATGTCCAGCACCTTGTCGCCGTGGCTCATCCAGACCTTCAGCATGCCGTGACCTTCCGGCGTGACGAAGTCGTTGATGCCGTTCAGCAGCGCGGTGTGGTTGCGGGCGCGCACTTCGGCGTAACCGAATTCGCGCACCAGGCCGTTTTCGACCTTGCCGCCCAGCTGTGCGGCCATTGTCTGCATGCCGTAGCAGATGCCCAGCACCGGCACGCCCAGTTCGAACACGGCCTGCGGCGCGCGCGGCGAATCGCCTTCCAGCGTGGAGTTGTGGCTGCCGGACAGGATCACGCCGGCAGCGCCGTAGTTGCGGACGAATTCTTCCGACACGTCATACGGGTAGACCTCGGAGAACACGCCGGCATCGCGCACGCGGCGCGCGATCAGCTGGGTCACCTGGGAACCGAAATCGAGGATGAGGATTTTAGAGTGCATGGCGTTTGCAATAAGAACTGAGAAGCGAGCTAAGAAACCGGGGGGATATGTAAAAACGCCGGCGCTCGGCCGGCGTTCGTGGAGCGTTTATTCCGAACGGTAGTTCGGCGCTTCCTTGGTGATCTGCACATCGTGCACGTGCGACTCGCGCATGCCGGCCGACGTGATCTCGACGAATTCCGCTTTCTCGCGCAGCTCGTCGATCGTGGCGCAACCGCAGTAACCCATCGACTGGCGCACACCGCCCACCAGCTGGAAGATGATCGCCAGCACCGAGCCTTTGTAGGCCACGCGGCCTTCGATGCCTTCCGGGACGAACTTGTCGGCCTTGGCCGAAGCTTCCTGGAAGTAGCGGTCGGCCGAGCCTTCGGCCATCGCGCCCAGCGAACCCATGCCGCGGTACGATTTGTACGAACGGCCCTGGTACAGGATCACTTCGCCCGGCGCTTCTTCGGTGCCGGCAAACATGGAGCCCATCATCACCGTCGATGCGCCGGCTGCCAGCGCTTTCGAGATGTCGCCCGAGAAGCGGATGCCGCCGTCGGCGATGCATGGCACGCCGGTGCCTTCCAGCGCCTGCGCCACGTTCGAGATCGCGGTGATCTGCGGCACGCCCACGCCGGCGACGATGCGGGTGGTGCAGATCGAGCCGGGGCCGATGCCGACCTTGACTGCATCGGCGCCGTATTCGACCAGCGCCTTCGCTGCCGCGGCCGTGGCGATATTGCCGCCGATGACGTCCACGTGCGGGTATTTGGTTTTGATGTACTTCACGCGATCCAGGATGCCCTGCGAGTGGCCGTGGGCGGTATCGACCACCAGCACGTCCACGCCGGCCTGCACCAGCAGGTCGATGCGCTCGAGATCCTTGTCGCCCACGCCGACAGCGGCGCCGACCAGCAGCTTGCCGTGCTGGTCTTTCGACGCGTTCGGGTGTTCCGTCGACTTCTGGATGTCTTTCACCGTGATCAGGCCACGCAGCTCGAACGCCTTGTTGACGACGATCACGCGCTCCAGGCGGTGCTTGTTCATCAGGCGTTTCGCTTCGGTGGTGTCGGCATCTTCGCCAACCGTCACCAGTTTTTCGCGCGGCGTCATTTTCGCGCGCACTTCCGCATCCAGCTCCTGTTCGAAACGCAGGTCGCGATTGGTGATGATGCCCACCACTTCCTTGCCTTCGACAACCGGGAAGCCGCTGATGCCATACTGTTCGGTCAGGGCGATCACGTCGCGGATCTTCATGTCCGGCGGGATCGTGATCGGGTCGCGCAGCACGCCGGCCTCGAAACGCTTGACCTTGGCCACTTCCTTCGCCTGGTCGGCCGGCCGCAGGTTTTTATGGATGATGCCGATGCCGCCTTCCTGCGCCATCGCGATGGCCAAACGGCCTTCGGTGACGGTATCCATCGCGGCGGACAGCAGCGGGATGTTCAGCGAAATATTGCGGGTCAGTTTGGTGCGGAGGGACGTATTGGCAGGCAGAACGTTCGAGTACGCAGGAACGAGGAGCACGTCATCGAATGTGAGTGCTTTTTGGAGTAGACGCATGGTGCATTTCCTATCGGCGCAAAAGCGAATTATACAGAAGTTCTTTCACTTCGTCGTTGCATGATGGAAAATTCCCGGCCTTTTTCGCGTGCGTCGATTGACAGCGCCAGCCGATCCGGGTCAAATCGGCCGGAGATTCAACCGGGAAACAAAGAGATGAAACAAACGCAATGGGCGCTGCGCGCGCTCCAGTTCGCATGCCGCACGCTGGCCCAGGCGCAGTGGGTATGGCTCAACGACAAGGGCGGCAAGGAATTGTCGGACCGCCCGCCGCCCGCCTCCGTGCCGCTGAACCGCATCCTGAAGGCGCCGCGCGGCCTGATGCCGGACCTGCGCAAGGAACTGGCCGAGCAGCCTGCCGACGAAACGCAGAAAGCGCCGGCCACAAGGCAAAAGCCCACGCTGGCCGAGCGCAACGACGACTTCGCCCGTCGGCGGCAGGAAAACGCCGAGCAAACGCAGAAGGCCGCCATCGAAGCGCGCAACAAGGCGGAGCGTGCCGCCGGCTGCGCCGACGCACGCGCCAACCAGCGGATGCTGGAATCGGGCATTCGCGTCACCACCGCCGATGCCAATGGGGAGCGGGTGTTTCTCAGTGAGGCGCAGAAGGCCGAGCAGCTGAAGCGTACGCAGCAGACGCTGGCGGACTGCCGCTAGCTGGGGACTGCCGCTAGCTGGGGACTGTCCCCGAAGGGGCCTGTCCCCGGGGCTGTATTTGCAGTTCTCGCAGAAGAGCAACCCCGGGGACAGGCCCCTGCGGGGACAGTCCCCATCGCTTGACTCCGGCATCGCCACAATGCTACTGTACTATCCGTACTAGTACAGTGGAGAATCCGATGACCCGCCGCACCCCGCTCCTCCTTCAAATCGCACCCGGCGATCCGCGCCCCATCAACCGCCAGATCGTCGATGGCGTGCGCCGGTTAATCGCCAGCGGCGAGCTGCCTGTCGGTGCGGCGCTGCCCAGCGTGCGCGGGTTGGCGCAGCAGCTGACCGTCAATCCAAACACGGTCGCCAAGGCCTACAGCGAACTGTCCGCCGAAGGCTGGCTCGATGCGCGCGCCGGCCTCGGGCTGTTCGTGGCGCCGCCCCGCCAGCGGCTGTCGAAGGCGGAGGTGGAGCGCCGGTTGGAGGAAGCGGTGCAGCGCTTCGTCGGCGACGTGATCGCGCTCGACGTTCCGGCCGATCGCGTATTGGAACGCGTGGCGGACGAACTGGCGCAGCTGGCGCCGAAACGGAGCGCGTGATGGACGGCCTGGCCTTCGCCACGGACGACCTGTCCCTCCGCTACCGCAACAAGCTGGCGCTGGACCGGCTCACATTGCACGTGCCGCGCGGCGGCATCCATGCCGTCGTTGGTGCCAACGGCGCCGGCAAATCGTCGCTGTTCCGCGTGCTGCTCGGTTTCGAGTCCGCCACCGCCGGCCGCGCCACCGTGCTCGGTCACGACAGCGCGCACCTGCCGCAGGCGCTGCGCGGCCGCATCGGCTTCGTCAACGAAGAGCATTCGCTGCCCGGCTGGCTGACGGTGACGCAGCTGGCGAACCTGCAACGCCGCCAATATGCGCGCTGGCAGCAGGCCCGTTACGACGAGGTGGTCGCCAACTTCAACGTGCTGCCGGAGCAGAAGATCGCCCAGCTGTCGCGCGGTGAACGGGCTGGCGTGAACCTCGCGCTCGCGCTGGCGCAAGGCCCGGAACTGCTGATCCTCGATGAGCCCACGCTGGGCCTGGACGTCGTTGCCAAGCGGGCCTTCCTCGAAGCGCTGATGTTTACCGCGCTGGACGACGGCTCCACCATCGTCTACTGCTCGCACCAGATGGAGGAAATCGAACGCGTGGCGGACAACCTGATCGTGCTGGACCGGGGCCGCCTGCGCCACATGGCCGCGCCCGACGCATTCTGCGAACGCATGCGGCTGTGGATCGCCGAGTTCCCGTTCCAGCTGCCCGATCTCACCACCCTGCCCGGCCTGCTGGAAGTGCGCCAGCTTGACGGTCTCGCCCACCTGATCGTGTTCGACCAGGGCGACGAGATTGACGCGCGCCTGCGCCTGCTGGGTGCGCGCACCGTGCAGCAGATGCCGGTCAGCCTGGAGCGCGCCGTCAACGGCCTGCTCGCCCACGGCCATGCCGGCCGCCACGCCGCCTGAGGGAGCCATCCGATGCGTGAATTATTCCTGTCCGAGTGCCGCCGCTTCCGCAATGCGGCCGCCATCGCGGCGCTGGTGCATGCGGCGCTGCTGTTCCTGCTGTGCCGCACGATGGAGCCGTTGCAGATGGGCTGGCGCGAGCAGCTCGTTATGCTGTGCTGCCATGCGGCGGCCGGCCTGGCATTTGGCCTCTACCAGTTCGGCAGCTGGCGCCAGCCGAACCGGTGGATCTGGCTGATGCACCGGCCCCTGCCGCAATGGCGGATCGCCGCGGCACTGGGCGCGGCGTCGGTGGTGCTGCTGTTTGCCGCGATCGGCCTGCCGCTGCTGGGCGCCACCGCGCTGCTGCGCGCGCTCACCACGCGTGTCGTCGATTCGCACCATGTCGCCGTGGTGCTGTATGCGTTCGTGTTCTCGGTCATCGCCTGGCTGTGCGGCGCTTACGTCATGCTGAGCCGCAGCCGGCTGGCGATTGCCGTCGCCGTGCTGCCGTGCGTTCTGCTGCTGCGCATGGCCAATGCGTGGACGATGCTGGCAGTGGCCGTGTGTTGCGCCATGCTGCTGGCCGCCGTCGTGCTGTATGCAGTCAAGCCGAATCGCGCCGCGCCGGTGCGCCGCATCGGTGCCGTCATCACCGCGCTGCCGCTGCTGGTCGCGTTTTACTGCGCGCTGGTGTTCGGCGGCTCGATGCTATATCAGAGTGGGCTGATCGTCGCCGGCATGCATCCGCTGAATGGCGACCGCGCGCCGGCCGGCGGCGTGGCGGAAGCGCAGCGCGCACAGCCGGTGGACCTGCTGCGGCTTGGGCTGGCCGCATCCTCCGATCCGCGTGCACCGCAGTGGCGCCGCCAGGTCGCGCTGCTGGACGTGCAGCGCCTGACGCCGATGCTGGACCGCTATCCGGTACGCCATCCGCTGGCGCACGAGACGCTGGTGACGTTCCACGATCCGGCCACCGCCACCGATTGGACGTTCAGCCATGACAGCCTCGCCTACGCGGGCCGCGACCGTTATTCCGGCGCCGCGCGCGATGCACGTGATCCGATCGGCGCACCGTTCGCCGCGCCGCCCGTGCAGCTGGGCGCCGCCGCTGTCCTGCCGCAGCAGGTGCGCGTACTGGAGAACGATCCGTCGGGCTGGCGCACTGTATTGACGATGCGGGCGGACGAAACGCTGCTGTCCTTGCCCGACCTGCCGTTCCGCCGGCCCGGCCTGCACTACGCGCTGACAGACAAGCGGCTGATCGCGCTGGCCCGCATCGATGACGATCTCGTGGAACGCTACAGCGTGCCGCTGCCCGGTCCCGCGGCCGATCTGGCGCGCGTGGATATCGCGCCGCTGCTCGATGGCGCGCTGGTGTCGTTCACGTTCGGCGCGCACATGATCGACGGTGTCGCCGGCGGCGCGCAGATCGTGCTGGCCGTCGATGCGGCCGGCCGCGCGGCCGAAGTGGCGCGGCGGCCGCTGTCGCACGATTACGCGGTGCTGCTGGAACACCGCGGGTGGTGGGTGTCGCCCGCGCTGAATGCCATGGCGGCGCTGCCGGACCGGCTGCTCGATGACGGCACCGTGCTGCGCATCGGCACGCTGCCCCGGCCACCAGTTGCCGTCCTGGCCGCGCTGGTGGCTGCACTGGTCAGCGCGCTCGCATCATGGGCCTGGCTGCGCGGGTCGGCGGCGTCGCCACGTACGCGCATCGCGTGGACGGCGGCCGGCCTGCTGCTCGGTCCACCGGCGCTGCTGACGCTCGCGATGCTGGAGCCGCGGCCCGCCCGGTTGCCGGCGGCCTTGCCCGCGATGCCGCTGCCCGCCTGACCTTTTACTATAAGGAGAAGCCATGTACAGCCACCCGCGCTTGCGGGCGGCGCGTCCCTGCACGCGCCCGCTCTTGTGGATTGCCACCCTTTTCATGTGCCACTGCGCCGCCACGGCACAGCCGCTGGCTGCCGATGCGCTGCTGCGTCAGCCACACTTGCGGGCCGTCGAACTGGCGCCGGACGGCAGTTCGGTCGCCTACCTGGCCGGCGACGAGCGCACCGCGAGCCTGCGCCTGTTCGACACGCGCACCGGCGCCACCCGCCAGCTGCTGGCCGATGCCGGCAAGGCGCGGCTCGCATGGTCGGCGGATGGCACGACCTTGTTCCTCGACGACGGCAAGGGGGCTTCCGCCATCGACGTCGGCACCGGCCAGGCCGCGCGCATCGCCGTCTTCGCCAAGGGCGAGCGGATGCTGCGCGCGGACGGCGTCAGCCCGCATCACGTGCTGGTTGAACGGTGGGATGCGGGCCGCTACCGGCTGTCTCGCGTCGGCACCGACGGTTCGGCCGAAACGCTGTACGACGGCCCGCGCCGGGTTTACGACGTGCTGCTGGGCGCGGACGGCAAACTGGCCGTCATCCGCACGCTGGCCGACGACTACAGCCAGCTCATCTCGCACCGGCGCGGCGGCCAGTGGACCGAAGCAATGCGCTGCCGACCGCTGCGCGCGTGCCAACCCGTGGCGATATCGCCGGACGGGCGCACGATCACGCTGCTGGCCGCGCCGGACGGCGACCGCCGCTCACTGGTCGCGCTGGATACGGTCACGGGCAAGCAGCGCGTGCTGCACAGCGATCCGGCGCGGGTAGCGGATCTCGGCAAAGCGGTGCTGGCGCCCGCCACGCGACAGCCTTTGCTGGCCACCTACGACCTGCCGCGCCGCCGCAGCCATGGCCTGACGCCGGCCGCGGCGAAAGCCGCCGCGGACATCGGGCGCCGCTTTCCGGACACCGATATCGCCATCGCACCGTCCACCGGCAACTGGCTGCTGACGGAAACGGGGAGCCGCCTGCAGCACCCGCGCTACTGGCTGTATCAGCCGGCCAGGCGCACCTTCCGCGAAGTGCTGGCGGACGAACGTGCCCGCGGCGAGCCGCTGCCGGAACGGCAACTGGCGGCGAAGCAGCCGGTCACGTACCGCGCGTCGGACGGCATGCCGCTGCACGGCTACGTGACCTTGCCGCCGGGCCGCGCCGCCGCGACAGCGCCGCTGGTAACGCTGGTGCACGGCGGCCCATGGAGCCGGTACGACAATGGCTACACAGTGCTCGCACAGTTCCTGGCCAGCCGCGGCGTGGCTGTGTTCCAGCCGAACTTCCGTGCATCGACCGGCTATGGCGACCGCTACATGCTGGCCGCCGGCACCAGCTTCGGCAACGGCCGCGTGCAGCAGGACATCCTCGACGGCATCGGCTGGCTGCTGGCGCAAGGCATCGGCCGCCGCGACCGGCTCGCCATTGCCGGCGATTCCTTCGGCGGCTACACGACGCTGCTGGCACTGACCCATACGCCGGCCATGTTCCGCTTCGGCCTGGCGGCCGCGCCGCCAACGGATTTCACACGTGTGCTGCACCTCGCGGACGACGCCAGCCGTACGGGCAGCGAGGATGTGCCGCTGGCGGTCGTCTTTCGGGAAATGGGGATCGATACGGCGTCGGAGGCCGCCTTGCTCCCCATCGCAGCCGATGCACCGGCCCGCCATCCGGAACGGGTGACGCAGCCCCTGGTGCTGATGGCGGGTGCGCTCGATGAAACGGTGGCACTGGCCGGTGTGGTCGATTACGCCGCGCAACTGGAAGGATTGGGCAAGCCGGTGACGCTGCTGGTGGCGCCGGACGAAGGCCACAATCCCCGCCAGCCGGTGACGCGAGCCGCCTACCTGCATTTGCTGGAGCGCCTGCTGCACCGCTATCTCGACGGACCGGTGCCGGCCCCGGCGGCGCCGCAACTGCAGCGCTACCTGGACCGCAACGTCAAACTGGACCGGGCCTTCGGCGCGGGATGACATGGCACAAACCTGGCTCGGCGATATAAGCCAAACTGGTTGCACCCCGGGCCGCGGGCCCGTGACGTCAACCAGCGAGCGCTCCCATGAATGCCTTCACGAATGTGCAGATCATCAACGGGCCGAACGGCGAGCCCGTCTACGTCGTGATTCCTTATGCCACTTATATGCAGACGCAGTCGCGCCAGCACAGCGGCCACGTGCCGCACCAGGTGGTGGCGCTGATCGCCGACCATGGCTGGACGCCGGCCCGCGCGTGGCGCGATTACCTGGGCCTGACGCAGCAGGAGATTGCTTCGCGGATGGGCATCACCCAGCCCGCCTACGCGCAGCAGGAGGCCGGCCAGCGGCCACGGCGCATCACGCGGGAGCGGATCGCCGCGGCAATGGGGATTGCGCCGCAGATGCTGGATTTATAGGGGACTGTCATGGGGACTGTCCCCAACGGGGCCTGTCCCCGGGGTTGCTTTTCTCGCTGTTTCCGCACGACGTCAAAAGCAACCCCGGGGACAGTCCCCATACGGGGACAGTCCCCCGCCGGCCTCAACCCTTCTTGGCCCGCCGCCGCCGCGCATCCTTCGGATCGGCGATCAGCGGCCGGTAGATCTCGATGCGGTCGCGGGGCTGCAGCACGGTGTCCAGCGTTTTCTTCTTGCCGTAGATCCCCACCGGCATCGTCACCAGGTTGATCTCCGGCGCATCCTGCAGGATGCCGGACAGCTCGATGGCCTGGCCGATGGTCGTGCCGGCATCCACGTCCAGCGCACGGAGCAGCGGCTCCGGGCCGGGCGCGTAGGCCAGCGAGACCTTGATACGTTCAGCCATACACCGTCTCGGCGCGCTTCGTGAAGGAATCGACCATGCTGTTGGCGATCATGCCGAACACGGGGCCGATCACCTGTTCCAGCAGCCGGCTGGAAAACTCGTAATTCAGGTCGAGTTCCACCTTGCAGGCGTCGTCGCGCAGCGGCTTGAAGGTCCATGTGCCGTTCAGGGTCTTGAAAGGACCGTCCACGAGGCTCATCTTGATCAGCGTGGGCGGCGTATTCGTGTTCGCCGTCGTAAAATTCTGGCGCACGCCGTGGAAATTGATGCCGACCGAAGCGACCACGGAGTTTTCGCCCCGTTCGCGCACTTCAACGCCGCCACACCAGGGCAGGAATTTGGGATAATCCTCCACCCGGTCCACCAGATCGAACATCTGCTGCGCGCTGTAGCCGAGAAAAACCGATTTGTGCACTGCTGCCATTTTTAACCGTTTGCTATCATGTTGTACGAATCGCGCCATTGTTGCGCGAACGAAGTCCGTAGTTTAACCGACCCGCGCCATATAGACATTTCACATGACCATTGCCGATAACAAGAAAGCCTTCCACGACTACTTCATCGAAGACCGCTACGAAGCGGGCATCGTCCTTGAAGGCTGGGAAGTGAAGGCGATCCGCGATGCGCGCGTCCAGATCAAGGAAGCCTACGTTACGATCCGCGATAACGAACTTTACCTGTTCGGCGCGCACATCAGCGCACTGCCCACCGCCTCGACCCACATCCACCCGGAAGCGGTGCGTACCCGCAAGCTGCTGCTGCACCGCCAGGAGGTTGACAAGCTCATCGGTAAAGTGGAGCGGGCCGGCTACACGCTGGTGCCGCTGAACCTGCACTACAAGGGCGGCCGCGTGAAATGCGAGATCGGCCTGGCCAAGGGCAAGAAGCAGCACGACAAGCGCGCCACCGAAAAGGACCGCGACGCCAACCGCGAGGTACAGGCGGCGATGAAGCAGAACAAGCGCTGATGCAAACCGGTGACAGGCTCTTG
>DKJA01000190.1:12703-22542 GCA_002454505.1 Oxalobacteraceae bacterium UBA6704
GCCTGTCACCGGTTTTCCATCAGTTGCCGCCGAACGCCCCACCCTCGCCGAACACCATCCCCGCAAAACGCTCCCCGATCAACCGGTGCGTTGCCGCATCGGGATGCAGCGCATCTGGCAACGGCAGCGCAACAGCATCCGCTTCGCTATACAGCGCCAGCCCGTCCAGGTAATAAAGATGCGGATCGCCGGCTGCGCGCTGGCGAACGATGCGCGCCAGTTCCTCGCGGATCGACACCAGCGTCAGCTTGCCGGCCGCCCGTTCGGCCGGATCGCCCGTGGCGCGGAAGCGCAGGCGGCCTTCGGCCAGTGCCGCCATATCCAGCGCGCCCGGCCCCGGCGTCTCTTCGTGGATCGGGCACAGGATCGGCGACACGAGCAGCAGCGGCGTGTGCGGATGCCCTTCCCGCACGGTATCGAGAAAGCCGTGCACGGCGGGCCCGAAGGCGCGCATGCGCATCAGGTCCAGGTTCACCAGGTTGATGCCGATCTTGATGCTGACGACGTCCGCCGGCGTATCGCGCATCGTCCGCGCTGCGAACGGATCGAGCAGCGCGCTGCCGCCGAAGCCCAGGTTGACGAGGTCCACACCCGCAAGGGACGCCGCCAGCGCCGGCCACGTGCCGGTGGGGCTGGCCGCGCCGCTGCCATGGCTGATCGAGCTGCCGTGATGCAGCCAGACCTTGCGGCCAGGATCCGGCGCCGGCACGATCGGCGCGTCCGACCGCAACGCCACCAGTTCCGTGCGTTCGTTATGGGGGAGCCAGATTTCCACATCCTTTACGTGTGCCGGCAGGCCGTCGAAGCGCAGCGTGCCCGGCGCACCGGTATCGGTGCGCATCGTGCCGGCCATCATGTCGACCGTCAGCAGGTTGCCGCCGTCGATGCTCGCCTGGGCTGCTAGCTTGCCATCCACCATGAGGTCATACACGCCATCCGGCTGCGGCGGCGCACCGGCATAGACGCGCCGGGTACGCAGCGCATCGAGCTCGATGACGGTGGCCGCGGTGCGGAAGCGCAACCGCACGCCGGACGGCTGCGCTTCCACCATCGCCAGTTGCGGGTCGGCGCACTGGGCGCGTGCCCATGCGGGCAGGCGGTGCGGCAGGATGCCGGCGGTTGTTCCTTCCAGTTCCAGCGCGCCCTGCAGGATTGAGGCGGTGATGGGGGTGTCGTACATGAATCATCCATTCAAGATGTGCCTGGTGCGGCGCCGGCAACTGCTCTCCGGACCGCCGACATAATAAACGACTACCAAGGCTTCAATAAAACATGTGCGCTCGACAATATCGAAATAGCGTAAGCTCTGCCGTTGTGCAAATATCACGAAGCCCCCCAGGCTGAGGAAGCAATGCCATTACCCAAACTGATAACGCTGATACTGATGTCCGCAGCCCTCAACGCGTGCAGCCGTGCACCCGAGGCGACTGGTGTAAGCGTCCACGGCGTAAATTACAGTGGCGATGAATTTTCTTATACCATCGAAGATCCGGCCAACAAGAACAACGGCGCCGGCGGCGAGAGCCTGACGCCTTACTCTGCCGGCGGTATCATGTGCTGCTACGCGCTGCCGGATACTTGGCGGCCTGGCCTGCAGGTGAAAATCAATTCGCAGCATTATGTTGAAGTTCCCGGCAAGGATCCGGAAGCGATCGCCAGCACTTCGCTGGTCGATGTGCCGCAGTACCCACCCGGCAAGCCTGAAGAATTGTGGATTTTGCGGAACGCGGACGGAACGTTGGGGCTGGTCATGAGCAATATGCAGCCAAATCACAAGGATTGGCCCGGCAAGGTCAAGGGCTGGCCTGTTCCGTCGCTTGAGTACAAACGAACGCTTTTTGATCGAGAAATTCGGTCAGAGGAAGGCAACGTACGCTTGTATCAAGAACTGCTAGATGAACTAAGAGACGAACCCAAAAAGCGCACTACAGAAGCGTGGGAATTCGCGAAGAAATACGACCGAGACGAAATTTCACCGTTCTCCGGACCAAACGATCCGAAATATTACAGCTATTTACAAACCAGTTACTCGAAAGCTCTGGACAGAGCACGTACGCGAGAGCGCGACTTTCGGGAGCGTCGGCCATGACCGATCTCTGCATTCCATTCGCTGAATCTTATCTCGATTCGGGCGAGTTTACGTCTTTCTTTACGCCAGATGAACAGAGGCGAATCAGACACAGCGAAGACCGGGCAGAACTTCCAATAGTCAACGGCACCTGTCGCGACAATCTCTTCTTCGGATTCTTTTTCGACGGCACGAAAAACAATTACAAGAAAGCGGCGGCCGACAACAGTTTTTCGAACGTCGCACGCTTATACGATTGCTACCCCGGCTTGAGTGTTGCAGGCGTTCTGGACAAAAAGACCGACTGGGAAGGTGCGGCGAGGAATTTTTATCGCGTCTATATTCCGGGCGTATCGACCGAGTTCGGCCAGGTGGGCGATCCGGGCAGCGGGGTCAGCGAGACCCGCGGCGGCGCCTTCGGATACCTGGGCGAAGCGCGCATCGTGTGGGCGCTGATACAAAGCATCAATAACGTGCATCGGTACTTCCACCAGGTGCCGCTCGTCTCGCCTGACGAGGAAAAGAAACTGGTGCACAAGATCAGCCTGCTCGCGAGCCAGCGTCCATCCATGACGCAAAAGACAGCCAGGTCGAGCTTCAGCCTAGACGACTGGAGTCATCCGTCCCTTCGATGGACGAGGGAACAATTCGAGCCGGTCCTGCGACGTCTCCACAAAGCCATATCCCAGCACTGGCCGGACAAGTCAGGCAGGCCGCCAAAGCTTGAACCGGCCATCGTACAAAAAATCTTCATCTCGATATTCGGCTTTTCGCGCGGCGCCACGCAGGCACGCGCCTTTGCAAACTGGCTGGTGGCGCTATGCCGACTCGACGCGACGCTGTCACGCCGCGGTGGCGGTGGCCTGACGCTTGGCGGCTTCGATGTGTCCTTTGATTTTCTCGGATTGTTCGATACGGTCGCGTCTGTCGGACTGGGCAATACCGCCGGCGATGTCCTGATCGCGAGCGCGCTGGACGGCCACTCCGAATGGGCTGAATCGGAGACCAACCTGCGCATACCGGCAGAGATTCCCTGCCTCCATCTCGTCGCGGCGCACGAGGTGCGACGCAGCTTTCCTGTCGATTCGGTGTCGGTCGGCGCCCAGCTGCCCGCGAACTGCACGGAGGTCGTCTTCCCAGGTGTGCATTCGGATGTCGGCGGCGGCTACTGTCCACGCGAACAAGGCCGTGGGACGGATGCGAAGGGTGCCGACATGCTGTCGCGCTTCCCGTTGTTGTACATGTATCGCATTGCGCGGCTGGCAGGCGTTCCGCTGAAACTCGAAAAAGCCACCAACCAGAACAAGGAAAAATTCCGGATCACTCCATCCGCACGCGAAGCAATGAATGCCTATCTGTCGCACTGCAAGGTCACCAAAGGCACGGTGACCGCGATCATGCGCGAGCAGGCGAAACTGGCCATCTTGTGGCGCAAATCCAGGCGACCGTCCGCGAATCTGCCGATCGACAAGACCGCCAGCTTCGGTCGCGCGGCCACCTTCGACCAGAACGACCTGCACAGCGCGAACCTCGAATTCGATCAGGAGATTGCTCTCTTCCAGGCCTGGCGCAAGGAACAAGGCAAGGGCTTCGTTCCGAAGACCCAGGAACCCGGTTTCGATGACAGCCACGCACGGGAATGGGAAGAAATCGCGACCTGGTGGGACAGCCCGCCGCCACCGCCCGCCGTACTGAGCTTCTTCGACGACTATGTGCACGACTCGCGAGCCTGGTTCAAGCTGTACGGCCCCTATCCCGACAGTGAAGCAAAGATGATCAAGAATCTCGAGGACTGGGAGAAACGCCGGACGACGGCGATCCGCGTAAACGAAATCAACCGCGAAATAGCAGAAGGCAAAGGCATGGCTTTCGCGATGATGCGGGCGAGCCAGGCCAGCGCAGGAATGGTGGCGCCGATACAGCAATCCGACGGTTTGACACCCGCCCAGCGGGAGGCTGCGATCGAATACGCCCGGACGAAGAAACTGCCGCGGATGGTCACTTCCGGACGCGAACCGTACGATATGGGTTACGGCATCAAGCTCCGCGCCGGCTACCTGCGCTTCAGGAAGGTCTATGCCGGTGCCGACGATGTGCTGCTGTCGCATCGGTATGAGAACGAGCCAGGCCAGGAAGATACGGCCGTCGCATAATCATTGGAATGCCAGCGCCGCCGTCGCGTACCCACCACGCGATGGCGGCTAAATTTCCATGGGGCAACGCTTGCATGCTACACTGCGCGAGCCTACCACTCACACTCCCCAGTGCCTTCCATGATCGCCAAAGCCGCCACCGCCATCGCCCTTGCCGCCGCGCTTGCCGGCTGCGCGGTTCCCTACTCGCCCGCGCCGATCGCGACCAACTTCCCGAGCACCACGCAGCCGAAGCTGCAAGCATCGTCGCACTGGGCCGTGATCGCCGACGACATCGAGCAGCGTCTCGTGACAGACATGAAGAAGCAGCCGCTGCGCCCCTTCTACATCGCCGAAGAGAGCAGTTCAACGCCGTTCCGCAAGGCCATCACGAACCAGCTGATCACGTCGCTGGTGAAGGACGGCTACGTGGTATCGCGCACGCCGGCCGGCGCGTGGAACGTGGAGCTGGACGTGCAGGGCGTGACCTTCTCGCCGGACCGTCCGCAATACCGCTATTCCGGCGCCGCCACGGCGATCGCCAACGGCGTGTGGGTGCTGTCCGATATCGATCCCACCGTCGGCGCGGTGGCGCTGGCCACGGCCGGCGATGCCTATCACTGGTTCCACAGCGTGTTCGCGCCGGGCGCCACGCCGAAGACGGAGCTGATCGTCACCGTCTCCGTCGGCGACCAGTTCCGCTACCTGGCCCGGAATACGTCGGCCTACTACGTGGCCGACACGGACCGCGCGCTGTACGGCGTCAAGGACGATTCGCAAGTGAGCAAGAACTTCAAAGTGGTGGGAGGCCGCTGATGCGCACCACCGCCATCGCCCTGATCGCCGCCGCCCTGCTGGCCGGCTGCTCGTCCACGCCGCCGAAGGAAGAGGCGAACTACGCCACGATCGCATCGAACCAGTTCGTGACGGCGAACTACAAGGCCGCCGACGAGCTGCTCAAGCAGCTGAGCGGCAAGCTGGCCGCCGACAAGCCGCTGATCATGGCCACCGTCGTCAACATCGATGCGCTGGACCAGACGTCCACGCTGGGCCGCCTCGTCTCCGAACAGATCTCCACGCGCATGGCGCAGGGCAACCTGAAGATGCTGGAGATGAAGCTGCGGAACTCCGTCTACCTGAAGCGCAACCAGGGCGAACTGATGCTCACGCGCGAGATCGGCGAAGTGGCGCAGAACCACAATGCACAGGCAGTCGTCGTCGGCTCGTATGCCGAGACGAGCGATATGGTGTTCATCAACATCAAGGTCGTCCAGCCGCAGACCAACTATGTGCTGGCCGGGCACGACTACGTGCTGCAGAAGGAAGGCATCGTCCGGTCGATGCTGCTGCAGCGCTGACGGTATTCAGGCAGCGCCCAGCAGCCGCGCGAGATCCGGCAGCACCTGCTGGGCGGGCAGCGCCAGCTTCAAGCCGATCAACTCGTCGGCCCGCGTCTTGCCGGCGTTGACGGCCGCGATCGGCTTGCCCGCTGCGAACGCCAGCTTGCAGAAGCGGTAGCCGGAAAACACCATCAGCGACGAGCCGACGACGAGCAGCGCATCCGCCTCGTCCATCCAGCGCAGCGCATCGCGCGTCACGTCGGGCGGCACGTTATCGCCGAAGAAGACGACGTCCGGCTGCAGCACGCCGCCGCACACGTCGCAATCGGGCACGGTGAAGTCCTCCAGCGATTCCGGTTCCAGCTGCGCATCGCCATCGGGCAGCGGCTGCGCCAGTACGTTGGCCAGCGACGGATTGTCGCGCAACAGCCGCTGCTGCAGGGCCGCACGCGGCTGCCGCTGCCCGCATGCGAGGCAGCGCACCGTGTGGATGTTCCCGTGCAGTTCGATCAGCCGTTCGGTGCCGGCGCGGCGATGCAGGCCATCGACGTTCTGCGTGATCACCTGGCCGATGCGGCCGGCGTGCTCCAGCTGCGCCAGCGCCAGGTGGCCGTCGTTCGGCACGGCCTGCGCCAGCGTCGGCCAGCCCACCATGCTGCGCGCCCAGTAACGGCGGCGCACCGCATCGCTGCGGCGAAATTCCGGCCCCTGCACGGGCGGCTTGCCGCGGCGGACGCCCTCCTCGTCGCGATAACCGGGAATGCCGGAAGCGGTGGACAGCCCGGCGCCCGTCAGCACGAGGACGTTGTGGTGAGAGTCGAGGAAGTCGGCGAGACGGAGCAGTTGGTCGGGCATGGCTTGGTTGGGGGACTGTCCCTGGAAGGGACTGTCCCCGGTTTTGCTTAATGGGCCGAGTACAGGCAACGTAAGATCAACCGAGCGCACAGCCCCCAGCCGCTCAGGCCTTGCCGCAGCCGGCGGGGTTGTGAACCCGCTCGGTCTGCGCGGGGAACTTGGCCAGCTTGTTGGCCGGCCGGCGCGGGCGCGGGGCGAAGCCGCCGCCGCAGTTCGGGCAGACGTCATGCAGCACGTTGTCCACGCAGTCGGCGCAGAACGTGCACTCGAAGGTGCAGATGCGCGCGTCCGGCGAGTCGGGCGGCAGGTCGCGGTCGCAGCATTCACAGCCGGGGCGCATTTGCAGCATGGTCACTCTCCCGTGGTCATCAAGACAATCACTGCGCGCGGAAGCGCAGCGTGTTGATCAGCGTGTTCGTCGTGTCGATGTCGGCCAGCGCTTCGCCGGAGATGCGCAGCAGGCCGCGCTCGCGCAGCCGCACCAGTTCGTCGATCAGCTGCGGTGCGGGCATCGCCGACCGCGCCAGGTCCACCGGCTGGACGCCTTCGTAGCTGCCGTAGCTGGCCTGCAGGCTGGCCAGCAGCTGGCGCGTGGCCGCTTCGTCCAGCCGGCGCGGCGGCGGGCCCTTGCCGGCCGTGGCACCTTCCGCCAGCTGTTCCAGCTGCGTCTCGAACGTCATCCTCGGCAGCTGCCCGCGCGTCTGCGCGTAAAACTCGCGGGCCTTGCCCTGCAGGCCGCGCGGGTCGAATGCCAGCAGCGCATCCCGGCCCTGCGGCCCGCCGGCACGCAGCAGGAACGTGGCAGCGCGCGCGAACGTGTCGGCATCTTCGGTGTTCAGCAGTGCGGCCACGGACGGCACGCTGTCCGGCGAACCCACCCACATCAGCACTTCCAGCGCGCGATTGACCACCGCGGCATCGCCCAGCAGGCCTTGCAGGTGCCGCTCGGCGGCGGCGCCGAACTGGCCATACAGGTAGATGCAGACGGACGTTTCGTCGACCGTATAGCCATGCTGCGGCACGAAGACCTTCACCTGCCCGCGCAGGAACACCTTGTCGATCAGCGGCAGCAGGCGCACGTCCTTGTCCGCCGCGCTGGCGTGGACGAAGCGGAACAGCTGCTCGGCCTGCGTTTGCGGCACGATGCCATCGCGGTCGATCGCCAGCAGCGCCCGCAGCGACAGCGCCCGGTCCGCCGGTTCGCCCTGCGCGCGCAGGAAGTAACCGACGTCCAGCAGCACCAGCTGGTTCGGTTTGGTTTTCTTCAGCTCCGCCGCCAGCTCGCGCCGCAGCACGGGCAGCGCTTCGGCCTTGTTGTTGCCGAACCAGCGCCACGCCGCATCGAGCTCGCGGCGCTGGCCGCGGGCATCCTGTTCGCCGGCCGCTGCCGGCAGGCCGCGCATCTGCGCCAGGCGCTCCATCACATCCGCGCCAACCGGTGCGGCCGATACGTGCGTCGCCACCGCGAACAGCGCCGCCGCTGCGGCCTTCTTCATGACTGCCATCTGCATCCTTTTCAAGCCGACAGGCGCGCCTGCTGCCCGGCCACGTCGGCACGCCATGCGTCGTAATGCTCGCTATCCTGCCACAGTTCGCGCAACTCGGACGTTTCGCCAAGCACCAGGTCCAGCACGCGGCCAGCCTTGTCGAGCAGGTCGGTGCGCGACTTCTTGTACTTGGGTTGCACGAGCGCGGTCCACTCGTCCACGCCCGCCGAATCCTCGTCCTGCGGACCGCCCCTGCCCTCAAGGCGCAGCAGCGTCTCGGCGGCGGCGATGCCTTCCGCGCCGAACGGCGCTTCGAGGTATGCCGCATTGGCCAGCGCGTTGTCCAGCGTGTCCTCGATAAAATACAGGTCGTTCGATTCGTGCAGGTCTTCCGCCCAGTCCTGCGCGAAGTCGTTGCCGAACGGGCCGGTGCTCCAGGTACCCATGTCTGCCTCTTATGTCCGGTCGGTGCGCACTACGCGCGCCGTGTTCTGCGTTTTGACGACCTGCATGGCCGTGGCGATCAGGCTGCTCATGTCGCCCAGGTTGGCCGGCACGATCAGCGTGTTGTTGGTTTTCGCCAGTTCGCCGAACGCGGTCACGTACTGTTCGGCCACCTTCAGGTTCATCGCCTCTTCGCCGCCCGGCTGCTCGATGGCCGCGCCCACCTGGCGCAGCGCCGTGGCCGTGGCATCGGCAATCGCGATGATGGCTGCCGCCTCGCCCTGCGCCAGGTTGATGGCGGCCCGCATCTCGCCCTCGGAGCGGGCAATCGAAGCTTCCCGCTCGCCGGTGGCGATATTGATCTGCTCCTGCTTGCGCCCCTCGGATGCGGCGATCAGCGCGCGCTTGCCCCGCTCCGCCGTGATCTGCGCCTGCATCGCGTGCAGGATCTCGGCCGGCGGCGTCAGGTCCTTGATCTCGTAGCGCAGCACCTTCACGCCCCAGTTGCCGGCCGATTCGTCGACCGCGTTGACGACGGTGATGTTGATATGATCGCGTTCCTCGAACGTTTTATCGAGCTCCATGCGGCCGATGACGGAACGCAACGTCGTCTGCGCCAACTGCGTGATGGCGGCGATGTAGTTCGACGAGCCGTACGATGCGCGCATCGCGTCGGTCACCTGGAAGTACAGGATGCCGTCCACGTGCAGCTGCGTGTTGTCCTTGGTAATGCAGACCTGCGACGGCACGTCGAGCGGGATCTCCTTCAGACTGTGTTTATAGGCGACGCGGTCGATGAACGGCACCACGATGTTCAGGCCCGGTGCCAGCGTGGCGTGGTACTTGCCGAGCCGCTCGACGACCCACGCATGCTGCTGCGGCACCACGTTGATCGTCTTGAACACGAACACGAGGGCCACGATGAGGATGACCAGGGTGACGCTGCCGAATGTGATTTCCATCGAATCTCCTTTTTGTTAGCTATTCATGCACCGACGATCAGCCGGCTGCCGCGCACTTCGCGGATGTGAAAGATGCCCGCCTCGGCCACCGCATCGGGGGCCAGCTCCACGTCCCACAGCGCGCCGCGGTACGTCACGCGGGCGGTGCGGTTGTCCCAGTGGGTGACCTGCACGGTCTGGCCGATGTCGAGGTTGACGTTGGGATCGCGCGCCGCATCCGCGCCGACCCGCTTGCCATAGCGGCTGCGGCGCAGCAGCACCGTGGCGACGATGCCGACGACCGCGGCCGCCAGCATCTGGCCCGGCAGGTCGATGCGCAGGAACGCGACGAGCGCGCCGGCCAGCGCACCGATGGCGATCATCAGCAGGTAGAAGGTGCCACTGAACAGTTCCAGCGCCACCAGCACGCCGGCGGCGGCGAGCCACATGATCCAGTCAGCCATGTTTGCTGTCTCCTTTTATGAAAAAACCCTCGCGGCCCATGGGGGCGGCGAGGGTTAACAATAGAGCAAATTGGTGGTGTTGAACAGCGCGGGGCGGTACGGCGATCC
>DKJA01000190.1:22765-31037 GCA_002454505.1 Oxalobacteraceae bacterium UBA6704
CCTGCGGGGACAGTCCCCCGACCCGCTTACTTCTTCAGCGCAGCCAGCTTCTGCCAGGTATCCACCACCGAATCGGGATTGAGCGACATCGACTCGATGCCCTGCTCCACCAGCCACTCGGCCAGATCGGGGTGATCGGATGGGCCCTGGCCGCAGATGCCCACGTACTTGCCCCGCTTCAGGCAAGCCTGGATGGCCATCGACAGCAGCGCCTTGACGGCCGGGTCGCGTTCGTCGAAGTCGGCGGCCAGCAGTTCCATGCCGGAGTCGCGGTCGAGGCCCAGCGTCAGCTGCGTCAGGTCATTCGAGCCGATCGAGAAGCCGTCGAAGTGATCCAGGTACTGGTCGGCCAGCACCGCATTCGACGGAATCTCGCACATCATGATCAGCCGCAGGCCGTTCTCGCCCCGCTTCAGGCCATTCTTCGCCAGCAGTTCGACGACCTTCTCGGCCTGGCCCAGCGTGCGCACGAACGGCACCATGATCTCGACGTTGGTCAGGCCCATGTCCTCGCGTACGCGCTTCATCGCCTGGCATTCCATGTTGAACGACTCGGCAAAATCAGCGGACACATAGCGCGCCGCGCCGCGGAAGCCGAGCATCGGGTTCTCTTCGTCCGGCTCGTAGCGCGAACCGCCGATCAGCTTCTTGTACTCGTTGGACTTGAAGTCCGACAGGCGCACGATCACCGGCTTCGGCCAGAACGCCGCGGCGATCGTGGCGATACCTTCGGCCAGTTTATCGACGTAGAACGCCTTCGGCGAAGCATGGCCGCGCGCCACCGATTCCACGGCCTTCTTCAGGTCCGGATCGATGTTCGGGTACTCGAGGATCGCCTTCGGGTGCACGCCGATATTGTTGTTGATGATGAACTCCAGGCGGGCCAGGCCCACGCCGGCATTCGGCACCTGCTGGAAGTCGAACGCCAACTGCGGGTTGCCCACGTTGAGCATGATCTTGGTGTCCAGCTTGGGCAGTTCGCCGCGCGCCACTTCGGACACTTCCGTTTCCAGCAGGCCGTCGTAGATCTTGCCTTCGTCGCCTTCCGCGCAGGACACGGTGACGAACGTGCCATCCTTCAGCAGCTCGGTCGCATCGCCGCAGCCGACAACGGCCGGCACGCCCAGCTCACGGGCGATGATCGCCGCGTGGCAGGTGCGCCCGCCCCGGTTGGTGACGATGGCGGCAGCGCGCTTCATCACCGGTTCCCAGTTCGGGTCGGTCATGTCGGCCACCAGCACGTCGCCCGGCTGCACGCGTTCCATTTCGGACGGATCGTGGATCACGCGCACCGGGCCGGCGCCGATCTTCTGGCCGATGGCGCGGCCGGACGTCAGCACGGTGCCCGTCGATTTCAGCTTGAAGCGCTGCTGCGCGTCGGTGTGCTTCTGCTGCGACTTCACCGTTTCCGGGCGCGCCTGCAGGATGAACAGCTTGCCGTCGCGGCCGTCCTTGCCCCACTCGATGTCCATCGGGCGGCCGTAGTGGCGCTCGATGATCACCGCGTACTTGGCCAGCTCGACCACTTCCGCATCGGTCAGCGAGTAGCGGTTGCGCATTTCGATCGGCACGTCGACGGTCTTCACGGAACGGCCGGCCTTCGCCTCGTTCGAGAACTCCATCTTGATCAGCTTCGAGCCGATATTGCGGCGGATGACCGGTGACTTGCCCAGTTCCAGCATCGGCTTGTGGACGTAGAATTCGTCCGGATTGACGGCGCCCTGCACCACCGTTTCGCCCAGGCCGTAGCTGGACGTGATGAACACCACGTCCTTGAAGCCGGACTCGGTATCGATCGTGAACATCACGCCGGCGGCGCCGACGTCGGAGCGGACCATGCGCTGCACGCCGGCGGACAGCGCCACTTCGGCGTGCGTGAAGCCTTTGTGGACGCGGTACGAAATGGCGCGGTCGTTGTACAGCGATGCGAACACGTGCTTCATCGCTTCGAGCACGTTGTCGATGCCGACGACGTTCAGGAACGACTCCTGCTGGCCGGCGAACGACGCATCCGGCAGGTCTTCCGCCGTGGCGGAGGAACGCACGGCAAACGACATTTCCGTTTCCGAGCCGGCCACCAGGTCTTCATAGAACGTGCGGATTTCCTTTTCCAGGCGGGGCTGGAACGGCGTGTCGATGATCCATTGACGGATCTCGGCGCCGGCCTGCGCCAGCGAGCGCACGTCGTCGATGTTCAGGTCGGCCAGGCGTTCGGCGATGCGGTCGGCCAACGGCTTGCCGCCGTCGATCGCGTGCGTCAGGAAGTCGCGGAACGCCTGCGCCGTGGTGGCGAAGCCGCCCGGCACGCGCACGCCCGCTTCCGCGAGCTGGCTGATCATTTCGCCGAGCGACGCGTTCTTGCCGCCGACGGATTCGACATCCGTCATGCGCAAGTGCTCGAATGGTGCGACGTAGACTGCTTCCGTGCTTTGCTCCTGTAGTGCTGCGTTGGACAAGTTGGTCATGATGACACCCTTACTGATGATAGAAACCTGGTGGCTCCGCGCGCGCATGCCGGCATCTGGTTGTTATTCTTGGCGCCGTACAGCACAATCTAGGGAACCCTAGCCGCAAAACCGTTCCGGGCATTTTACAGCCTGCGAAGAAAATTGACAGTTCACAATCAAAAGACAGTCCCATGACAGCAGAGCAATCCCCGCCCGCCAGCCGCCCGGTCGCGACCCGCACCGTATTTTTCGTCTCGGACGGTACCGGCATCACGGCCGAAACCTTCGGCCACTCCGTGCTGACGCAGTTCGAGATGCGCTTCCGCCAGATCCGCCTGCCGTTCATCGACACCGTCGACAAGGCGCGCGACGCGGCCCGCAAGATCAACGAGGCATCCGTCAACGACGGCCAGCGGCCGATCATCTTCAGCACGCTCGTGCAGTCCGAGCTGTCGTCCGTGATCCGGCAGTGCCAGGGCCTGCACATGGACCTGTTCCAGACCTTCGTGGCGCCGCTCGAGCAGGAACTTGGCGTCAAGTCGACGCATACGATCGGCCGCTCGCACAATATTGTCGACAGCGAGGAATACCGGAACCGCATCGAGGCGATCAACTTCTCGCTGGCCCACGACGACGGCCAGTCGCACAAGAACCTGGCCGAGGCGGACGTGATCCTCGTCGGCGTGTCCCGCTCCGGCAAGACGCCCACGTCGCTATACCTGGCGATGCAGTACGGGATCAAGGCGGCCAACTACCCGCTGATCCCGGACGACTTCGAACGGGGCCGGCTGCCGTCCGCGCTGTACGAGTACAAGCCGAAGATCTTCGGGCTGACCATCACGCCGGAACGCCTGAGCGAAATCCGCAACGAGCGCCGCGCCGGCAGCAAATACGCGGCGCTGGAAAACTGCCGATACGAGGTCAACGAGGCCGAGAACATGATGAAGCGGGAGGGGATCCGGTGGCTGTCTTCGACGACCAAGTCGATCGAGGAGATCTCGACGACGATTCTGCAGGAGATCAAGCCGGACCGCAGGGAGTATTGATTGCCAGGGACTGTCCCTGCAAGGGCGTACGGCGACCCGGCTGTCCCCGGGGTTGCAGTTGCTTTTGACGTTTGTGATGTGCCAGTGATAAAGACACCCCCGGGGACAGGCCCCTTCGGGGACAGTCCCCAGCCGCTCATGCATTAACATAGCTCTTTTCCCCTCCACCGGAGTCTCAATGCGTCTGTCCCACCTCGCCGCCGGCGTTGCCGTCCTCGTTTCCGCCGCACCGGCCGCCCTGGCCCAGCAAGCCCCCACGCTGACCGAACCCGCGCTGCGCGCCCACCTGTCCTTCCTCGCCGACGACCTGTTCGAAGGCCGCGGCACGGGCCAGCGGGGCGGCGACCTCGCCGTGCGCTACCTTGAAACGCAGGCCGCCATCATTGGCTTGAAGCCTTTGCCGAACGGCGGCTACCGCCAGCCGGTGCGCTTCCAGGGCACCAAGCTGCTGCCGGACAGCGGCGTCACCTTCCAGGCCGGCGGCAAGCGCTTCGCGCCGGCGATCGGCAAGGGCATCGTGTTCGGCACGGGCAGCGGCCAGGCCAGCGTGTCGTTCGATGCGCCGCTGGTGTTCGTCGGCTACGGCGTCAAGGCGGATGAAGAAAAATGGGACGACTACAAGGGTCTCGATGCGAAGGGCAAGATCCTCGTCATGATGGTCAACGACCCGCAGCCCACCGCCGAGGAACCGAACCGCTTTGCCGGCAAGGCCTATACCTACTACGGCCGCTGGCTGTACAAGTTCGAGGAAGCGGTGCGCCGCGGCGCGGCCGGCGTGCTTCTGATCCACACCACGGAGTCGGCATCGTATCCGTTCTCCGTGCCGGCCAACGGCTTCTCGCACGAGCGCTTCCATTTGAAGGCGGGCGGCAATCCGGTCGAAGGCTGGCTGGCCGAGGACACGGCGCGCGAACTGTTCGCCGCCTCCGGCTTCAACCTCGACGAGTTGCGCGCGCAGGCCGAGCGCCGCGACTTCAAGCCGGTGGACCTGAAGATCGCCACGCACGTCGAGGTGCGGTCGACGGTGCGCAAGGTGGAGCAGTTCAACGTCGTCGGCGTGGTGCCCGGCACCGACCCCAAACTCAAGGACCAGGCGGTGGTGTATTCCGCGCACTGGGACCACATGGGCATCGACGAAGGTACCGCGCGGGAAGAGAAGCGCGATCACATCTACAACGGCGCGATTGACAATGCGTCCGGCACCGCCGCCCTGCTGGCGATGGCTGCCGAGGCGGTCAAGAAGCCGGCCAAACGCACGCAGGTGTTCCTGTGGCCGGCGGCCGAGGAACAGGGCCTGCTGGGCAGCGCCGCGTACGTGGCCGATCCGGTGATCCCGCTGGCAAAGACGGCGGCGGACCTGAACCTGGACAGCATGAACTTCGTCGGCCGCACGAAGGATATTGGCGTGGCCGGTGCGGAGCGCAGCAGCCTGTATGAAACGTCGGCACAGGTGGCGAAGAAGATGGGGCTGAAGCTGGCACCGATGATTCCCGATCTGTCCGGTGCCTACTTCCGCGCCGACCACTTCAACTTCGCCAAGGCCGGCGTCCCCGCGTTCAACGTGGGCTCGGCCGTGTTCTCCGGCGACGGCCACTTTGAATTCGAAAAGGGCCAGGATGCGGCATCCGCGAAGATGGTTGGTTTCAAGAAGGACTATCACCAGGTGACGGACGAATACCATGCGGACTGGGATCTGTCCGGCATGGTGCAGCAGGCGCAGTTCACGCTGAACCTCGGTTATGCCGTGGCCAATGCGCCGACGCTGCCGACGTGGAAGAAGGGTGAATCGTTCGGGAATGTGAAGCGCTGAGCATGACGCGATAAAACCGGGCTCGGGCCCATTATTCGATCGGAGATCGAACAATGGGCCCGAGCCCTTGCTCGTTTACAGCCTGCGCTGCCGCGATCGGCGATGCAGCGTCGCGCCGAGCAGCAAAACGCCCACCGACATCAGCGCAAATTGCGAAGGCTCCGGCACCGGCGCCAGGGTCAGCACCATATTGTCCAGATTGAGGATGGGTGTACTCTCTTCGGTCGGGAATCCGGTCACCGTAAAGCGGTAAATCGGCACGGCGCTGACGACGCTCAGCATGTCCGCCGTCAGCACGTGTCCAGGATTGAAGATGCGATCGACGACCAGCACATTGCCGGCATGATCGTATGCCGTCAATTGCGCATCCCAGTACGAATGGCTTTCGATGCTGATGCCGAACACGGGAATATCGAAATAGGCATCAGGATAGGTGGAACTCAGGTAGTTGTTAGCCGGATTGCCATCGAAAAAACCGCCGTTGAACAAGGTTCCGGCAGTAAAATGGATGCCGGTCGGTGCCAGCTGCTCGCGCAGGGCAATCATCCAGGAACCATCCGGAAACGCCATCGGCTCATCATCGGCGGTATTCAGCATGCCGTCCGCGCCCGGGACGGAATCGAAATCGACCAGCAGCGCCTGCCCATGGGCGGACGCGGTGACGAGGCAGAACGCGGCGGTGAGGATGGTCAGCAACTTACGCATGGAATTCTCTGTTGTTAAATAGAAATAACATTATGACATCCGCAATTCATCCCGACAAAATCAAATTTGACTGATTGACCGTTATGCAACACTGGCAAAAAGGTAGCCACTGATCGGTCGCAAAAAAGGCCGGGACGCGATCCGATCGGCAATCGAATCAAGTCCCGGCCCAGGGAGACCGCCGCCTCTGTGTTACGGGAACCCGTTCCCGCCCGCCACGCCATACACATGGCCCGTGGTGTAGCTGGAATCCTCCGCTGCCAGCGTCACATAGGCCAGCGCCAGCTCGCCCGGCTGGCCGGGGCGCTTGAATGGCGTCTCGCCGCCGAAGTTCTCCAGCGCTTCCGGCTCCTGCCCGCCGCAGACCTGCAGCGGCGTCCACACCGGGCCTGGCGCCACGGCATTCACGCGGATGTTCTTCTCGGCCAGCTGCTTGGCCAGCGACTTGACGAACGCCACCTGGGCCGCCTTCGTCTGCGAATAGTCCAGCAGGTTCGCGGACGGGTTATAGGCCTGGACCGATGCAGTGACGATGATCGCACCGCCGCGCGTCATGTGTGGAATGGCCGCCTTGGTGATCCAGAAGTTCGCGTACAGGTTCGTCTTGATCGTCCAGTCGAACTGCTCGGTGGTCAGGTCGAGGATCGAATCGTTCGACTGCTGGCGGGCCGCGTTGCTGACCAGGATATCCAGGCCACCCAGCTGTTTCGCCGCGTCGGCGACGAGCTTCTTGCAGAACGCCTCGTCGCGGATATCGCCCGGCAGCAGCACGGCCTTGCGGCCCGCCGCGCGGATCAGTGCTGCCACTTCCTGCGCATCCGGTTCCTCGAACGGCAGGTAGCCGATGGCCACGTCCGCACCTTCGCGCGCATAGGCGATCGCCGCGGCGCGGCCCATGCCGGAGTCGCCGCCGGTGATCAGCGCCTTGCGGCCCGCCAGGCGGCCGCTTCCCTTGTACCAGCCCTCGCCGTGGTCCGGCTTCGGCGTCATCTTGCCGGCCAGCGCCGGCCACTCCTGCTGCTGGCGCGGGAAAGGCGGCTTGGGAAAATTCTTCGGCCGCGGCGTCGCCGGGCCCTGCCCCGTGGTGTTCTGGGCCAGCGCATTGCCCGTCGCGGTGGCTGCCGCACCCGCGGCGATGCCGGTGGCCACGGCCCCCACAAAGTTGCGGCGCGATGGTGCGATCTTGTCTTCCGGCTGGTCTTTCGAGCTCATTGATTACTCCCCTGAATGCGGTTGTTGTAAAGTTGCTGGACTGACAGCCTGTCAATGTAGACAACCCTATCGGCGCGCGCCCACACCTTTGCGACAGGCAAGCTGTCACAAATCCGGCGCACCGCCCGTCTGAGGGATATCGTTATTTCGAAAAGCCACGCCATGACCGACACCGTCTTCGAACCGCTGCGCCCCCGCCTGTTCTCGATCGCCTACCGCATGCTGGGCACCCGCGCCGATGCGGAGGACGTGGTGCAGGATGCCTGGCTGCGCTGGGCCGGCAGCGAGCGGGATGCCGTGCAGTCGGCCGAAGCGTGGCTGGTGACCGTCACCACGCGCCTGGCCATCGACCGGCTGCGCAGCCGCAAGACCGAACGGGAAGCCTATGTGGGCTGGTGGCTGCCCGAGCCGCTGGTGGAACTGGAGGACGTGGATCAGCGCACGCCCGAAACGGCGGCCGAACTGGCCAGCGACGTGTCGGTGGCGATGCTGTGGGTGCTGGAGCGCCTTGCACCGGAGGAGCGCGCCGCATTCCTGATGCGGCAGGTGTTCGACCAGGATTACGCCGATCTCGCCGCCACGCTGGGCAAGAGCGAAGCGGCCTGCCGCCAGCTTGTGCACCGCGCGCAGCAGCGCGTGCAGCAGGAACGGCCCCGCTTCGCCGTCCCGACCGAAGTGCATCGGGACGTGCTCAGCGGTTTCATGCGCGCCGCCGCCAACAACGATCTCGAGGCGATGAAGGGATTCCTCGCCGGCAACGTGCAACTGGTGTCCGATGGCGGCGGCAAGGTGCCGTCGTTCGGCACGATCCTGCAAGGGGCGGCGCGGATTGCCGGGGTGTTCTGGTCGGTCGAACATGCGTTTCCCGGGGCGGTGGTCTACCGGATGGCGCGCATCAATGGGGAGCCGGGGTTGCTGCGGTATGTGGATGGGGTGCTGGAGTCGGCGCAGGCTTTTATTGTCGATGGCGGGAAGATTGTGGCGATTTATGTGGTGAGGAATCCGGATAAGTTGGTGAATGTGGGGTAGGTAAAAGTCAAGAACAACCCCGG
>DKJA01000188.1 GCA_002454505.1 Oxalobacteraceae bacterium UBA6704
CGGCCAGCGCCGCCTTCAGCACGGGCACCTGCAAGAACAGGATCAGGTCGCGGATATCGTGGGCGATGGCAGCGTCGTGGAATACGCTGTCGAACACGGTGGCCAGCAGGTCGATCGTGCTTTCGTCGGCCTGCGACAGGCTGCCGCGCGGCGCCTCGCGCTTGATGGCGGGCAGGCGGAACACGTTCCCGCCCTGTTGCGGGGCGCGCGGCAGGCCGGCGAGGTAGGACTGCAGCGCGCCGCTGCCGGCGCCGTCGGCGGCCTCGACCCGCTCGTCGGGTGCGGCGAAAAAGCGGTGCAGACGGCGCGACAGATCGGCCTGGCGGCGGCCGTCGTGCGCGGCCGGCCGTACCAGGCTGGCTCGCGCCACGCCGGGCAGGACGCCCTTGCGTTCGAGAGCCAGATTGAGCGCATCGTAGAGGGCGCCGAGCCGTTCCAGGGCAGGCGGCACCAGCATCGGCAGCAGCAGGCCGGCGGCGCCCTCCTCGGTATCGAACCCGCTCCAGGCCTGCTGCAGCGCGCCGATGAACACGGCCGGGCGGAAGGGATTGGCCCGCACCGTGTCGCGATCGAACAGGCGCGCCAGCCGCGCCCCCAGCAGCGCCAGCGGATGCTCGTACGCCGCATCGAACGGCCGCGCGGCGATGGCCAGCGCCAGCTTCTGGTCGACTTCTTCGTAGGGCACCAGCGCCAGCGGCTCCGGCACCTGCTGCGGCGCGGGCGCCAGCTGTGCGATTTCCTGCCGCAGCGCACGTTCCAGTGTTGTCGCGGTCACGTGCAGGAAGGCGAACTGCCGGTCGCGCAGCAGGTTGCCGGCGCGGATGCGCAGCTGTACCGTGCGGATATCGGCATCCACGCTGCCGTCGACCAGCGCGCCGGCCATGCCGATGCACAGCTCGCCGAACAGCCCGTCCGCATGGCGCAGCGCGAGCGCGATCAGCTCTTCCAGCAGCGCGTGCCGCGGCGAGACTGCCGGCAAGGGCAACGCGGACGTGGAAGGTGTGGAAAGCATGGGCAAGCCGGGTGGTGGAATCCGTTCATTCTGCCACAGTATTTCCACCCAGCAATCAGGCCGACTGAAAAATCGCCGCCGGTGTTGGACGCGCGTCAATCCGTGCCACTGCGGGGCAAGGCCTTGTCCTACAGGTCCGGACGGTCAATTCCGATATCCGCCAGGTGGGCAAAAACGCATCATTTCGCTACCGGGCACGCACCCGCGAAACCGTCTGGCTGCGGCCACTGGCTTTACCGATGCGCCTTCGGCAAGCGATTTTCCACCCTCTTGAAAGGAAAGCAAAATGGCCTCGAAGCAGAAAAGCGGCGGCAGCAAGCAAAGCTCCTCCAGCAGCGGTTCGCAGCAGTCGGGCAACCAGGGTTCGCGTTCGGACAGCTCGCAAGGCGGCAACCTGGCGGGCACCCAGGGCGGCACCCACGAGCAGCATGTGGCTGCGGGCAAGCAGAGCCACAAGAACGCCGGCAAGAAATCCGGTTCGCGCAAATAGGCGCCGGGGACCGTCCCCAGCGGGGACCGTCCCCTCGGTTGTTTTTCAAAGCCTCAGATATTGGTGACCCGCTTGCCCTTCGGCGGCCGGAAGTCGGCCACCTCGTTGATCAGCCCCACCTTGGCGGCATCGCGCGCCGTGATGTGCAGGTCGGCATGGGCATGGACGAGCCAGTGCTCGTCGGCGAACTGCACGTGTTCGCGCAGGATGGATTCGGTGCGCGCATCGTCGGCCTGCAGGCCTTCGACGATGATGCGCAGCGCATCGGGCCGGGCGCCGGACGGCGCGCTGGCGTGGGATTTGTGCACCATGAAACGGGCCGTCTCGCTGCCGTAGCGCTCGCTGCCGGCGAGGAACAGGATCACGGCGATCGATGCCACGGCGCCGCCGTTGTACATGACGATCTTGATCGGCAGGTTGGACAGGTAGTTGTACAGGCACAGGCCGTCGCTGACGTAGCCGCCGTTCGACTGCAACAGGATGTGGGCGGTTTCCACCCCGTCTTCCGTCATGTCGGCCACCGCTTCGAACACGCGGTGCACCATATCGCTGTTCACATCCCCCGACAACGTATACCAGGCTGCGCCATCCAGTTTTTGTTTGTCTTCGCTCATGGTCAGGTCCCCTAAAAAAAGCTGTGCGCCATTCTAGCGCACGGCGTTTTTTCGGGACGCACGACCGGACTGCGCGGCGCGCACCCGCATGTTACGGTGGGTCAGCAGGACATGGCTTGGTGCAAGAACTACCCGCCGCCGCCGGGCCGGATCCGCGGCACAGCGGCCCCGTCGTCGCCCCCCTGCCAGATTGACACCCTTCCCCTTCTGACTTATAGTCCCGACTCTTGACCGGGAGAGCGCAGCGCCAGCTGCCGCCGAAGGGGCACTACCCGAAAACTCTCAGGCAAAAGGACTGGTCAGGGGCGGCGATCCAGCGATGGAACAGCTGCCAAAACTCTGGAGAGCGGCCGCCGCGCAAGGCGAGTGGCCCACCGAAGGGGCGTGCGGACACCGATGCGATCGGGCCGCTATCTCTCAGGTACCGAGGACAGAGGGGTAAATAACACCGTGGAAAAGTGCCGTCTGCTTTCCGCGCATCCGCGTGCACAGGCTCGCGGGTGCCGCGCGGGTTCCGTTATTCCCCCCAATTCAAGTCCGAGGAAATCATGACGCTCAAAGCCACTCCCCTGAACAACGCACACCGCTCGCTTGGTGCCCGCATGGTCGATTTCGGCGGCTGGGACATGCCCGTCAACTACGGTTCGCAGATCGAAGAGCACCATGCGGTGCGCCAGGACGTCGGCATGTTCGACGTCGCGCACATGTGCGTCGTCGACATCAAGGGCACGGACGTGCGCGGCTTCCTGCGCCGCCTGCTGGCCAACAATGTCGACAAGCTGCAGGTCTCCGGCAAGGCACTGTACTCCTGCATGCTCAATCCGGAAGGCGGCGTCATCGACGACCTGATCGTCTATTTCATTACCGAAGACTGGTTCCGCCTCGTCGTCAATGCCGGTACCGCCGACAAGGACGTGGCGTGGATGCAGGCACAGAACAACGCCTGGAGCACCGGCCTGACGATCACGCAGCGCCGCGATGGTGACGACGCGATGGCGCTGATCGCCGTGCAGGGCCCGAACGCCCGCGCCAAGGTCTGGGAAGTGATCCCGCAGGCGAAGGACGCCACGGCCGACATGAAGCCGTTCAACGTCGCGCTGGTGAAAGACACCGCGTTCGGCGAAGCGATGGTCGCGCGCACCGGCTACACCGGCGAAGACGGCTTTGAAATCGGCGTGCCCGCCACGCAAGCCGAAGCGCTGTGGAACGCGCTGGTTGCCGCCGGCGTCAAACCGGCCGGCCTGGGCGCACGCGACACGCTGCGCCTGGAAGCCGGCATGAACCTGTACGGCCAGGACATGGACGAATCCGTGAACCCGCTGGACGCGGGCCTGGCCTGGACCATCGACCTGGTGGCCGAGCGCGACTTCATCGGCAAGGCAGCGCTGCAGGCCAAGGGCCAGAACGCCCAGTTCGTCGGCCTGATCCTGCGCGAAAAAGGCGGCGTGCTGCGCGCCCACCAGAAAGTGATCGCCGCGAACGGCGCCCACGGCGAGATCACGTCCGGCACGTTCAGCCCCACGATGCAGCAGGCGATCGCGCTGGCGCGCGTGCCGAACGGCGTGCAGGTGGGCGACACGGTGCACGTGGAAATCCGCGACAAGAAACTGGCCGCCACCGTGGTGAAGCTGCCGTTCGTCCGTAACGGTAAAATCCTCGCTGCCTGACCCGAATAACCTGACAACCCCTATTGGAGCAAACATGAGCAATATTCCTGCAGAGCTGAAGTACACCGAATCCCACGAATGGGTGCGCAAGGAAGCGGACGGCACGATCACCGTCGGCATCACCGAGTTCGCGCAGGACGCGCTGGGCGACATCGTGTTCGTCGAACTGCCGAAGGTCGGCAACAGCTACACGGCCGGCGACGATGCCGCCGTGGTGGAATCCGTGAAAGCTGCCTCCGACATCTATGCTCCCGTGTCGGGCGAAGTCACCGCCGTCAACGAAGACGTGGCCGGCGCGCCGGAATCGATCAACGCCAATGCGTACGACGCGTGGCTGTTCAAGATGAAGCCGGCCGATGCCGCCGCCATCGACGCGCTGCTGGACGCGGACGCCTACGGCAAAGCCACCGCTTCCTGATTCCCGCCTCACCAGGCCGGCGCGTGCCGGCCTTTTATTTTTTCGGCCCGAAGAGATTTCTCACATGACCCGTACCAGCCTCTCCCAACTCGAAGCCCGCGATGCGTTCATCGCCCGCCACATCGGCCCGGATGCCGCCGAACAGCAGCAGATGCTCGACACGCTCGGCTACCCGACGCGCGCCGCGCTGATCGATGCGATCGTGCCGGCCCACATCCGCAACCAGAGCGCCCTGCCCCTCGGCCAGTTCTACGAGCCGATGCCGGAACAGGCCGCGCTGGCGAAGCTGAAAGGCATCGCAGCGCAGAACAAGGTACTGAAATCTCTGATCGGCCAGGGCTATTACGGCACCTACACGCCAGGCGTGGTGCTGCGTAATATATTCGAAAACCCGGCCTGGTACACGGCCTACACGCCTTACCAGCCGGAGATCTCGCAGGGCCGGCTGGAAGCGATCCTGAACTTCCAGCAGGCGATCACCGACCTGACGGGCATGGGCATCGCCAATGCGTCGATGCTGGACGAAGGCACGTCCGCCGCCGAAGCGATGACGCTCATCCTGCGCGTCGGCAAGTCGAAATCGAAAGCCTTCTACGTCGCCACCGACGTGCTGCCGCAAACGCTGGAAGTGCTGCACACCCGCGCCGAGCCGCTGGGCATCGAGATCCGCACGTTCGAACCGGCAGAACTTGCCGGCGTGACGGACGCATTCGGCGTGCTGCTGCAGTACCCAGGCGTCAACGGCGCCGTGCGCGACTACCGCGCCGACGTTGAAACGGTCAAGGCAACGGGCGCGATGGTCGTCGTCGCTGCCGACCTGCTGGCCCTGACGCTGCTGACGCCTCCGGGCGAATGGGGCGCGGACGTCGTCGTCGGCAACAGCCAGCGCTTCGGCGTGCCGCTGGGCTTCGGCGGCCCGCACGCCGGCTATATGGCCACCCGCGACGAATACAAGCGCTCGATGCCGGGCCGCCTGGTGGGCGTCACCGTCGACCAGCAGGGCAACACGGCTTACCGCCTGGCGCTGCAGACCCGCGAACAGCACATCCGCCGCGAAAAAGCCACATCCAACATCTGCACCGCGCAGGTGCTGCTGGCCGTGATCGCGTCGATGTACGCCGTCTACCACGGCCCGCAAGGCCTGGAAACCATCGCCAAACGCGTGCACCGCTACACGGGCGTGCTGGCCGACTACCTGCGCAAGTTGGGATACCAGCTCCAGAACGACACGTGGTTCGACACGCTGACGGTCGTCACCGATAAAGCCGATGCGCTGCACGCCGCGGCCACCGCGCACGGCATCAACCTGCGCACCATCGATGCCAACCACGTGGGCATCTCGCTGGACGAAACCACCGACCGCGACACGCTGGCCGCGCTGTGGACCGTGTTCTCGACCGGCACCGCCAATGCAGTGGCACCGGACTTCGACGCCGTCGAGGAAAAAGTGCAGCGCGCGTTTGCCGAATCGGTGACCCGCTCGTCCGAATACCTGACGCACCCGGTGTTCAACCGCTACCACTCCGAAACGGAAATGCTGCGCTACCTGCGTTCGCTGGCCGACAAGGACCTGGCGCTGGACCGCACGATGATACCGCTGGGTTCCTGCACGATGAAGCTGAACGCCACCAGCGAAATGATTCCGGTCACGTGGCCCGAGTTCTCGAACATCCACCCGTTCGCACCGAACGACCAGACCGTCGGCTACCGCGAGATGATCGCCCAGCTGGAAGAGATGCTGTGCGCCGTCACCGGCTATGCCGCCGTGTCGCTGCAGCCGAACGCCGGCTCGCAGGGCGAATACGCCGGCCTGCTGGCGATCCGTGCCTACCACCGCTCGCGCGGCGAAGGCCACCGCGACGTCTGCCTGATCCCGGATTCGGCACATGGCACCAACCCGGCGTCGGCGCAGATGTGCGGCATGAAGGTGGTGGTGACCAAAACCGACGCCAACGGCAATGTCGACGTCGAAGACATCCGCGTCAACGCCGAGAAGTATGGCGACCGCCTGGCCGCGCTGATGATCACCTACCCCTCCACGCACGGCGTGTTCGAGGAAGAAGTGGTCGAGATCTGCGAGATCATCCACAAGCACGGCGGCCAGGTGTACACCGACGGCGCCAACATGAACGCGCTCGTCGGCGTGGCCAAGCCCGGCAAGTGGGGCTCGGACGTGTCGCACCTGAACCTGCACAAGACCTTCTGCATCCCGCACGGCGGCGGTGGTCCGGGCGTGGGCCCGTGTGCGGTCAAGTCGCACCTCGCCCCGTTCCTGCCCAAGGTGCTGGGCGGCGAAGGCGATGTGGGCATGGTCAGCGCGGCCAGCTTCGGCAGCGCCTCGATCCTGCCGATCAGCTGGATGTACATCACCCTGATGGGCACCGAAGGCCTGCGCAAGGCAACCCAGGTCGCGCTGCTCAACGCCAACTACATCGCCAAGCGCCTGGCCCCGCACTTCAGGACGCTGTACACCGGCCGCAACGGGCTGGTGGCGCACGAGTGCATCCTGGATGTGCGTCCGCTGGAGAAGACCTCGGGCGTGGTCGCCGAAGACGTGGCCAAGCGCCTGAT
>DKJA01000032.1:0-12620 GCA_002454505.1 Oxalobacteraceae bacterium UBA6704
CGGCAGCGGCACGGGCGGCACGGCCACGGCAGGCACGGCCACGGGCGGCGCCGGCAGCGGCGGCACGGCCACCAATGGCGGTGCGACGGCTGGCGACGGCGGTGCCGGCGGCACGGGCGGCGCGGCCACGGGCGGTGCGGGCGGCGATGGCGGTACCAACACGGCAGGCGTGGCCACCGGCGGTGCCGGATCGGGCGGCGCCGGCGGTGCGGGCGGCACGAACACCGTCAATGCCGGCACGTTCAACCTGTCCAACTCGATGAGCGGCGTGGCGCAATCGGCAGCCGGCATTTCGGTGATCAGCCAGAACAGCGGCATCAGCTCGCTGGTCCAGCAGAGCATCAATGTGCAGGCCAACCTGGGCGTCGGCCGCTGAGCATGGCGCAGGCCGCCATCCTGCGATGGCGGCCTTTCGAGCCGATGGAGACGCCATGCACTCATCATTACGACGACAACAGATATGCCATTGCACATACGCGGCGCTGCTGATGGCTTGCTGGCTGCCGCACATTGCGCGTGCCGAACCGGCGGTGCCGCGCGAATTTGCGGTGACCGCACAGGCACTGCCGCTGCCGGCAGTGGTGTCACGCTTGCCTGCCGTTGCGGCGCGGACGGCATTCGGCGGCGCGCTCGGCAACGAGCAGCTGGACGACGAGCAGCTGGGCCGGCTGCGCGGCGGCACGGACACGCCGTGGAGCGATATGCGGCTGAACGGCACGGTGGGCAACAACGCCGCCACCAATGTGACGACCGGGTCCAACATCATCTCGGACGGCGCATTCAGCAATGCGTCGGGCCTGCCGATGGTGATCCAGAACTCGGGCGCCAACGTGCTGATCCAGAACGCCACGATCGTCAATGTGCAGTTCCAGTGAGGGCGCCATGACAGCGCATCGCTCCGTGCCGCTGGCGCTTGCCGCAATGCTGTTCATGAGCGGCCTGGTGACGGCCGGCGGGATCGCCGCGCCGGCACGGGCTGCCGGCGCGGAGCTGCCGTTCGTCGCGATGTCCGTGCCGGTGACGAGCATGAAGGCGGCCCGTTACCGGTCCACGGTGCGCCAGCAGTACGACTTCAGCTGCGGCTCCGCGGCCGTGGCCACGCTGCTGACGCACCACTACGGCTATCCGGTCACCGAGCAGATGGCGTTCCAGGAAATGTTCCTGCGCGGCGACCAGGCCCGCATCCGCCGCGAAGGGTTTTCGCTGCTGGACATGAAGCGCTTCCTGGCCGCGCACGGCTTTGCCGCGGACGGCTTCCAGCAGCCGCTGGACAATCTCGTCAAGGCCGGCTTTCCCGCCATCGTGCTGGTGAACGAGAAGGGCTATCACCACTTCGTCGTCGTCAAGGGCGTGCAGGCGGGCAGGGTGCTGCTGGGCGATCCGTCCGGCGGCACGCGCGCGCTGGCCCGTCCCGCGTTCGAGGCGATGTGGCTGAACCAGCTGCTGTTCGTCATCCACGACCGGCCCGGCCAGCCCCGCTTCAACGACACGGCCGACTGGGCCGTTGCACCGCGCGCGCTGCCGGGCGACATGCTGGACCGGGCCAGCCTGCAGCGGGTGACGCTGCCGAAATTCGATGGCCATGATTTCTGAAGGAGGCGCCATGCAATACGTGGAACGCAGCGGCCTGGCATGGCTGCACCGCGGGCGGTGGCGGTGGTGCCTGCCCGCGGCATTCTGTCTTGCGCTGCCGGCGCAAGCAGCCGATGCCACGGCCGGCTGGGCGCCGGTGGCCGACGGCGTGCTGGCCGAAGCGCGCGGCGGCTTCGATACCGGCAACGGCCTGGTGGTGTCGCTCAGCATCGAGCGTCTGCTGAGCGTCAACGGCAACGTCGTCGCCAGCAGCCAGCTGAACCTCGCCGACATCGGCAGGGCAGGCGGTACCGATACGCTGCAGGCGATGCAGGCGGCCACCGCAGCCTATCCGTCCATGGCGGCGCTGGTACTGCAGAACAGCGCCAGCGACCAGCTGCTGCGCGGCCAGACGACGATCAATACCACCGTCAACAGCCTGGCGATACTGAAAGACCTGAACTTCGGCGACAGCCTGCGACAGGCGCTGTCGACCGCCATTCCCGTACGTTAGCGAAACGCCCCGCAGCAAACCACCTGGAGGAAGAGTATGCAGTTTACCCGGATCCTGCGTGCCGGCTCGGCCGGCCTGTCCCTGTTCATGCTGAGCGCGGCAGCGCAGCAGCGGCCCCCCGATGGGGCGCCGGTCCCGGAAAACGGACGGACGGCGGCGGAACTGTCCGCCGAGCTGAAAGAGCTGAAGCAGGAACTGGCCGCGCAGCGCGCGTTGCTGAAACAGTTGCAGCAGCAGTTGCTGACACAGCAGGCGGCAGGCGGTGGCGCCACGCCACGCGCGCCGACGATACCGGAAGACTGGACAGCGGCCAGCGCCCCGTTGCCGGTCGCCGCGCTGAACGAGCTGCGGGGCACCGGCACCGCCGGCCAGTCGCAGCCGCAACCGCCGGGTTCGCCGCCGGTCGCGCCGCCCGCTGCACCGGCGCAGCCGTCGCCGCGCCAGGCGGCCGTCGCGCAGCCGCCGGCACGCGACACCCGGCCGCCCGAAGTGGCGCCGCTGTTCGAGGCGCCCGGCGTGCTGACGGCGCGCGGCAACTATGTGCTGGAGCCGTCGTTCCAGTTCGGCTATTCGTCCAGCAACCGCGTGGCGCTGGTGGGCTATACGATCATCCCGGCGCTGCTGATCGGGCTGGTCGATGTCCGGGAAGTCAAGCGCAACACGTTCACGGGCTCGGTGTCGGTGCGCTACGGCGTTACCAACCGCACCGAGGCGGAGTTGCGCGTGCCGTACGTCTACCGGTCCGATTCCACGGTGAGCCGCGAGCTGTTCACGGGCACGGCCGTCGAACGGGTGTTCGACACGAGCGGCAAGGCGCTGGGCGACATCGAACTGTCGCTGCGGCACCAGCTCAACGACGGTGGCGCGGACAAACCTTACTACGTGGCGGGGCTGCGCGTGAAGACGCGCACCGGGCGCGATCCGTTCGACGTCGTCACCGACTGCACGCGGCGCTGCGTGGGCGAGAACGCCACCGGCACGGGCCTGCCGCTGGACCTGCCGACGGGGTCCGGCTTCTACGCCGTGCAGCCGAACCTGACGTGGCTGTTCCCGTCCGATCCGGCGATCTTCTTCGGCAGCGTCAGCTACCTGTACAACGTCAAACGCAGCAACGTCAACCGCAAGGTGCTCAATGGCGAGAGCGAACCGCTGGGCGAAGTGAAGCCCGGCGCCGTGATCGGCTTCAACTTCGGCATGGGCCTGGCGCTGAACGACAAGGCATCGCTGAGCCTCGGCTACGACCACAGCTCGATGGGCCGGACGAAGCAGAACGGCATCACCGTACCCGGCTCCGTGCGCACGCAGCTGGGCACCTTGCTGATGGGCTTTTCGTACCGGCTCAACGAGCGGCGCACGGTCAACGTTACGGTCGGCGCCGGGCTGACGCGGGATACGCCGGACGTGTCGCTGTCCGTGCGGCTGCCGCTGAACCTGTGAGTGGACACTGACCGGAATGGGGGATCGGCAAGCGGCGGCCGTTTCGGTTAAGCTGGGCTTTCCGGAACCACCAGAAAAAAAGGAAACCAATGTCCCAAACTTTCGCAGCGCGCCGCGGCGCCATGTTCGCCGCCTTGTTCATCACAGCCAGCACCGCTTTCGCCGCCGCGCCGATGGTGAAGACGCAGGCGCCGGGCTTCTACCGCACGATGCTGGGCGACTTCGAAGTCACCGTACTGAGCGACGGCACCGTCGACCTGCCGATGGACAAGCTGCTGCACGACAAATCCGGACACGTGCCCCAGTCGCTGGCGAAGAACTTCCTGAAGGCGCCCGTCGAAACGTCCGTCAATACCTTCCTGATCAATACGGGCAGCAAGCTGGTGCTGGTGGACACGGGCGCCGGCGTGCTGTTCGGGCCGACGGTCGGCAAGCTGCTGGCGAGCCTGAAAGCGGCCGGCTACCAGCCCGACCAGGTGGACGAGATCTACATCACGCACCTGCATCCCGACCACGTGGGCGGCCTCGTCACGGACGGCAAGCCGGCGTTCCCGAACGCGGTGGTGCGCGCCGACCGGCACGACACGGACTTCTGGCTGAGCAAGGAGAAACTGGCGGTGGCGCCGGAAGACAAGAAGGGCTACTTCCAGGGCGCGCAGGGCGCATTCGCCGGTTACGTCAGCGCGAACAGGCTGAAACCGTTCGACGGCAATACCGAGCTGGTGCCCGGCATCCGCGCCACGTCGGCCTACGGCCACACGCCGGGTCATACGACCTATGTGGTGGAAAGCCGCGGCCAGAAACTGGTACTGGTGGGCGACATCATGCACGCCCAGTTCATCCAGTTCGACGACCCAAACGTGACCATTGCGTTCGACAGCGACGAGAAGGCCGCGCTGGCATCCCGCAAGGCCACGTTCGCGGACGCGGCCAAGCAGGGTTACCTGATCGGCGCTGCCCACCTGCCGTTCCCGGCACTGGGGCACCTGCGCAGCAGCGGCAAGGGCTACCAGTTCGTGGCCTTGCCTTACGGCGTGCCGCGCTGAGGGGGGCTGTACCGGAGCGGGCGGTACGGCGACCCGGGCTGATTTCGCAGACACGCATGTGACCGCGAAATTCAACAGCAAAGGAGGGGACAGTCCCTGAAAGGGACAGTCCCCAACCATCAAGCCAGCGCCGGATAATCCGTATAGCCCTCGGCGCCGCCGGCATAGAACAGCTCGGGGCGCTGCGCATTCAGCGCGGCGCCCTGGCGGAAGCGCTCCGGCAGGTCCGGGTTGGCAATAAAATCCTTGCCCCAGGCGATCGCGTCGAATGTGCCGTCGTTCAGTGCCTGCTGTGCCGCTTCCAGGCTGAACTGTTCGTTGGCGATGTAGACGCCGCCGAATTCCTTCTTCAGCAGCGGTCCCAGGCTGTCCGCGCCGACCGCTTCGCGGGCGCAGATGAAGGCGATCTTGCGCTTGCCCAGTTCGCGTGCGACGTAGCCGAAGGTTTCGGCCGGCGTGGAATCGCCCATGTCGTGCGAATCGCGGCGCGGCGCCAGGTGGACGGCCACGCGGCCGGCACCCCACACGTCGATGGCGGCATCGGTCACTTCCAGCAGCAGGCGGGCGCGGTTCTCGATCGGACCGCCGTACTGGTCGGTGCGCTGGTTGGTGCTGTCCTGCAGGAACTGGTCGAGCAGGTAGCCATTGGCGCCGTGCACTTCCACGCCGTCGAAGCCGGCTTTCCTTGCGTTCTCGCTGCCCTTGCGATAGGCGGCCACGACGCCGGCGATCTCGTCAGTCTCCAGTGCGCGCGGCACGACGAAAGGACGCACCGGACGCAGCAGGCTGACATTGCCGGCCGGCTGGATCGCGCTTGGCGCCACCGGCGCATCGCCGTTCAGCAGGCTCGGGTCGGAGATGCGGCCCACGTGCCACAGTTGCAGGAAGATTTTGCCGCCCTTGGCGTGCACCGCTTCGGTGACGAGCTTCCAGCCTTCCACCTGTTCGTCGGACCAGATGCCCGGCGTGTTTTCGTAGCCCACGCCCTGCGGCGTGACGGACGTCGCTTCCGACAGGATCAGGCCGGCGCCGGCGCGCTGGGCGTAGTACTCGGCCATCAGTGCATTCGGCACGCGGCCCGGGTTGACGGCGCGCGAGCGGGTCAGCGGCGCCATGATGATGCGGTTTTTCAGGGTCAGGTCGCCGATGGCGATGGGGTCGAACAGCGTGGTCATGTTTTTTTCCAGTCGAGTGGGCCTACAGGCCGGCTTTGATGTGGTCGAGGAAGCCCTGGATGACGTCTTCGTTGCGCTTGAACATATTCCACTGGCCGACGCGCGTCACCGTTACCAGTCCCGCTTTCTGCAGGATGGTCAGGTGGCCGGAGACGGTCGACTGGGACAGATTGCAATGGCTGTCGATCATGCTGGCGCAAACGCCCATGCTGAGCGGGTGCAACTGCTCGGCATAGTATTTCTCCGGCTCCTTCAGGCTGCAAAGGATCTGCCGGCGCACGGGATTGGCCAGTGCCTTGTGGATCGCGTCGATGTCGATGGCGGAATCAGTCATTTCGGGTTTCTTCGATCGGGTTTAGTCGATACAGGTATCGGATTAATCCGATACGCATATTGGCATTCTACGATATAAATTCAAGCCCTGCCGGCGCCGGTCGGTTTACTTAAAAATCCGGATTCACGCGGGCCAGGTAGTACCACTCGTTGTTTGCTTTTGCCGCGCTGTCCGGGAACAGGATGATGCTGTCCTGTTCCGCCAGCACGGGCGTGCCGTCCGCGCGGCGGCCGATTTCCTCGCCTTGCGCCACGCGGTCGAAGCTGGACCATTGGCGGCTGAAGGTGTCGGCCGCGTCGGCCTTGTCGTGCACTTCGGCCATCGACAGCGCTTCCATGTCTTCGCGCGGCACGGGCTGCGGCGCCGGCGCATCGATCAGGCCCAGGTGGGCCAGCGTGTTCATGATGGCGCGGTAGGCCACGTCCGGCGCCAGCGGGTCTGCGTGCTGGCCGCATTCCAGCGTCAGCGCATAGCCGCCCGTCGTGCGCATGAATTCAGTGGTACCGACGCCGTAGCGCAGCACCGTTTCCAGCTGGCTGTCGCCGCGCAGCCGCCGTTGCACGCCGGCGCCGTAGGTGCGCAGCCAGCCGTCCACGAAGCGCTTGACGCCCAGCACGCGGGCCAGCGACCGTTCGGCCTGCTCGTGGCGGAACGGTTCCAGCGGGCCGTCGTTGTTGCGCGGGCCGACCATCACGAACGGCTCGCTCTGCGCATTGAACGAATGCAGGTCCAGCAGCACGTCGTGGGCTGCCAGCAGCGGACACAGCCAGTTGGCGATGCGGTCTTCAAAATCTTCCGGCGCGTCTTTCGGGAACAGGTTGCGGTTCAGATTGCGCTCGCCGGCCCGTTCGCCCTTGGCGTAGGCGAGGGGATTGGTCACCGGCACGAACGTCACGCTGCCGTTGACGATCGCCAGTTCGCCGCTGTCGAGTTGGGCCATCACGCGTTCGATACCTTTGGTGCCGGCCGTTTCGTTGCCGTGCACGGCGCCGGTGACGATCAGGCGCGGACCCGCGTTCTGGCTGGTGTAGTTGATGGACCTGAAGTGAAGCGTGCTGGACATGCGGTTCCCCGGTGGCGGTTGGTCTGATGGTGGTGGCGAAGCGTGGCCAGTATTCTAGCGGCAATCGCCAGGGCCGCAGGTAAAATGCTCCCATGATGCAATCCTCTTCCCGCCTGGCCGGGCTGGACACGCTGCGCGCGCTGGCCATCGTCCTCGTGTTCACCAATCACTACCAGGGCTTCGTCACGTTCAAGCCCATGTTCGGCTTCGTCAGCCAGATCGGCTGGGCCGGCGTGGACCTGTTCTTCGCGCTGTCCGGCTACCTGATCGGCAACCAGATCTTTGCGGGCCTGCGGCGCGGCACGTTCTCGTTGCCACGTTTTGCCGCACGGCGCCTGTTGCGCACGCTGCCCAATTACTACGTGGTGCTGGCGCTGTATGCGTTCTGGCCGCTGTTCGCCGCCAACGCGCCCCATGCACCGTGGTGGAAATACTGGACCTTCACGCTGAACCTGGGCCTGCAGCCGGGCACGCGCTTTTCCCATTCGTGGTCGCTGTGCGTGGAAGAGCAGTTTTATTGCGTGCTGCCGCTGGTGGCCGTGCTGATCGCCGCGTGCCGTGGCGCCTTGCGGCTGGGCTGGGTTGCCGTGGCCGGTGCGTTTGCTGCCGGCATGCTGTTCCGCCATTACGGCTGGCTCGAGGCGAATCCGCCCGCGCACGGCAACGGCGCGTTCTACCGGGAGATCTATTACGCCACGCTGTGCCGGTTCGACGAACTCGTGGCGGGCGTGGCACTGGCGATGGTGAAGAATTACCACGCGGGCTTGTGGGCACGCCTGACGTCGTTCGGCAACTGGACGTTTGCCGCCGGCATCGCCGTGACGGCCGTCGCCCTGCACCTGTTCTTCGACAATCATTTCGGTTACACGGTGACGGTGTACGGTTATCCGCTGCTGGCGCTGGGCTTCGCGCTGCTGGTGCTGGCTGCGCTGAGCCCGGCCTCGCTGCTGGCACGGATCCGGGTGCCGGGTGCCGCCAGCATCGCGTTGTGGTCGTATGCGATCTACCTGGTGCACAAGCAGCTGATCGTCATCCTGGCGAAGACATTGCGGCAGGCCGGCATCGCGCCCGACACGCCGCTGGCCGTGGCCATCCTTGCGCTCAGCAGTATTGCCGCCGGGTGGCTGCTGTACTTCATCGTGGAGACGCCGTTCATGAAGTTGCGCGAACGCTTCGTGCCGGCTGCGGCGCGGACACCGCAGCCGGCCGTAGCAGCCGCGGCTGCCTGATCAGGCCTGGCGCTGCCGGCGGCGGGCCGCGTAGCCGAGCAGGCCCAGGCCGCCCAGCAGCATGCCGCAGGTGGCCGGTTCCGGCACGGGCGCCGACAGGTGGAAGTCGTTCACCGTCGGCCACACGCCCGGCTGGCCCAGCACCTGTACCGACAGCGATGTGATGTCCACGTCGGAAACGAATCCCACAAAGGAAGTCAGCACCGGCGCATCGATGGTGTACACCAGCGTGGCGCCGCTGCTGTCCGTGGCGGTCAGCGTGATCGACGTCGCCAGCACGGAGAAACCGGCGATGTCCGAGCCAAAGAAGTAGCCGCCCGCGCCGGCGATGCCCGGGCCGAAACCGCTGAACGTGATCGCGTCGGTGGCGCGGCTGCTGCTCAGCCACCAGTCGATATCGTCGTTGCTGGCGCCATAGGCGCGCGGATTGCCGGGACCCGTCGTGGCGATGTAGCTGTAGTCGCCGGCCGTGCGGGGCAGCGGGGTGTCGTAGGGTTCGATGTCGAGGTCGTCGAAGGTATCGACGCCGGTCGTGCCGACGGCCGCCAGGTAGCCGGCCTGGCTGGTGTAGGTGGTCAGTGCGGCGTTGGCTGCGGGAGCGCCAGCGAGCATGGCGGCTGCGGCGATGATCGCCGAGCTGGCGGGGAGGGGGAATATACGCACGATTACACTCCTGTCACGTTGGTTGAGGAAGATGTCGCAGGTACCGGTGATGAGGGATTCAATGTAGCGCTGCCGGCGGCGCGACACAATGACAATATTAAAAATAAGGCAATTAAGTGGGGCGGTGGCGGGACGGCAAAAGGGCGGCCCCTGCGGGCCGCCCATCGACACTGCAGCGCTGCGCTTAGGACTTGCGCTGCTTGCGGCGTGCCGCGTAGCCCAGCAGGCCCAGGCCGGCCAGCATCATGCCGTAGGTTTCCGGTTCCGGTACGGCCGCGACCGACAGGTGCAGGTCGTTGACGGTCGGCCAAACGCCGATCTGGTCGCCGACGGTGAACGACAGCGACGTCAGGTTGCCGCTCGAAACGAAGCCGACGAAGGAGTTGACGGTTGGCGCGGTGATCGTGTAGCTCAGCGTGCCGCCCAGGCTGTCCGTTGCCGAGATCGTGATCGACGCGGCAGGGTTCGAAAAGCCGAACACGTCGGAGCCGAAGAAGAAGCCGCCGGCGCCGGCGATGTTGGTGCTGAAGTCGCTGAACGTGACGGTGTCCGTGCGGTTGTTGGTGGACAGCCACCAGTCCGAGTCGTTGTCGCTGGCGCCATAGAACAGCGTGGAAATCGGACCGACGGAAGCGGTGTAGCTGATGTCGCCGGCGTTGAAGGTGACCGGGCCTTCGAAGCCGTCCAGGCTTTCCGGGCCGAGGCCGTCGAAGCTGTCGACGCTGGTGGTGCCGACGGCTGCCAGGTAGGCGGCCTGGCTGGTGTAGGTGGTGAGCTCTGCGTGTGCCGAGGTAGCGGCGAGCAGCATGACAGCGGAAGCGATGGCGGTTTTCACGGAGGTGGACATCATTTGCACGATAAGGCTCCTGTAGCGGTTAGAGATGGTTTCTAGTTGTCGTTCAGCGCTGAAGCACATTCAATGTACTGCCGCCGAGTTACCGTTGCAATAAAATTATTAAGAATAAATTAATGCGAATTTTGCAATCGTGCGCGTGAATTGTGTATTCTAGAGTCGGGTACTGGCGTGCCGGTTATTCGCCGACATGCATGGGCGCCAGCGATCCTGATCCCCTTGGAAAGATGAATTTCCTTCAAGTAGTGACTCGCCCGTTCGCATGCGGATGGCGGCGAGGCGGCTGCCGAATGAAGCCCCGTGGTTGTTGATGGCAGGCGGAAATTTTCCACTGCACGCAAGGCTTCGTCATGCCGGCGCGCGCCGGCCGGGAACGGCTGAGCAGCCGGCAGCCATGCCGGCCCGGCGCGAAAATTTTTCCTGTTGTTTGATTGCGACTGCCTTGATGCAGCGCAGTGCGATCAACGCATTTCTATGATGTCGAACGGTGCATCGCGGGTCGCCATGAAGTCCAGCAGTGCCTGGACACGTACCGGCGCCTCGTCGTGTGCGGTTGCCGCGATGGCCGCGCGCATGCCCGGCATCGCTTCGACGATGTCGGCACTGCGGTAGGCGCCGATCAGCAGCGCGGCCAGTTGCGCGGCCTCGCGACGGTGGCCCAGCCGCAGCCGCTGCTCGAGCACGCCGAACAGGGCGCGCTGCATGCGCGGCGTGGGATTGGTGATGTGGGCAAACACGAGAGGTGTGGCGGCGACCGCGTCGCAGATGCGGCGTTCGATGTCGTCGGGCGCCACGTCGGAAGCGATGTCGAAATAGGCCGCGTTCCAGCGCGTGCGCGCGTGAACGTGGCCTGGCGGGAATGAGTCGGCCGTGTCGAGCCCGAGGGCGCGGCTCAGCCGTTTAAGCAGGTCGATCAGCGTGGTCATGCAGGCATTCTAGCGTGCCGGCCACGCTTGCACTATGGCTCAGGCGCCGTGGGCCTCTTCGCCCAGCCGGCCGGCGCGGAAGTCTTCCACGGCCTGCTGCAGTTCCTGCTGCGTGTTCATCACGAACGGGCCGTACTGCGCGATCGGCTCGTTCAGCGGCTTGCCGGCGACCAGGATGAATTTCGCCGCCTCTTGCGCCTGCACGGCGATGCCGTCGGCTGCCGCATCGTTAGCGAGGATCGCCATGCTGCGCTCCGCGACGGCCTTGCCGGCCACCGTCACGCTGCCCCGGTACGGATACAGGAAGGCATTGTGCCCCGCCGGCAGCAACTGGCCGAACGTGGCACCGGCCGGCAGTTCCACGTCCAGGTACAGCGGTTCCGTCACGTCGCGCTGCACGGCACCGGCCACGCCATGGCTGCTGCCCGCGATGACGTGCACGGTGGCACCCGCGTCGGTGGTGAACGACGGCACGTCGCCGCCCTTGAAGTCCTTGTACCAGGGCTTCATCAGCTTGTCCTTCGCCGGCAGGTTCAGCCACAGCTGGAAGCCTTCCATCAGGCCGGCATCCTGTTCCGGCATTTCCGAGTGGATCACGCCGCGGCCGGCCGTCATCCACTGCACGCCGCCGTTTTCCAGCAGGCCTTCGTTGCCGGCGCTGTCGCGGTGCCGCATGCGGCCGGTCAGCATGTAGGTCACCGTCTCGAAGCCGCGGTGCGGGTGGTCGGGGAAGCCGGCGATGTAGTCGTTGGCTTCTTCCGAGCCGAAATTGTCCAGCATCAGGAAGGGATCGAGGCGGCGCTGCAGCGACTGCGTCAGCACGCGGTTGATCCTGACGCCGGCGCCGTCCATCACGGCCTGGCCGGCGATGACCCGTTCCACGCTGCGCGGTTGGGTGATGTTTTCTGTTGTAACGGTCATGGCGACTCCTTGTTTAAACGAGCACTGCGTTGATCTGTTGTTCCGCGTCGGCACGGGCGCGGGCCACGGCATCGGCGCCCAGGCCATGGCCTTCCGAGAACACGAACTGCGCATCGGTCAGGCCGACGAAGGACAGGAAGGCCTTCAGGTGCGGCAGTTGCGTATCGGTCGGCGCATCTTTATGCAGGCCGCCGCGGGTGACGGCAACGAAGACTTTCTTGCCGGTCAGCAGGCCGACGGGGCCGGTCGCGCCATATTTGAAGGTGACACCGGCGCGGGCAATCGCGTCGAACCAGCTTTTCAGCTGGACGGTGATGCCGAAGTTGTACATCGGTGCGCCGATGACGATCACGTCGGCCGCCTGTACCTGGGCGATCAGGGCATCGTCGAGGGCCACCCGGGCGGCCTGGTCGGCGGTGCGCTGGTCGGCCGGCGTGAACAGGGCCTGCAGTGCGGCTTCGTCCAGCACCGGATGCGGCTGCGCGGCAAGGTCGCGGCGGACCACGCTGGCGCTGCCGTCGGCATTCAGTTTCGCCACGATGGCATCGGCCAGGCGGGTGGATTCGGAACCGGTGCTGCGGGCGCTGGAGTTGATTTGCAGGATGTTCATGGTGTGCTCCTTGTTTGAATTCGGTTGAGTGCTGCGATGGAGTCACTTTACTCGTTCCAAATTCATTTAAAAAGCGGGTAAAATGGAATCCATTAATCCACCAATGGAACAATCATGGACATCGACCCAGGCGACCTGCTGCTGTTTGCCCGCATCGTGGAGACGGGCAGCTTCAGTCAGGCGGCCGAGCGGCTGCAGTTGCCGAAGTCGACCGTGTCGCGCCGGCTGTCGCTGCTGGAAGGGCGGCTGGGCGAACGGCTGCTGCAGCGGACCACGC
>DKJA01000032.1:12823-12977 GCA_002454505.1 Oxalobacteraceae bacterium UBA6704
TGCAGCGGACCACGCGCCGCCTGGTACTGACGGAATTCGGCGCCAGCCTGCTGGAACATGCGCGCAAGGTGGTGGAAGAAACGGAGGCGGCCGGCGCGCTGGCCCAGCACCGACAGCTGGCGCCGAACGGGCTGTTGCGGGTGTCGATGCCGGC
>DKJA01000211.1:0-194 GCA_002454505.1 Oxalobacteraceae bacterium UBA6704
CGGCACCTTGCCGCGGCAGGTGTCGACGGCGGTCTTGATGACGTCCGTGTATTCGCCCGGGGTCAGCGAGAAGAACTCACCGGTGCCGCCGGCCGCGAACAGCACGGTCGCGCCATACGGTGCCAGCCATTCCAGGCGCTCGGCGTAGGTGTCCGCACGGAAGTCGCCATTCTGGTCGAAGTCGGTGACCGGGA
>DKJA01000211.1:358-39483 GCA_002454505.1 Oxalobacteraceae bacterium UBA6704
TCGAAGTCGGTGACCGGGAACGACAGCAGGCCATGGGACAGGGTGGATTTGAGTTCATTCGGGGACATGTGTCTTCTCGCTTCTCTATTTAGTAGGTGGAACAACTGAGGAGAGATGGCTCGCCATCGTTGTATGACATCGTACAACTAACGACGGCAGGGGGCAAGCACTTTGATTTGTTGCCTGAAAAATGGGGACGGACCGCTTCGGCGGACCGCCCATTTTTCGAGAAACATTCAGCTGGAGATTCAGCTGTAGCGTTTCCGGCAAAGTTTCCTGTAAAACAGGGTCTGTCCCTGTTTTACAGGAAACTCGATCAGCTGGCGGACGTTTCGTCCTGCGCCTTGCGCAGCCGTTCGCGGCTGTTGGACAGGTGCGTGCGCATCGCGGCGCGGGCGCCTTCCTGGTCCTGGCGAAGGATCGCCTGGTAGATGTCCTCGTGTTCGCGGTTGACGCGGTCGATGTAGGCGGCCGGCTCGTCGTGCGTCAGCTGCGCCGAGTTGACGCGGGCACGCGGGATGATCGTCGTGCCCAGGTGCGTCAGGATGTCGACGAAATAACGGTTGCCGGTCGATTGCGCGATCAGCAGGTGGAACTGCACGTCCGCTTCGACGGAGCCGCCCTGCACGATGCGCTGCAGCGCCGCGCCCAGTTCCTGCGCCTGCTGTTCGGTGCGGCGCGAGGCGGCCAGCCAGGCCGCTTCCGTTTCCAGGCTGATGCGCAGTTCGAGGATGGCCAGCACGTCGCCCAGCGTGCGGATCGTGTCCGCCGAGATCAGCAGCGGCGGCGCCGGCGGTTCCAGCACGAAGGTGCCGATGCCGTGGCGCGTTTCGACCATCGCGGCCGCCTGCAGGTGCGAGATCGCCTCGCGTACGACGGTGCGGCTGACGCCGTGCAGCGCCATGATGACGGATTCCGTCGGCAGCTTTTCGCCCGGCTTCAGCACGCCTTCGCGGATGCTGCCGACGATGCTCTCGACGACGCCTTGCGCCAGATTGCGGTGGCGTTTTTTCGGCGGGGCGGGGGTGGTGGTATCGGTCATGCGCATGGGTTTCCTCGTGAAGTGCCCATTATAGCAGCAGGGATTTGATGGAATACCAGTTGTATGATGACTTCACTCAGACAAGGCAGCGGTCAACGCTCGAGCTCGTGTCCACGTCGGTGCCTGACACCAGGGTGGCAAAAGTGGACAACTGTTAAACGCAGCATTCGCCAGGAAAACAACAGGGCGATCGGACACGACTGTTATACTGTATAAACATACAGTATATTTTCTGATTGGCAAGTATGAGAATCAAGATGGTGAAGCTGCGCATGGGCGGCATTTCGCTGCCCAGCCGCGTGCTGGGCGACCGGGCCGCGCCCCGCTTCGGCGACCTGCGCATCCTGGACACGGACGACCAGGGCCTGCGCCGGCCCGTCAAGCTGGCGCGGCTGATGGAACACGGTTCGCAGGTGATCCGCGAGACGCTGATCGATCCCCGCATCCTGTGGTGCGGCGACAACCGCTTCACGTTGACCGGCTTCGAGCGCATCCGCAACCGCCATGACGAAGTCGTCGAGTATGCCCAGTCCTGGCTGTGCGAGATCGACCCCGCGCCGCCGGAGCCGCCCCGCGACACGCTGCGCGCGGCGCCCTATCACGACCGCTGACGGCACATTCGGTTCCCCGCATCGGCGGCTTCGTTGATAGGGCTCAGCAGGCGATGCGCGGGCTGTGCCGGTGGCATTAGCGTTTGCTAAACTCCCCACCGAAGAGCATGAACGCGCAGGCGAGCAAACCTACCCAGGGAGCGAGCATGACACCGGAACAGGCATCCACGATCGTCGAACAGCTGGCGCTGGGCACCGATCCCCGCACGGGCACCGCGCTGGCGCCGGGCGACGCGTGCACGGCGCCGGAGGTCATCCGCGCGCTGTTCATCGCCCGCAATGCATTGCAGGGCCGCGTGCCGGAAGGCGCCGGCACGGCACGCCGGGGGCCCGTCATGCGCAACGGCGTCGTGCTGGAGAACGTCGGCAAGCGCTGGTCGGCCCAGGACGTGGACACGCTGCTGCAGGATTTTGCCAGCGGCATCCCGCTGCGGCAGATTTCCCGCCAGCTGGGCCGCACGGACTCCGGCATCGTCGCCCGGCTCGTCGCGGCCGGTGCGCTGCCTGACCGGGAGGCGGGCTATGCGCTGATGCGGGCGGACCGGGGCAGGGCGGGCGATCCGCCTGACGGGCATGCGGACTGAGATCTCGTGTGCGCGCCGATCTGCGCGCCTGACGCAGCCATCTTATGCAGCCATCTTATGCAGCCATCATTATGCAGCCATCTTATGCAGCCATCATTATGCAGCCATCTTGCGCAGCCATGCCGCGCAGCCGTCCCGATCAGCCATGCATCCAGATCATCTCTTCGTCCAGTTCGCCGGCCTGCGCGACCGTGAAGCCGAGTCGGGCATACAGCCGGAGGGCGGGCTGGTTATCGCGCCGCACCGAGAGAGCGAGCGCAGCACCGGCCCGGGCCGCTTCCGCCTGCAGTGTGCGCAGCAGCGTGCTGGCGTGGCCGTGGCCGCGCGCCGCCGGCAGCAGCGCGAGATCCACGATGCGCCACCGTTGCATTCCGTGCTGGAGCAGCAGCCGGCCCAGCGGCACGCCGGCCGCCTCGACGATCAGGTTGTCCGCGTACGGGAACGCCTGGCGGTAGCCCGCCATTTGCGCGCGCCATTGCATGTCGACGAGGAGGCTGAACATGGCCGGGTCGGCCGCCGCCGCGCGCAGGTCGTCGCGCGTGGCAGCATACAGCTCCTTCAGGAACGCTTCGTCGGCAGGCTGCGCGTGACGGAGATCGAGCTGCCGCCGCGGTTGCAAGGGGGCGTGCGGTTGCAGGTGCGGTTGCAGGTTCGGTTGCAGGTGATCGGATGTCGTCGTAGTCATGGCAGTCTCCAGGATGAAGGCCGTCGGCGGAGCGGCGGCTGACGGCGCAGGCCATGGCGCGTTACTGTCGGGACGGGAAAATCCCCACCAGCGCAATCATGTAGTTCATGGCAAGGAAGGGCGGCATGGCGGGCGGGACGTTGAAGTTCAGCGGCGCGGCAACGGGCTTGCCCTGGCCGGTCGTGCCAACGCTCACCGAGCCGCCCGTGATGCCGGTGCCGCCGCCGCTGACCACCGCCGCGCCCGCATTGAGGGCCGTCGTGCCGCGGGTAGCTCCCTCCGCATAACCCTGCGGCGCAGCGCCCAGTCCGGTCACCTTCAGTGCGGCGGGATAGCCGTTGGCCAGCGGCGCGGCGCTGGTGGCGGCATCGTTGCTGACCTGCAGCGTGACCGTCTGCGGCCCGGTGCCGGCGCCCGTCCCCGTGAAGGTTGCCGAGTGGGTGTGCGGCGGCAACTGGTCCGCAGTCAGCGTAAACGAGGCAACCGTCTGCACCTGGGCCCCCATGCCGCCGCCAGGCTCGCCCATGGCGGTCGGACCCAGCGGGCCCGCGCCGGCCTGGATGGCGGCACGGCCGCGCAGGTCGGGCAATTTGAAGGTGGTGATGCCATCACCGCCATAGGTGGTGCCGAGCAGGCTGAACAGCGCGGTGTTCTGCTGCAGCGGCAACAGCTGGCCCTGGCACAGGGCCCAGCCCGGTGGCGCAAAGTTGAATGCAACGAGGCGTAACTCGCCGACGAATGGATCTGCCATGACGTTCTCCTTTGTTATGGATGCGATTACTGCGGGGTGATTACAGCGTCGTGATGCAGCGTCGTGATGGCGGGTCGTACGACGGGCTCGCTGCGGGCGCCCGCCACCGCCCGCTTGCCCGGCAGACGGCATTACAGCGTATCGATGCTCGTGGAAATGGTGCCGATCAGGGCGATCTTCTCGGCCGAGTTGGCGAAGCCCAGCAGCACGTCGCCGCGGTCGAGGTGGCCGGCGGCCAGTTCGCCGACCCAGTAGCCGGTTTCTTCGGCCTGGGCGGTGCGGTGCAGCGCGCTGCGGTACAGCGCGTCGACGAACTGCCCGTCGCCGAGGCCGGCGTACTGCCCGGACGATTCGACGCTGGCAACAAAGGCGTCGGCAATCGCGGCGATGCTCATGCCGCCCTCGTGGGCGGCGATCCAGTAGTTCAGGCCGCCTGCATCGGGTGCGCGCTCGAACAGGCTGCTGTACAGGCGCACCAGCGTGGCCACGTCGCCGGTATTGAAGTCGGTGTCGGCCTGCGGCATCGCCAGTTTCTCCGGCGAGTTGGCGATGCCCAGCGCCACGTCGGCACGCGACGCGCCGGCGTCCAGCAGGCCGCGCCAGTACGCCAGTCCGCCCCCGTCGGCCACGCGCCCGAACACGTTCTGGTACAGCAGGCCGATGAAGGCCGCATCGTCGAGTGCGGCGGCGCCGGAAGAGGCGGCAGCGCCGTCGTAGAGGGCCTGGGCGATCTGCGCGAGCGTGGCGCCGTGCTGCGCGGCCGCCGTCATCGCGTCCAGCGTGGCCAGGTCGGCGGCGCGGTCCGTCAGCGCTTCCACCAGCCGCGTCACCGTGCCGTACACCGACGTGTCGGCCGTGGCGTTCGTGAAGCGCAGCAACTCGACATTGCCGACGACATCGCTGCCATCGCTGCCGCCGTGCAGGTGCGTCATCACCAGCTGGCCATCGACGACGCGGAAGCTGTAGTCGCTGCGGTTGGCACCGGCCAGCAGCACCGTGTCGATGCCGGTGCCGCCATCGATGGTGTCGTTGCCGGCACCGCCGAACACGAGGTCGTCTCCGGCGTCGCCGAAGATGCGGTCGTTGCCGCCGGCGCTGCCGACGGTGTCGTTGCCGGCGCCGCCGTGCAGGATATCGTCGCCTTCGCCCAGCACGATGGTTTGCGCCGCGCTGTCGCCCCACACGTTCTGCGCGCCCGTGCCGCCGACGACGCGCACTGCGCCGATCACCGCCGCGAACTCCACATTGTGCAGTTCGATGGTGGCATCCGGCGCCAGCGCGCGGGCGTCGATCACCAGCGCCGTGTACGGATTGCCGGCCACGGTCGGCGTGCCGGTCAGCACGAGACTGCCCTGGCCGCCGCCGGCCACCGCCGTCGGCACGATGGTTTGCACCAGCAGCGGCGTGGCGGCGTCCAGGCCGCCGAGGAAGCCGCTGCCGCCATCCGTCAGCTGGCCCTGGTCGGCCGAGCCGGCCGCCGTGTGCGCGCGGATCTCGCGGATCAGGTCCGCCAGCGCATCGCCGGCGCCCTTCGGCCCCGCCGCGCCGCTGACCTGCATGCCGTAACCCACCGGCACCTGCGCGGTCAGCAGGCTGGCGCCGGCGCTGTCCCGCACCAGCGGAATGTCGGCCACGTCGTTGTTGCCCACCTGTTCAATGCGCGCCGGTGTCACCACGGGAATCGTCATCACCTGCGACAGCGAACCGTCGCTGTTGATGACGGTGCCGACCGTGACCACCACGCCATCGACGGTGGTGCCGGCGGGCGGCGGCGTGACGACCACCGGCGGCGTATTGTTGGCGACGGGCGTCGCGGGCAGGCTGGCGGCATCGTTGCCCGCCGCGTCCTGGATCGCATTGGCATCGTTGCCGAATGTCGGGTCGGTGTACGCCACGGTGACCGCCTGGCCGTTCGTCACCGGCGTCGCCAGCGTCAGCGTGACGGTATGGGCCGCGCCATTGACGGTCACCGCGGTCACCGCCACGGCCGTGCCGTCGACCAGTACCGTGAACGCGCCGCCGGCAGGCGCATGGGCCGCGTCGAGCGGCGAGGTGTCGCTGTAGGCCAGCACCAGGCTGCCGCCGTTGACCGTGGCCGAGGCAAACACCGGCGGCGCGGTATCGACCAGCACGCCGGTGGTTGCCGGCACATGGCCGGCCAGCGACAGCGCGGCGGCATTGCCGGCAGCGTCGCGGATGGTACTGGCACCCAGGTCGAGTGCGTCGATGGCAATGCCGTTCGCATCGGCGTCGCCGGCCTGCACCGTATAGGCGAAGGTGACGGCATTGCCGGCGCCCGACACGAAGGCGGCGTACTGCGGCGTGCTGCCGATCGTCAGCGCCAGCCGGCTGTCGCTGCCCGTCACCGTCACGTTTTCGTCGAACAGCACGGTGAATTCGAGCGTCTGGCCTGCCGCATAGGTGCCGTTCGCGGGCACCTGCACGCTCGCGACGGCCGGCACCGTGGCATCGACCAGCACGCCCGATGTGTCCGGCACGTGGCCCGTCAGCGCGATGGCGGCGTGGTTGCCGGCCCCATCGCGGATGGTGCTGGTGCCGAGCCCGATCGCACCGACGGCGATGCCGTCCGCGTCGACATCGCCGGCCTGCACCGTGTAGCGCCAGGTCACCGTGTTGCCGCTCGCGGACAGGAAGGTGGCCGTGCGCGCCGCCGTACCGACCGTCAGGGCCAGGGTGCTGTCGGTGCCGCCGATGGTCACGTTTTCGTCGAAGGTGACGGTGAAGTCCAGCGCGGCGCCGACGCTGTACACGTTGTTTGCCGGCACAGCGACTGCCGCGACACCGGGCGCCGTGGTATCGACAAGGATGCCGGCCGTCGAAGGCAGGTGGCCGGCCAGCGACACGGTGGCGTCGTTGCCGGCCGCGTCGCGGATGGTCGTGGTGCCCAGGTCGATGCTGCCGACAGCGATCCCATTCGCATCGGTGTCGCCGGCCTGTACCGTGTAAGTGTAGGTCAGCGAATTGCCCGTGTTGGTGGCCAGCGTGGCGTGGCGCGTGGTGCTGCCGACGATGAGCGCCAGCGTGCTGTCGGTGCCGTCGATGGTGACGTTTTCGTCGAACGTCACGGTGAAGGTCAGCGTGCTGCCGACGCCATAGCTGCCATTGGCCGGCACGGCGATATTGCCGGTGACGGCCGGCGCCGTGGTATCCACCAGCACGCCCGTCAGCGCCGGCAGGTGGCCCGCCAGCGACAGGTTCGCGCTGTTGCCCGCCACGTCGCGGATGGTCGTGCCGTTCAGCGCAATGGCGCCAACGGCAATGCCGTCCGCGTCGCTGTCGCCGGCCGCCACCGTGTACGCATAGATGATCGAATCGGGCGTCGCCGACACGAATGCCGCCTGGCGGATCGTGGCGCCGATCGTCAGCGCCAGCGTGCTGCCGCTGCCGGTCACCGCCACGAGTTCGTCGAACGTGACGGTGAACGTCAGCGTGTCGCCGACACCGTAGCGGCCGCTGGCCGGCCCGTCGATCGTGCCGGCGATGCCGGGCGCCACCGCGTCCACCGCCACGCCCGCGGTGGAGGGCACATGCCCGGTCAGCACCACGCTGGCCGCGTTGCCGGCGGCATCCCGCACGGTGGTGGTGTTGAGCGCGATGGCGCCGACGGCGATGCCATCCGTATCGAGGTCGCCGGCCTGCACTGTGTACGTGTAGGTGATCGAATTGCCCGTCTTTGACGCGTAGTCCGCGTTGCGCGCCGTGCTGCCGATGGTCAGGCCCAGCCGGCTGTCGGTGCCGGTGACCGTCACGTTCTCGTCGAACGTGACGGTGAAGCTCAAGACGTTGCCGGTGCTGTAGTAGGCGGGGGGCGGCACCGCCACCGTCGCCACGGCCGGCGCGGCGGTATCGACCAGGATACCGGCGGTGCTGCCCACGCCGGTCAGTGACAGGTCGGCATTGTTGCCGGCCGCATCGCGGATCGTGCTGCCGTTCAGCGCCAGCGTACCGAGCTCGATGCCGTCGGCATCGTTGTCGCCGGCTTGTACGGTGTAGCGGTACGTGATTGAATCAGCGGTCTTCGACAGATAGGCGGCGGTACGGCTGGCGCTGCCGATCTGCAGGCCCAGCGTGCTGGCGGTGCCCGTGACGGTGACGTTCTCGTCGAACGTCACCGTGAAGTCGAGCGCCTGGCCGGCGCGGTAGCTGCCGTTGGCGGGCAGGGCCAGGCTACCGACCACCGGTGCGGAGCTATCGGCCGTGTTGTTGGTCACGGCGGTGGCGGCCAGTGTGGCCGCATCGTTGCCCGCGGCGTCCTGGATCGCATCCACATCGTTGCCGGCGGTCGGGTCGGTATAGGCAACCGTGACCGCCTGGCCGTGTCCGACGGCGCTGGCCAGCGTCAGCGTCACGGTCTTCGCATTGGCATCGACCGACACGCTGTTCACGGTCACCAGGCTGCCATCGGCGCGCACGGCGAAACTGCCGGTGAGCGGCGGGTGGCCGGCATCGAGCGTGGTGATCTCCGTGTAGGTCATCACCAGCTGACTGCCGTTCACGGTGGCCGAGGCAAACACGGGCGCCGTGGTGTCCGGCGTGTTGTTGGTGACGGCCGTCGCCGGCAGCGTTGCCGCATCGTTGCCCGTGACGTCCTGGATCGCATTGATGTCATCGCCGGCCGTGGGATCGGTGTACGCGACGGTGACCGCCTGCCCGCCCTGAACCGCGCTGGCCAGCGTCAGCGTGACGGTTTTTGCGGCCTGATCGATGGCGACATTGCTGACCGTGACGGCAACTCCGCCAGCCAGGACCGTGAAAGCGCCGGGGGCCGGCGCGGCCGTAGCGAGCAGGGTCGTCTCGGAGTATGTCATCACCAGTTGCGTGCCGTTCACCGCGGCCGAGGCAAAGGCCGGCGGCGTCGTGTCCGGAATCGCCGCGCTGACATCGATATTGTCGATCTGCAGGTCGGCCGTGTCGGCGAACGAAAAGCGGATTTCATCGATGTCGTTGAACAGCGCCGTGCTGTTGAATGCGAGTGTGCCGTAGCGGCCATCAACGGTGCTGCCCTGCAGGGTGTAGAAGATATTGCCTGTGCTGTCCGAACTGGCGAGGTTGACTGTCTCCGCCGGCACCACCAGCGCCCCGTTGCGATAGGCGCTGACGGTCAGCATCGTGTTTGCCCCGACGCTTTGGCCGATCTTGAACGATTCCAGTTTGAAATTCGTGCCGTCCTGGGAACCCATCGCATAGGAAAGCACGCCGGGATCGCCCAAATAATTGAGCAGCATGGCACTGTCGTTTGTATTGCCCGGCTCGTCATAGAGCAGCAGCGAGGGGAAGTTGCTCGCCGTATCCACGACCGCCATATAGGTTGGCACGGCGCTGGTGAATCGCCAGCCGCCGACGGAAGCTGTGTCAGTGTAGGCATAGTCGATGGTACCGAGGCCGTCGAAGTTCAGGTCGCCGATTGCCAGCAGGCCGCTGTAGCTGGCCAGCGGCACCGGCGCCGGTGCCGCCTCGATCTTGCCCGTCTGTGCTTCCAGCGTCCAGTTGCCGCCCAGCAGAGCGCTGCCTGTCGGATCGACCGACGCCGCGACATCGGCACCGGTGGCGGCCGCCAGCGCGGCGATGAACGCGCTGCCCTTCTCTCCCAGTGCCACATCGCAGCCGTAGAGCAGCAGGTCCGCGCCGTCGGCCAGCGCGGCGCGCACGGTCGCCATGTCGGCGGCATGCCCGGCCAGGCTGGCCTGGGTCACCAGCGACGAGCCCAGTTGGAGCATCCCCGGCGCGCCGTGCGTGAACAGATGTACCGCGTCGATGCCGCTGCGGCCCTGCAGGGCCGCAGCGATCTGCGCCAGGCCGTCGGCTGCACCATCGATGAGGATCACCTCCATGCCGGGCCGCATGCCGGCCATCAGCGTGCGGTAATCCGCGACGGTTGTATCGATGAAGGCGATTTCGGTGAAGGCGATGCCATCCATCGCGGAAAACGTATCGGCAACCATGCGGGAAACTCCTGGAATTGAAGTTGAGCGAAGGTGCGAAAATAAAGTTCGATTTATTTGCTCCGGAAAGGCTAGCAAAATCACCTTGCGGTCACAAGAAAATAAATCGGGAAATGCACCACGAGATTGGCGTGGGGCGCGTGCGGGAGCGGTTATCTGGATGGAAAACGCCTCCGGAGATGGCGATGCCGTGCCGTTGTCCGTCTACAACAAGTTACAGCCCAGCGTTGCGTGTGAAGGGAATTTCGAATGGCGATATAAAAGCCTGGCGGCTTTTATCATGGAAATGAATTATTTTATTTTCACGATATTAGATTCAATGAAAGCGCCTGCGGGAATAAAAGTCGCCGGTATTGGCGGTATTTAAATGGGGATTGCCTGAAACCTCTGAAAGTTGCAATTAAAATCACGGATGCCGGCGCCGACCCACCCACCGGATCGCCAGATGCGCCATCGTGCTCCTGTCGGTGCGGCCGGCGCTCCGGTATCATGCGGGGATGAATGATATTTCCCTCTCCCCGTTTGTCATTGGGGTTGCCGGCGGCAGCGGCAGCGGCAAGTCGACGGTGTCCCAGCAAGTGCTTGCTTCGTTCGGCGCCGACATGGTCTCGGTCGTGATGCAGGACGATTACTATTGCGACCAAACTGATCTCGCCCCCGACGTCCGCCGCAGGCAGAATTACGACCATCCGAATGCCTTCGACTGGCCGCTGCTGATCCAGCACGTGCAGGCCCTGCGCAATGGCCAGGCGATCGAGATGCCGGTGTACGACTTCACGATCGACAACCGCTCCGATCAAACCATCCTCGTCAGGCCGGCCCCGGTGGTCGTCATCGAAGGCCTGTTTGCGCTGTATGACGCGGAGTTGCGCGACATGATGTCGCTGAAGATCTTTGTCGATACGGCTTCCGACGTGCGCTTCATCCGCCGCATGCAGCGCGATATCGCCGAACGGGGCCGCTCGGTCGAGAGCATCGTCGGCCAGTACATGGAAACGGTACGCCCGATGCACAAGCAGTTCATCGAGCCGACCAAGCGCCATGCCGACGTCATCCTGCCGCACGGCGCCAATGTCCCGGCTGTCGACGTGATCACCACCAAGGTGGCCAGCGTCATCGGCCAGCTGCACCGACCCCTGGGCCGCTAGATCGGCTCTGTCACCCGAGCTTGTTGAAATCGCTGCGGCGCCATCTGGCTCCGCGGTCACCACGTGCGCGCGTTGCGTTAGCGCCGGCGTGCACATACCCGCCGGACGTCATTCCTGCTGCCCGGCGTTCAGGCGCCCCGGCCCGCGGCCGCAAAGCCGGCCGCGCGGTGGCTGCCGTCGCAGAACGGCTTGTCCTGCGACCGGCCGCAACGGCACAGCCGGATCGCCAGCGTGCGGTCGACGGTGCGGCCGGTGCCGGTGATGATCTCCGCCGCGCCGCGCACATCGAGCGGGCCGTTGCGCAGCGGCGTCACCACCAGCGGGCCGGCGCGGTCTTCCAGTACAGGGGAAGGCCGCGTCAAGGCTTCGCCGGAAGCGGTGAACCCGGCCGCGATGTGCGACTGATCGCAGAACGGCTTGTTCTTCGACTGTCCGCACCGGCACAGCGCAACGCGCAGTGCGCTTTCCTGGCGACCGTCGGCCGCCGCCAGTTTGACGTCCGCATTGAGCGACAGCGGACCGTTCTCGCGCATGCGCACCAGGTTGACCAGCGGCGCGGTTTCGTTTTCCCCGCCATCGCGGCGTTCATAGCGGATCGCGCCGGAGACGCAATTGCGCGCCACCCGCATCAGGCGTTCCGGCGTGGCCTTGTCCGGAAAGATCCACTCGCCTTCCTGGTTTGCCAGGAACACTTCCGGCTCCTCCAGCACGCAGTGACGCGAGTGCACGCACCGGCGGCCATCGAAATAAATGGTGCCGGTTGCGCCGTGCGCGACGTCGATTTCGTCATCGTCCTGCGCCGACGGCGGCTCTGCCTCCCTGCTGGCGGCGGCCGTGGCGACGGAGCCTTTTGCGTCATGCGCCTCGCGCCACGCGGCAGCACCTTCGCGCAGCGTGCCCGCCAGCTTGTCCAGTGCGGGCAGGGCGGCCACGCAGCCTTCGGCATGGGTGGCCAGCAGCTCCATTCTTTCCGCGATGAGCCATGCCGCCGAATCCGGCGATTCGTAGCCCAGCGCCGTGCGCGACAGGCTGAACGTCATGCCGGCCATCACGCCCGGATGATCGGGATTGGCGGGCAGGCGGGTCAGCGCCATGCCGACGTCGGCCAGCGCGTGCATCAGCGTCATCGCCTGCGCCATCACGGCCGGCCGGGGCAGCAGGCAATTGGCGGTGTCGCTCATCAGCGCGAGCAGCCGCAGCATGAGGAAGTAGCTGCCGTTGCCGACGTCCAGCAGTGAAATGGCCGGCTCGCTGACCACCTGCACCCGCTCCTGCGTGGTGACCGGCGCACGCATCACGGGATGGCGCGCCACGTCGCGATACGGTTTGAAGTCGGCGCGCTTTGCCGACAGCGCCTGCCACTGTTCGCGGATGGTGCGAAAGCGCGCGTAGTGCGACGTCTCCTTGCAGACCACCGAGCCTTCGCCCTGTTCGACGATCAGCGTCAGCGCGCGCCGCGCATCGGCTTCGTTGGCGATGGTGCACAGGCCCGGCAGGAAGACATCGTCTTCCGACAGCTGCGCTTCCGGCTGGCCGACGAACAATCCGTGGGGCCCCAGGCTGGCGGCCAGCGGCGCGAGGCTGTCGGCGATCGCCTGGTACAGCTCGCCGACGGTGCGGTAATCGCCGGGGATGTCGGTGGCCAGGTCGTCGCGCTGCATGTCGCGCGAGTATTCGAATTTTTCCAGGGTCTCGCCGTCCGCCTCGTCCGCCTGGCTGGGCCGCTCGACATAGATGAAGTGGTCGAGCGTGGCGGCATCGAACGGCAGCAGCGCCACCGCCACGTCGGCCGGGAACTGGCCGGCCGTGGCGGGGAAGTTGTAGTGCCGGTAGTGGGGCCGCGAGCCGACCGCGATCAGCAGGTTGTTGACGAGGGCGAGGTGCAGCATTTCCTCGGTGGCGATCGCGACGATCTCGGCGCGCCACCGCTTCACTGCGCTCAGTTCTTCGGGGAGCAGGTCTTCGTCGATGCCCTGCTTGAGCGAGAAGGCGGCATATAGATACGTGCACATCAGGCAGTGTTCGATTTCGGCGGCTTCCGCCAGCATGCTGATCAACTGATCGCGGTGGGTTGCTAGATTCAAGAGTGTTTCCCGAGTGATTTCCCTGTGCCGTCGTGGCGGTGGCTTGCAGTGAATATAACGAGCAAGACCGGGCTCGGTAAGGCCGCACACGCGAATTCAGTGTCCGGAGAATGCGAACAATGGCATGATTTTCTGCAGAAATGCGGGCGTAAAAAAGCCCGCCACGGCATGAGCCGGGCGGGCTGCGGGACGTCTATGACGAAATGCTTACCAGCGGTACGTGGCCGACAGCACCGCGTTGCGCTTCGCGCCGAACCAGCAGTCGCCGCGGCTCAGGCAGGTGGCGACGTAGGTCTTGTTGCCCAGGTTGTTGACGTTGAGGGCCACGCGCCAGTTCGTGCTGTCCCACGCGAACATGGCATCCACCAGCGTCACGTCCGGCGTGGTCGGCGCGGTGCCGTCGCGGAACTCGTTCATGTGGCGCACGCCGCCGCCCACCGACAGGCCCGTCACACCGGCCAGGGCGAAGTTGTACTTGGCCCATACCGACGTCTGCTGCGACGGAATCCCGTTCAGCTGCTCGTCCAGGTCGATGTAGTTGTATTGGGCAATCACATCCAGCCCCTTGACCACCTGGCCGCGGGCTTCCAGTTCGACGCCGCGGGCCTGGGTACTGTCCAGCTGTGCCGACAGCACCGGCGTGATCGCGACCAGCTGATTCTTCTCTTTCCAGTGATACGCGGCGGCGTTCAGCGACAGCGTGCTGCCGGCCGGCTCATACTTGACGCCCGTTTCCCATTGCTCGCCGCGCAGCGGCTTGAACACCTGGCCCTGCGTGCTGTTGGCCACCGGCGTGAACGACTCGCTGTAGCTGATATAAGGCGACACGCCGCTGTCGGACAGATACATCAGGCCGGCGCGCTTGGTGGTGGCGCTGGACTTCTGGGTGTCCGAACCCTCCGTCTCGTTGCGGGCCTTGTCGTGGCGCAGGCCAACCGTCAGCAGCAATTTCGACGTCAGGCTGATCTGGTCCTGCACGTAGAGGCCGGTCTGCTTCTGGGTGTTGGCGGCCAGCGGCGACAGGTCGTCGAACGTGAAGCCGGTATAGACCGGGTTGAACACGTCGATCTGCGTGCCCAGCGGGTAGCCCGCCGAACCGGTCTGCTTGTAGTGCAGGTAGTCGACGCCGAGCAGGATCTTGTGCTTCATCGTGCCGGTGACGAAATTGCCTTCCAGGCTCTGGTCGGCGCCGAACACCTTGGTCTGCGCCAGCGAGGCGGATGCGTAGCGGTCCACCACGGCCTGGTTGACCGGGTCGGCGTTATAACCGCCCGGCAGCGAGAACGAGTCGGCGTAGATGGAGCGGTAGTCGTTCTTGTTGTACGAGTAACGCGTGTTCTGGCGGAATTTCCAGTCGGCGTTCAGCGCCGTCTCGAAGGCCCAGCCGAAGGTGGTGCGTTTGGTGTTGTAGCGGTCGAAGCCCGGCTCGCCGATGAAGCGGTTGGCCGGAATCGTGCCGTTCGGGTTGCTCGTCAGGATGCCGGACCACGGGAAGAACTGCGAGGTCGAGCTGGTCTTGTCGTCCTGCCACAGGGCCTGCAGCGTCAGCGAGGTGTCGGCATTCGGTTTCCACGTCAGCGACGGCGCCACCAGCGCGTGATCGTCCGGCACGTAGTCGACCTGCGTATTGGCGTCGCGCTTGACGGCGACCAGGCGGTACAGCCACTTGCCGTCCTCGGTCAGCGGGCCGGTGAAGTCGGCCTGCACCTGCTTGCGCTGGTAGCTGCCGTACTGCACGCCGATTTCATGCTGCGCCACTTCCTGCGGGCGCTTGCTCACCATATTGACCACGCCGCCCGTGCCGCCCTGGCCGTACAGCATGGCGGCCGCACCGCGCAGCACTTCGATGCGCTCGAGCGTGTACGGATCGGTGCGGGCGGTACTGGTGTAGTAGCTCATCGACTTGCGCACGCCGTCCAGGTATTCGTCCGGCGACACGCCGCGCACCAGCATGCCGTCGCTGCGCGAGTCGATGCCATACGCATCCGAGCGCACGCCGGCCGCGTAGTTCAGCGCGTCCTGCAGGTTTCCGGCACCCTGGTCGATGATCTGGTCGCGCGTGACGATCGTCACCGCCTGCGGCGTCTCCGACAGCTTGGTGTCGGTCTTGGTGGCGGTGGCGCTGCGCTTGGCGAGGTAGCCGTTGACCGGACCCGTGGCCGTTTCAGCCTGTCCCGTCACCAGCACCTGGGGCAGGGTGGCGGTTTCGGTATCGGCGCCGTCCGGCGCGGCGGGGCCGGCGGTCTGGGCCTGTGCCGGGACGGCCATACCAACGGCCAGTTCCGCCAGCAATACCGCGAGTATCAGGCGGCGCGGTTGAAACGGGGATACACGGTGCGACATGATCAAGGCTTCCTTTATTGTTGTTGGAGCGGATTCTTATCGACCGCCTGACGCTCTGGGCCGATGTTTTTGAGAATGATAATTGTTCTCATTATAAAAAATAAGTTCCGGGTCAGCAAGTGGGAAACATTTCCGAGGTGGAGAAGTTGCATTCGATCGCGCCGACCATCTTGATTGTCTATCTACTAGTTGGTATGATTGCCTTGGCGCTGCCGGCGAAGTCGGTATGCGGCGCTGCCACTCTCCCTGGATGGAAGGATAAAAATGAAGATGAACGTCCGCTGCCTCGCTGTATCGTTCGCGGCCGGCTTGTCCGCGATGTCTCCCGTCCATGCCGTCGATCACGGCAGCCACGCAGCAGCCCCGGCGAAGGAAGCCGCCTCGCACAAAGCTGGTGGTGTCTCCGCGCCCAGGTTGATACTCGATGCGCCACGCGCCGACTTCCTGAAAAAGGGCTATGTGTTCCTGCCGTTCCGCGTCGAGAACATGACGATACTGCCCATGTATGCGGAGATTCATGGCGAGGAAATCACCAGGCTGAAGCCGACGATCGGGCATCTGCATGTCAAGGTCGATGACAATGCGTGGTCGTGGATACACGGCCAGACGGATCCGATCTATTTCAGCACCCTGCCGGCTGGCGTGCATCACATGACCGTGGAACTGGCCGACGCGGCTCACAATGTGATCGACACGCAGACGATCGAGCTGCGCGTCCCTTGACCAGCCCTGGCGATCCAGTTCCAACCCTCAAAAAACTTTATCAGGAGCAGGCATGCGTTCAACCTTAGTGCTGATGGTCGGCGTCGCGCTGGCGACCATCTTTCCGTTCACGACAGTCGGCGCCGCCGACGCGCCGCAGATGTTCGATTTCGCGACCGCGCCAGGCCGCCTGCCGAAAAATGTCGTACCGCTGGACTACACGATTTCGCTTGCGCCGGACGCCGCCAAACGCACCATCACCGGCACCGAAAGTATCGTGCTCGACTTCAGGGAAGCCACCGCGACGATCCAGTTCAACTCGCTGAACCAGAAATTGAGCAAGGTGCTGCTGGACGGCAAACCGGTCAAGACCGTGATGTCCGACGACAAGGCGCAGCTGACCACGATCACGCTGGTCAAGCCGGCGGCGGTCGGCCAACACACATTGAGTTTCACCTATCAAGGCAAGATCGAGACCAACCCGCTGGGCCTGTTCCTGCAGGAATACACGGCGCCAGGGGGCGTGAGGGACAGGATACTGAGCACGCAGTTTGAAGCAACCGACGCGCGCCGCATGTTCCCGTGCTGGGACGAGCCGGCCTTTCGCGCCGTGTTCCAGCTGAATGTGACGGTGCCGGCCAGGTGGGCCGTGTATTCGAACATGCCGGCCACCAGGCGTACCGTCAAGGGCGCGCTGGCCACCACCAGCTTTGCGCGCACACCGAAAATGGCATCCTATCTGGTTGAATTCTCGGCCGGCAACCTGGCGCAGATCAGCGGCGAAAGCGCTGGCACCAGGCTCAACGTGGTCGCCGTCAAGGGGCAGGAGCAGGGCGGCAAGCAGGCGCTGGAAAACGCCATGGGGATCCTGGCCGATTACAACGATTACTTCGGCGTTCGCTTCCCGCTGCCCAAGCTCGACCAGATCGCGGTGCCGGGCGGCTTTGGCGGCGCCATGGAGAACTGGGGAGCGATCACCTACAACGATCAGAATCTGTTGATCACGCCGTCCAGCACCATGGGCGACCGCCAGAACATCTACAGTATCCAGGCACATGAAATCGCCCACCAGTGGTTCGGCGACCTGGTCACGATGGGCTGGTGGGATGAGCTGTGGCTCAACGAAAGCTTCGCTTCATGGATGGCGGCTAAGCAAACCGCCATGCGCCACCCGGAATGGCACTGGTGGGAGAATCAGGACGCGAGCAAGGAAAGTGCGATGAGCGCCGATGCGCTGGCCGGTTCGCACGCGATACGCCAGAAGGTGGTCAGCGAGCTCGACGCCACCAACGCCTTCGACCCACACATCACCTATAACAAGGGCCAGGCGTTGTTGCGCATGCTGGAAGCGCATATGGGCGAGAATGCATTCCGCGCTGGCATCCGCACCTACATGCAGGCCCACGCGTATGGAAACACCTTCAGCGGTGACTTGTGGCAGGCGCTCGACGGCGCAGGTGCCGGCAGGATCAGCGATATCGCTGCCTCGTGGACCACGCAGCCTGGCTTCCCGCTGGTGACGGTGCAGGCCACCTGCGATGCCGCGGGCAACCGCAGTATCGCGCTGACGCAACAGCGTTTCTTGCAGCAAGGCCTGGGCAGCGGCACGGGCAGTTGGACGGTGCCCTTGCAGGTGCGTAGCGGCAGCGGGGCGGCGCGTGCGGTACGGCTCGACGGCAGCGCCAGCGGCATCGCCGCCGGCCGTTGCGACGAGCCGCTGAGCATCAACGCCAACGCCGTCGGTTACTACCGCAGCAGCTACGACGCCGCCACGCTGGCACGCAACACGCAAGGTTTCGGCAGCATAGCCGATGGCGACCGCATCGCCCTGCTGGACGACCAATGGGCGCTGGTGGGCGCTGGCGCGCAGCCGCTTGCCAGCTACCTGTCGCTGGCCTCCGCCATGGGCGCAACGCGGAATCAGCGCGCTTGGGAGCAGGTCATCGAAGCGCTGGCCGTGATCGAACACGCCGAGCGCGGCACGGCAGGACAAGACGCCTTCTCCGCTTACGCACGCGCGCTGCTCAAACCGTTGTCGCTGACGCTGGGCTGGGATCCGCAACCTGATGAAACGCCTGGCGTGCGCACACTGCGCCGCAAGCTGTTGGCGGACCTTGGCAAGTGGGGCGACCGGGATGTCATCGCCGAGGCGCGCAAGCGTTTCGCCGCCTTTGTCGCCGACCGCAAGGCGATCGAAGCCGATGACCAGGGCATGGTGTTGTCGATCGTCGCGCACCACGCCAGCGCTGCCGATTTCGAGCAGTTGCACGCGATCGCCAGGACCAGTGCGAACGAGACCGAAATCCGGCGCTACTACCAGGCGCTGACGGAGGTTGGCGATCCGGCCCTGGCCGCGCAGGTGGCCAGGATCGCACTGTCCGACGAGATTCCGAAGCAGGCCGGCATCGTGCGCTTTTCAATGTTGGCGTCGCTGGCAGTCCGGCACCCGGCACTGGCGTGGAGCGCCTTCTCCACCAACACCGAACGTGTGTTGGCGCCGCTGCAGCCTTCGGGCCCCATGATCCTGGCGCAGTATTGCCCGGAAATCTACGGGGAAGCGTTGCCGCTCGACCAGCTGGAAGCGTGGATCAGGGAGCGGGTACCGGCGGACGTGGCCCCCAATCTGGCGCGCGGCATGGAAACAGCGCGCTATAAAATGGCGCAAAAAGTCAGGCTGGCGCAAGCTGCGGATGCCTTCGTCGGCTCTGCCAAGGTGGCCCGCGGCGACTAGATGATGGCCCCGGCTCGAAAGCCAGCTGCTGCGCTGGCGTCGGTGTGTAACGCCGGGTCGTGATGTTCATCGCCTTCGCCAGCGCATCGACCGACGCCGCCTCAACGCAGCCGGTTCGCCTCGAGCGAGGCGGCGGCAATCCGGGCGACGAATTGCAGCGCGTCCGCTGTTGCCCCGTCTCTGGCTTGTACGGCCATGCCCAGCACGACGCTGCCGATATACGCTGCCCAGCGTTCGCAATCGAAGCTGGCAGGGAGTTGGCCATCCTGCACACCACGCCGCAGACGATTCGCAGTTCCCGCCACGCTATCGGCGCGTAACTGCCGCCCGTAAACGGACAGGGGCGTTTCGATCGCAGACGTCGAAATCATGCAGCCGGGCGTGCCCGTGGTCCGGGCGAAATTGCTCGCGGCCTCATCCAGGAGGCGCACGACCGCCTTGATAGCGTCGGACTCCGCAGCGAGCGCCCGCGCACCGAAGCCGCCGATGGTCCTGCTGTAGAAATCGAGGGCCTCCCGGTACAGCGCTTCCTTCGAGCCAAAAGCTGCGTACAGACTCTGCACCGAGATGCCCATCGCTTCCGCAAGCTGCGGCACCGCCGTGGTTTCGTATCCGGTTGACCAGAACATCTCCATCGCGCGCTCCAGTACCGCTTCGCGGTCGAACGCACGGGGCCGGCCCCGTCCACGCTTAATTTTCATATCGTTCATTGTGCAAATTCTAGCACGTCGATATAATGGAATGATCATTGTGATTATTAAGGAGCAGCCTTGAACACCTCATACATCGTTTCGCCCGGCAAGTCGCTCAACGACGTCTTCCGCCCGGACGCCATCTCCGCCAACACCCATGCGGTGAACGAAGAATTGGCTCGCGTCCTGCAGAATGTGCAGCTGCCCGATGGCCTGGCCAATGTGCGCGACGCCTATTCGAGCGGAGCACTTGGCCTCCCGGCGTCGCCCAGATCGCCGGCGGCACGGACCATGATGATCGAGGGCCCCGCAGGGCCGATCGAGCTTCGCATCCTGGTACCGTCCGGCGAGATCCGTGGTGTTTATCTGCATTTCCACGGTGGCGGCTGGACGTTCGGCAGCAACGACACGTGGGATCAATATCTGGAGCTGTTCGGACGCGAGGCGGGCATGGCGGCGGTCAGCATCAACTATCGGCTCGCGCCCGAGCATGTATTCCCGGCGGCCGTCGACGATTGCGTGGCGGCGGCAAACTGGCTGATCGATCACGCAAAGGACATGTTCGGGTCGTCCTGGCTGGCCATTGGTGGCGAGTCGGCAGGCGGGAACCTCGCAGCCTTGACCCTGCTGCGCTTGCGCGATGCCGGGCGCGGCGATGCATTCCGCGCGGCCAACCTGCTCTTCGGGGTTTTCGACCTGTCGCTCACCCCCAGCGTCCGGCTGGCGCATGACACGCTGATGGTCAATCACGAAATCATCGCGAACTTCGCTGCGACCTTTGCCGGTCAGCATGATCTGAGAGATCCTGCCATCTCGCCCCTGTACGCCGATCTGCGTGGCCTGCCGCCGGCATTCTTCACCGTTGGCACGATCGATCCTCTGGTCGACGACACCCTGTTCATGCATAGCCGGTGGCAAGCGGCCGGCAACCAGGCCCAGATGGCAATCTATCCGGGCGGTGTGCACGGCTTCAACTCCCTGAGCGGGGAAATCGCCGATGCAGCCAATCTCGGCATGGCTCACTTCCTGGCACGGACACGCGACGAGCATCGCCGGCAGCCTGTCTAGTCCACGATCAAAGTACTTCCTACAAGGTTCATTATGAAATTTCACATTGCGCAGAAGTCGTTTATCCGCCTGCCTGGCCCGGGAATCGGCGTCGCGATCACGGGACTCATGTTCGCGACGCTGGCCTGCGTCAGCGCGTCTGCCGCCGGTCCGAAAGAGAATCTGCCAGTAGCGCAAGCGACGGCAGCGCTCGAAGCGTGGCGCATGGACGAGGTTACTGCCCTGCTTGGCAGCCTGCCGCAGACTTTCGAGGGTGACTACGTGCGGGGCATCGCCTCGAATCGCACGAATGACATCGGCGCCTCCACACAAGCGTTACGGCGCGCATTGCCTGGGCTCGACAGCGCCGACTCGGAAAAAGCGCTCAATGCGCGCCTGACGCTGGCTGATAATTACCAGAAGACTTCATCCTATGCCGAGGGGGCGACGATCCTGGGTGAAGCCGTTGAGCGATATGCCGATCAAATGAAGCCGGACGCCCTGGCGTCGGTTAAAACCGATCTCGCATTCGCACATGCGCTAAGCAATGTGCCGCCGCAGACCGTCAGCTTTTCGGGCGAGTCGCAATTGCCGATACACCGCAACCCTTTGGGCACCCTGAACGTCGATGCGGTGGCCAACGGAGTGAGCGCAGCCTGGATGCTGGACTCTGGCGCCAACTACTCGATCGTGAGCCGCAGTTTCGCTAAGCGTCTCGCGCTCGATATTGCGGGCAAGGTCCCTGGCATCGGCAGCATTACCGGGCTCACGGTGGATGGCGAAGTGGCGATCGTTAAGGAAATTCGTCTGGGAAGTGCCATCCTTCGTAACGTGGTGGTCCTGGTTGTCGGCGACGAACAGTTGCATATCAAGTTTCCCAAAGGTGAGTACCAGATCGACGGTGCGCTCGGCTATCCGGTGTTTCAGGCGCTGGGTCGCGTCAGCTTCATCGGCGATACATCGATCTCGATCGGCGCGCAACCACTGGCGGTCACGGATGGCACGCAGCTGTATATGGACGGGCTGACACCGGTTCTTGTTCTCGGCGTTGAAGGAACGCCAATGCCGTTCATTCTGGATACTGGAAATACCACGACGGACCTGTCCTACACCTACTGGATCAGAATGGCAGAGAGGGCGGCCAACTGGAAACGCGTTCAGCGCCGATCCTCGGGATTGGGCGGCGCCAAGACCTTTGACAAGGTGCTGCAGCCCGAGTGGAAAGCGCGTGTCGGCACTGATGACGTAGTGCTCAGGGATGTCGAAGTGGCTACCCAGCAAAAGCCAGACGCAAACAAGCAGCCCATGTACGGCAGGCTGGGGCAAGACCTGTGGAAGAATGCGGCCGGTTTCACGATTGATTTCCGATCCATGCGTTTCCGGCTCGACCAGTGACAGGGCCGATTTACAGGCCATGCGGTCGACCCAGCCAATGTGGGGCTTGTCGACTTGCTCCTCACCATCGAAAACTGCTCACTCGAGCAGCAGGAGAGCGAGGTAGATCCTGTGGGCGCGCAATGCGAAGCTAAGAGAGAAGCTCGTGCAACTTGGTCATAACGAAAAAAGGCCGCACCTGCGGTGTCTCTTCATTTCCGACGTTGGAATTTCACTTCGTGGAATAAAACATCGCACCTAAGTGCATAACTTAATTATGTTGGGTGGGGTGACTGATGGGGCTAGAACCCACGACAACAGGAATCACGATCCTGGACTCACCTAAATTTACCTGTAGAATACTTGACTCTGCCACACGAGAAAATTTGGCTTGCTGATGGAAATTCCTGAGCTCTCAAAAGACCTTATCGCTCTACTACAATACTTGCTACCAGGTTTCTTGGTTGCATGGATTTGTTATGGGTTGACGTCATATCAGAAACCCGTTCAATTTGAGAGAGTTGTGCAAGCGTTAATCTATGCGCTATTTGTTCATTTCCTAGTAGACATAGTGGAGTGGGCCTCTCTATTCATCGGTAAGCATAAAAGTTTTGGGGTGTGGACTAGCGAGAGTGATATTTTTTCCTCGCTAGTCATCGCATTAATGCTTGGGACAGGATTTTCATTCTTGATAAATTCTGACAAAATGCATGGTTTCTTCCGGCGCTGTGGATTATCCACTAGGAGCAGCCATCCATCAGAATGGTGTACGGCGTTCGATACTAATAAAAAGTATATCGTCGTCCACCTAAAAGATGAGCGAAGGGTTTATGGCTGGCCACACATTTGGCCGTCGGACCCCACAAAGGGGCATTTATTTCTGGTTCAAGCGACATGGATCAGGTCGGATGATGAAGAAGACGACGTGAACTACTCGGAAATGGAGATATTGCTGGACGTAGTTGATATTAAGTGGATTGAATTTATCTAACGAGGGCTTTATGAATAACAAGACGTCGCCAAGCATACCAAACAAAAACATGCCGCCACCAACCGGGCGGCGCGATCAAGCAAATGTTAATCCATCGCCAACCTATCCTAAGCCACCACCGCCGCGAAATCCCCCGCCACCCAAGTCCAAGTGATGTGAAAAAGCCCTGAATAGCAAGTATCTTCAGGGCTTTCTAAACTTGGCTTAGCGTCTAGAATGGAATGTCATCATCCATGTCAGCAAAATTTGGCGCCGGCTTTGGCTTGGGCCGTGTACTTGGCGCAGATGCTTGGCGCATAGGTGGCCTTGGTCTGGACAACAGTGCGTCTACCCCATTATCAGTGATAAACATGCTGAAAAAGGGATCTCCATCACGGTCTTCACTAATTCTCTTCTCGATGAAGCCCATACGCAGCAGTTTGATTGCGGAAAAGTTTAGCTCTGGGTCCGACCAACCTCGCAAGGAATTGGATATGGTCCACGAGCTGAGGCCAAGTGGTGAGGACACGTCGCTGGCGGCGGCAACTGCAAGAAACTCAAAGTCCTCCTCGCACAGCTCAAACTCCGGAGGATTCGCTTTTTTAATCGTCGTAGTGCCAGTTTCCGTCACGACCGTCACCTGACGAAGTCCGTTCCTTCGCATCTCTGCTTTTATCTTTGTGCATGCAGGGATAAGAGCAGAATCAGCGTCCTCCTCAATGCGTGAGGTGTCATAATCCGCAAGAGTCAAACCAACCAAATCTGTCGGAATGTAAAGGTCAACGTCTCTTGGGCGAACCATGTAACAACGCGTTCGGCCAATCGCTCCAATAAACAGACCTAATTCAAAAATTACGTTGTCACGAACTACCTGTTTTGTTTCGCCTCTGATCTCAGCAGTATCGTCAGGGTGGAATACAAAAATCGCAAAGTCTACGTCCGAAGACATCCGTATCAGGTCTTCGGCAGTATGATTGCTAAGTCGAAACGAGCCACTCGACCATGTCGTTACTACAGCGTCGTAGTCTAGCAAAGTATGAACGGCATGAGCTATCCTAAGGCCTTCTTTCGACGACGCAATGAAGACCTTAGGTTTCTGAGGCTGGTTCATCTACTTTCCCCGGCTGGATAGTTTGGCTGTCTTTCCTAGCAATGCAGTCGAGCTTGAAGCCGCTGCACTACGGCCAAAAAAAGGCTGTCATTCTGCTGGCATTCTGGTGTTTAACTAGCCCCAAAACACCCCATAGAAGACAGCCTTTTACTGCTAACTACTTGATTCTTAAATGTTCAATAGTGAAGGCGGCGGAACCGAAACCGCGGCCGGTTCACAAGCGACAAATTTAGTAGACGACTGCATGCTAAGTATTGTACAGCCGTTTTGCGGAACTAATTCCAAATTGCGGAAATCTCAGAGAGGCGGGCCGACGTGTCTTTCAACGCCGCAGGCCGCATGAATGCTGGTGGTGCCGGGAACCGGAATCGAACCGGTACGCCTTGCGGCGCGGGATTTTGAGTCCCGTGCGTCTACCTATTCCGCCATCCCGGCAACGCGCCGTGCATTATCACTGATTTGCCCACGCCGGGCAACCCTGCACGGCCGAGCAGGGCAGGGGTGGAAGCCCTGTCTAGACATCTTCGCTCATCTTCAATCAATTTGTCACAAACGTGTCCGCAACTGACGTGTTTGCTGGCACTTTGTCACGGCTCCATGCAGTCTGTCCCCGGATTCCGTCGCTTCGTCGCTTCGCGCTGCCCTCCGCGCAGGGGCTTTGTTACCTTGTCATCGGTGCCGCACATTGATCGAGGCGGCAACGACCAGGCAACCCTTTCGGAGAAAACGATGAAGAAATCGATTATCGGTGCGACCGCCGCACTTTGCATCCTCAGCGCCGGCCTCGTGTCGGCGGCAGGCCAGTCCCAGCCCGACCAGAGCATCGCCGTGCCGGCACCGGCCCGCAGCACCTACACGCTGGGCGCCAACGAATTTACCGAGTACGCCTACGCCTACCAGCTCAGCAACGGCCAGGTCGCGCGCTTCTCGCAGCAGGGCAACCATTACTACGTGGTGCTGAAAGGTTCGCTGGACATGCTCAAGCGCGATGAAAGCTTCGGCCACGCCGGCACGCCAACCCGCCTGCGCCCCATCGGCCCCGGCCTGTTCGTCACCGACAAAGGCACGCAGATGCGCTTTGCCGACCAGGGCGACCAGGTCACCATCAGCAACTTCGAGCGCCTGCCGGCGGCGAAGGTCGCGTCGGCCTCCCGCGACGTGCAGATGATCGCCCGCCGCTGATGGCCCCGGACGACAAAAGGCCCGCATGAAGCGGGCCTGGTTGTCGGGGGAAGCTGCGCGCTACGCCGTCATGCAGCCAGCCGCAGCGGGGCAGGATCGAGGCGTTCTTCCAGCAGGGCGAACACGTCGTCCTTGGTGAGCACGTAGCGTTCCATCAGCACATCCTTCAGCGATTCCATCACGGTGCGGTAGTCGCCGATCGACTTCAGCGTTTCGCTGTACAGCTCGTCGGCCTTGGCTTCCACCTGCACCAGCGTGTGCTCGCCGCTCGTCTCGTTCTTGAACTGGCTGTAGTCCAGCTTCGAGCGCGAGTACATCGACAGGCGGTTGACCATCATGTCCAGCATCGACGTCGCCTTCTGGATGTCGTTCTGGCTGCCCACCGAAATGCCGCGGGCACCGTAGAACAGTTCCTCGGCCGCCACGCCGCCGTACAGCTGCATCACGTCGCGTTCCATTTCTTCCAGCGTGCGCAGCGACATGTCGTCGCCGGCCGACAGCACGTAGCCCAGCGCGTTCAGCTTCGACACGGATTCCGTGCTGATCTTCAGCAGGTGGGATTTCTCCTTGACCTGTTCCAGCGTCAGGCCTTCGCGCAGGAACGGATCGATCTGCATGAAGAAGTGGCCCAGTTCATGCAGGGCGATGCGTTCGCGCTGGCGGGTTTTCTCGGCCGTCGTGGCGCGGTCCGTCAGGCCGATCGTGGCGCGTTCGAAGGCGCGGAACATCAGGTCCGTGTTGATGACGGTCTTTTCCTGGATCGACAGCAGCGACGCGCGGTCCACCACGGTTTCCAGCAGCGCCGGCGACAGGTTCTGCGTGATCTCGGCCACCTGGTCGAGGTTCATGTCGTTCCAGTCCACCAAACCGTCTTCCTTGCGTTTCAAGAAAGAGCGCAGCAGTTCCGAACGCTCGGCCTTGTTCGGCAGGCGGAAGTTGATCTTCACGGAGAAGCGGCGCAGCATCGCCTCGTCCATCTGCGAATTGTTGTCGTCGAAGTTCGAGGCCACCACCCAGATCACGCCTTTACCCTCGTCGCTTTTGACGCCGTCCAGCAGGCCCAGCAGCGTGTTGGCCGTGTCGTCTTCCCATTTCTTTTCGCCGCGGCCGCGCGGCATGAACAGCGCCTGCGCCTCGTCGAGGAAGATGATGCAGTTGCCGCGGGCGGCGGCCTTGCGGTACAGCGCGTTCAGCGCCTTCGAGCCGCCGCCGATATAGCCCGATTCCAGCGCCGAGCCCGATGCCGAGATCAGCGGATAGCCGAGGCGCTTGGCCAGGTAGCCGGCCAGCTTGGTTTTGCCCGTACCGGCAGGGCCCGTCAGCATCACGTTGAACGGCTTGTCGATATTGTGCTGCTTGTAGACGGCGCGGTTGCGGATCATGTCTTCCAGGTGCAGCACTTCCTGCTTGATGTCTTCCATGCCGATCAGGTCGTCCATCGAACCTTTCAGCTTGTCCGGCGTGATCACGGACGCGGAGGCGCCGCCCAGGCCGGGAATGCCGAACTTCAGCACGAACAGCAGCAGCGCGATGACGAAGATGTCGAACGCGTGGCGCTGCAGGAACGTCGTCACGGCCGCCATGGTGCCCGTGTCGTCGGCCAGCACGGCCTTGTGGGCGGCCAGGTAGTCGTCCTTGGCGATCGCGTACGGCAGGCCATTACGCAGCAGCACTTCGCGCTCCAGGCTCAGGTGGGAGGTGCTGGGCACCTTCACCACGTGCAGCTGCGGCGAGTCCTTGAATTTGTAGATGTAGCGGGGCGCGTCGGACAGCGGCCGGGCGATCAGCAGGTAATCGAGGCGGGCCCGCTGGCCCACCAGCGCCGTGATTTCCGAAATATTCTGCGAGCGCACGACGGGGCTGGCGTCCTGCACGGTCTCGCTGCGGATGACGGCGAACGCCACGGCGGCGGCGGCCAGCACGACCAGCGCGATGCGCACCCAGGTGTTCCTGAGCGCGAGCGAGAGTTTGTAGAAATTGAACATGGGCAGACTCGATACACAACAATGACAGGGTGTCGGGGCGGGCCGGTGCGCGGGATGTGGCGCAGCGGCGGAACCTCGTGGTCCGGCGTGCAGGCTTCGGGCACGGCCGGGGAGTCGTTGTCTGGCATGGGCGCTGCCTGGATGACAGCTTGTTGCAGAGGCCTTTGATGGCCTTTAAATGCCGAGCGGCAACGTAGCGTATATGTGGACTATACCGGGCTGGACAAGCTTTGTCTCGGGTGTCCCGAAGAAAAAATTGCGCTGTGCAACAAGCGTGGCGGCGGGCATTCCAGGCTGATAATTGCAGGCTGTCTACGGCCGTTTATCTTCTGGCAGCCTCGTTGCGGTCCACCCACTGCGCGTAGCGGCGGTCGATGCGCTGGAACGTGCCGTCGCGCCGCATCGTGTCGAACGTGGCGTTCATCCGTTCGATGAGCGCATCGGGCACGCTGCGGTGGCAGGCCAGGTACAGCTCCACGCGGTTGAACACGAGCACGGGCACGATCTGGCCGTTGCGGCCCATGCGCTGTACATCGTTGCTGTCGGAGCGGGCAGCCACGGCCCACAGGTCGATGCGGTTCAGCAGCAGCTTGTCCACGTTCGACGCATCGTTGTTGGCGGGATCGACGCGCAAGCCCTTGCTGCGCAGGAAGTCGTCGCGTGCGTCACCGTTGTAGGTGCCGATGCGCAGGCCCCTGGCATCGGCCAGCGACCGCAGGCTCAGCTTGCGGTCGGCGCGGCCCATCAGCAGCCATTCCGTTTCCGTCAGCGGACCGACCCATTTGAAGTCCCGCTCCCGTTCGGGCGTGCGGGTGGTGGAGTAGACGCAGGTCAGGCGGTCGCGCTGTGCCATCACGTAGGCGCGCTTCCAGGGCAGCAGGTCGATGCGGTGGGGCACGCCCAGCCGTTCGAGCATTTCGCGCACCCGGTCGGTCTGGCGGCCGGCCGGCTTGCCGTCGACGAACATGCTGGTGGGCGGCGTCAGCTCGCCGGTGATGACGAGCGCCGGCCAGGCCGGCGGGGCGGCCGCTGCCGGGTTGCCGGACAACAGGAAAGCAAGTACCGCAACCACTCTGAGCATAAGGGTTTCACCAGCGCATCGATGACCCGAGCATAGCAGTACCGGCCCGGGCCCGGCAAGGCAGCCTCATGGCCCGGCCGGCTTCAGCACGGTGGCCGGCGCCGCCCGGCGCAGCAGCCGGAAGCGTTCGCTGCGGTCGCTGGCGCGGCGGCCTTCCCACAGCTGCACCCACTGGCCGGGCGGGTCATGGCGCTCGCCGGCGCGGGAATTCTCCTGCCACAGCATCCACTGGCAGCCATGCTGGCCGACGGCGGCGAACGGCAGCTTGCCATAATAGGCGAACGACGCGCGCTGGGCGCCGCCGGCATTGCTGGCCATGCAGTTCGCGTCGGGCGGCAGCAGGGCGGCCACCTGGCGCGCCACCGAGGCATAGCTCTTGCTGTAGTTGGTGTGCGGCAGGAACAGCGTCATCCACAGGATCCAGATCAGGATCACGCCGCCGGACGACAGCACCACGGCCCGCCACAGCACGGATGGCCGGCGCGACACGCGCCAGTGCACCAGCAGGAACCAGCCCAGCGTGGCGGCGGCGGCAACGATGGCGGCCAGCCAGTTCAGCTCCGGCACGTAGCCGGGTACCAGGCGCAGCACGTTGTGCGCCGGCTTCGGCGGCCAGCCGGTCAGCTGGGCATACCAGAACAGCCACAGCACGGCCGCGCACACCGTCAGCACCATCACGGAGAACCAGTCGATCGCGTTGATCGCGCCGCGCTGCACCGTCAGCAGGCCGAACGCGGCCATGATGGCCAGCGGCGGCAGCAGCAGCAGAAGTTGCGCATGTTCGGGCGACGGGTGCAGCAGCAGCAGCACGATGGCCACGGTGACGAAGGTGGTCGGCACGACGATGTGCAGCAGGTTGCTCTGCCGGCGCCACGCGTAGGCGGCCCATAGCGCGAACGGCCAGGCCGGCCAGAAGAACCAGACGCCGTCGCCGAGAAAGGTGCGCAGCGGACGCAGGCTGGGCAGCCCCAGCTGGGCCATGTTCCAGGCGTGCCAGGCCGCCAGCGGCGGCTGGCCGTACGGGTGCAGCGCGAACACGGGAATCACCCACGGCAGCGTGACGGCGGCGGCCACGCCCAGCGCCAGCAGCAGTTGCGGCAGCACGCGCGCGGCGGGAATGGCGAGGAAACGGGTGCAGACAAAGATGGCCACGAGGATGAACGCGGGCGGCACGAAGCCGCGCGTCAGCGTCATCAGGCCCAGCGCCATGCCGATCAGCGCCGCGTTGCGCAGGCTCGGCAGTTCCATATAGCGCACCGAGCGGTACAGCGTCAGCGCCAGCAGGGCCGTCTGCAGCGGCTCGGAGGTCGTCTCGTGGCTGTGCTGCAGCAGGCCCAGGCAGCCCAGGTAGATCAGCAGCGCGGCATCGGCCAGCGTGCGGCCGAAATCGTCCGGCTCGGGCTGCCCGCCGAACGCCAGTTTCAGGGGCTGGGCTTCGGGCCGGCGGCCCAGGTTGAAGGTGGTGTACCACAGCGACAGCGCGCCCAGCAGGAAGACACCGATGGTGGCGATGCGCGAGGCCAGCACATCGCCCAGCACGCCGCCGAACAGCTTGATGCCCAGCGCCCCCAGCCAGAACGCCAGCGGGCCTTCGTCCGGCATCGACAGGCCGGCGATGTTCGGCCACAGCCAGTCCTGCCACGTGCCGTGCGCCATCGTCCACATGATGCCGAAGCTGGCGGCATCGTCGTTCTTCCACGGTTCGCGCCCGATCAGGCCAGGCAGGATGTACAGCATGGCCAGCCCGAACAGCGCCCAGCGGGGCAGGGCGAGGACGGCGGAGGCGGGCAGGCGGACTGGCTTCATCGGCAGCGTATCGATTCTGGATAATTCTGGAAACAGGCAGTGTAATAAAAAAGGCAGCCGCAGCTGCCTTTTTTTTGTTGCAGGAGGTTATTAGCCTGCTGCGACGGCGGTCTTCGAACCGACCTTGCCGAACTTCTGGCGGAATTTTTCCACGCGACCGGCGGTGTCGACGATCTTGTGCTGGCCGGTGAAGAACGGGTGCGATTCCGACGACACCTCGATTTTCACCAGCGGGTACTCGGTACCGTCGAGGGTGATCTTGTCGCGGGTCTGGATCGTCGAACGGGTGATGAACTTGAAGTCCATCGACATGTCCTGGAACACGACTTCACGGTAATCCGGGTGGATATCTTTTTTCATGATGCTTCTTTCGAAAGTTTGGTAGCCAAACAGCACTTCGTCGGTCAAACCGCTTCGCGACCCGATTGCCGCCCACTTGCCGGGGTTAAAAACAGCCGGGGATTATACCCGAGATTCGTTGGCTGGGGACTGTCCCCGCAGGGGCCTGTCCCCGGGGCTGGGGTTGACGTTGCCTTTTTGCTGCAGAATTCAACAGCAGCAACCCCGGGGACAGCCGGATCGCCGTACCGCCCCTGCGGGGACAGTCCCCTGCGGCTCTTAGCCGCCGCGCCGCATCATGTCGAAGAACTCGACATTGGTCTTGGTGGCGCGCATCTTGTCGAGGATGAACTCCATCGCTTCGATCTCGTCCATCGAGTACAACAGCTTGCGCAGGATCCAGATCTTCTGCAGCTGGTCCGGCTTGATCAGCAGTTCCTCGCGGCGCGTGCCGGATTTGTTCAGGTTGATTGCCGGGTAGACGCGTTTCTCGGCCAGGCGGCGCTCCAGGTGCACCTCCATATTGCCGGTACCCTTGAATTCCTCGTAGATCACGTCGTCCATGCGCGAACCGGTTTCGATCAGCGCGGTGGCGATGATGGTCAGCGAGCCGCCTTCCTCGATATTGCGGGCGGCGCCGAAGAAGCGTTTCGGGCGCTGCAGCGCGTTGGCGTCCACACCGCCGGTCAGCACCTTGCCGGAGGCCGGGATCACGGTGTTGTAGGCACGCGCCAGGCGGGTGATCGAATCCAGCAGGATGACCACGTCCTTCTTCATCTCGACGAGGCGCTTGGCTTTTTCCATCACCATCTCGGCGACCTGCACGTGGCGGGTGGCCGGTTCGTCGAACGTCGAGGCGACGACTTCGCCGCGCACCGAGCGCTGCATTTCCGTCACTTCTTCCGGCCGTTCGTCGATCAGCAGCACGATCAGCGTCACGTCCGGGTGGTTGGCCGTGATGGCGTGCGCGATATGCTGCAGCATCACGGATTTACCGGATTTCGGCGACGCCACCAGCAGGCCGCGCTGGCCCTTGCCGATCGGCGCGATCAGGTCGACGATGCGGCCGGTGATGTTTTCCGCGCCGTTCATTTCGCGCTCGAGGCGCAGCGGCTCGTTCGGGTGCAGCGGCGTCAGGTTCTCAAACAGGATGCGGTGCTTCGAGGCTTCCGGCGATTCGCCGTTGACCTTGTCTACCTTGACCAGCGCAAAGTAACGCTCGCCATCCTTCGGCGTGCGCACTTCGCCTTCGATCGAATCGCCCGTGTGCAGGTTGAAACGGCGGATCTGCGATGGGGAGATATAGATGTCGTCCGTGGACGCCATGTAGCTGGCATCCGGGGAGCGCAGGAAGCCGAAGCCGTCCGGCAGCACTTCGAGGGCGCCGTCGCCGAAGATCTGCTCGCCGGACTTGGCGCGCTTCTTCAGGATTGCGAACATCAGTTCCTGCTTGCGCAGGCGCGCAGCATTGTCGATATCCAGGCTGATGGCCATTTCCAGCAACGCCGAAACGTGCAAGGCCTTTAATTCAGATAGATGCATAGGTTTTGTTTGAGAATCCCGTGACGGGAGATCGGTAGGGGAGGGAACTGCGTGGATTTGGAACTCGATAATTATCCGAGATCCTCATTATATACAGGGAGAGGCTGGAGCCTCAATCCCGGCCAGGCAGGCGGTGCCGCGGGCGCAGCACCGCCTATATTACTCAAATATTGCTGTCGATGAAAGAGGTAAGCTGGCCTTTTGCCATCGCGCCTACTTTCTGGGCAGCCGGGACGCCGTTCTTGAACAGGATCAGCGTCGGAATGCCGCGGATGCCGAATTTACCCGGCACTGCCTGGTTGGCGTCCACGTCCAGCTTGGCGATCGTCAGCTTGCCGTCGTATTCCTTGGCGACTTCTTCCAGGATCGGGGCGATGCTCTTGCAGGGACCGCACCATTCGGCCCAGAAGTCCACCAGCACCGGACGGTCCGATTTCAGCACGTCCGCTTCGAACGATGCGTCGGTAATGTGTTTGATGTTTTCGCTCATGTTGTTTTCCCCTTTCGGGAGTGAGATTAAGGTCGCCCGGCGCGCTCTGGGCCGCCAGCCCGTTGGATGAGGCAGATGGTGGCGTTGCGCGCTTATTCAACGTGCTTTCAATGGACTTGAAACATGCTCAAGCGGTGATGGCAGCAGTGATTGCAAACAGGAATCAGGCGGAGATGGATCAAATAATAACCTATTTTCCGTCACCGTGTGCCGGCGCCGGGGAGGGCTTCCGCGCCGCTGTCCGCGGCACTGTGCAACGCCGCCAGCGCCAGCAGGCCGGCCAGTTCGGCAGCCTGCACCGGCTTGGCGCAGGCGCCCAGGATCGCCAGCCCCTGCGCCGTCGCCAGCGTGCGGGCGGCGCGCAGCACGCCGCTGTCCATGCCCGATAACAGGATCACCCCGCCCGCATAGTCCTGGCCGGCCACGGCACGGAGGAATTCGATGCCGTCCATCTCCGGCATCGACAGGTCGCAGATCAGCAGTTCGGGCCGCCATTGCGGCAGGGACTGCAGCGCGGCGCGGGCCGTCGTTTCGGCCCGCACATTGCCGTAGCCCAGTTCGCCCAGCAGGTCCTGCAGCAGTTCCAGCATGAAGGCGTCGTCGTCCAGCAGCAGGATTTTCAAGGCATGATCCGGCAGGCCAGTAGTCATATCAGTCATCGACAAAGGTTGTGTTGTTCATGATGTGTTCGGTGATCCGCGCCAGCAGCGGCCACAGCTGCGCCACCAGTGCGCGCGCGGCCTGCAATTCGGCGTCCGGCGCGGCCGCCGGCAGTTTTTCCAGCCGCTCGCACAGCTCGCCCAGGCCCAGCGCGCCGACCGTGCGGGCCGATGCCTTCACGCGGTGGCCCAGCTCGCGGACCCGCTGCACGTCGCCGGCGCCCAGCGCCAGTTCCATCTCGGCAAAGGCCGCCTCGCTCGTCTGCAGGAACTTGACGGCGAACTTGCGGATCTTGCCCGGCTGGTAGCCCAGCACCTGGGCCAGCACGGAAAGATCGATTATCGCAGGATCGCCCACCAGCGTGGCGCGCGCACGGGGCCGTTCCGGACGCGGCGCCGCCGCGCCGCTGCGCTGCCCGGGCAGCCACGAAGCGATCGTGCGCATCATTGCCGCCGGCTGGAACGGCTTGGCGATGAAGTCGTCCATGCCCGCCGCCAGGCAGCGTTCCCGGTCTTCGCTGGTGGCGGTGGCCGTCATGGCCAGCACGCGCAGGTCGGCCGTGCGCGGGTCGGCGCGCAGCCGGCGCGTGGCTTCCAGGCCGTCCATCAGCGGCATCTGCACGTCCATCAGCACGCAGTCGAAGCTGGCCTGGCGCAGCAGGTCCAGCGCCTCGGCGCCGTTGTTGGCCACGCGCACGTCCGAACCTGCTTCCTCCAGCATTTCCAGCGCAATCTGCTGGTTGAACGTGTTGTCCTCGACCAGCAGGATGCGGGCATCCTGCAGCGCCGCCAGCACCGGATCGGCCACCGCCAGTCCGGCCGGCCGCGCCGCCGGGGCGGGCAGCGCGGCCGGCATGGCGGTGCCGGACGGCGCGATGCCCAGCCGCGCGGTGAACCAGAACGTGCTGCCGGCGCCCGGCGTGCTGGTCACGCCCACTTCGCCGCCCATCAGCTGGGCCAGCTGCTTGCAGATGGCCAGGCCCAGGCCCGTGCCGCCGTAGGCCCGCGTGGTGGACGGGTCGGCCTGCTGAAAGGACTGGAACAGCTTGCCCATCTCGGCGGCGGACAGGCCGATGCCCTCGTCGCTCACCTCGAAGCGCAGCAGGCAGTGGTCGTCGTCGGCGACGACCTGGCGCACCCGCACGCGGATCGTGCCGTGCTCGCTGAACTTGAGCGCGTTGTTGGTGTAGTTGATCAGCACCTGGCCCAGCCGCAGCGGATCGCCCCGCAGCACGGGCGGCAGGCCGCCATCGATGTCGAACTCCAGCCCCAGCTCGCGCGCCGCCGCCTTCGGCGCCACCACCGTGTGCAGCGTTTCGATCACCTGGGCCAGCGTGAAGTCGGCCTGCTCGATCTCCAGCTTGCCGGCCTCGATCTTCGAGATGTCGAGAATGTCGTCGATGATGTGCAGCAGGTGCTCGCCGGCAAAGCGGATCTTTTCCAGGTAGTCGCGCTGGCGCGGGTTCAGTTCCGTCTGCAGCGCCAGGTGGGCCATGCCGATCACGCCGTTCATCGGCGTGCGGATCTCGTGGCTCATGTTGGCGAGGAACTGGCCCTTTGCCTGGCTCGCTTCCTCGGCCACCTTCTTGGCGTGGCCGAGCTGCTGGGTGCGCTGCGCCACGCGTTCTTCCAGGTGGTCGTTCAGTTCGCGCAGCGCATCCTCGCTGCGCTTGCGTTCCGTGATGTCGGTCAGGCTGGCCACCACCATCGTCGCGGCGCCCAGTTCGTCGCGCATCGGTTCGGCGTTGACGGACAGCCAACTGGTGGCACCGCCATCCGCCGGCACGCCCATCACCACGTCGCGCACCGACCTGCCCGTGGCCAGCGCCTGCTGCACCGGGTGCTCGTCTTCGGCGAACGCGCGGCCGTCCTCGTGCACGCCGGGCCACAGGCGGGCGCCGCTGGCGGCGGCACCGCCCAGCATGCCGCTGGCCGCGGTATTACATTCGAGCAGGATGCCTTCGCTGTTCAGCACGACGAGGCCGTTGGTGACGGCATTGAACACGGACGCCATGCGCTGGCTGGAATTGCGCAGCGCCACCTCGGCCAGCCGGCGGTCGGTGATGTCGGTGATCATCGCCAGCGTGCCGGCATACTGGCCGTTGTCGGCGCTGATCTGCGTGGTGGACAGCAGGCCCCACATCGACGACTGGTCGCGGCGCAAGAAGCGCGCGTCGCTCTGCGCCGCCTGGCCGGGCCGGCGGCGCTGGTTCTGCCGGTGCAGCAGGGCCACGCTGTCCGGGTCGAGGAAGTCGCGCATCGGCCGGCCCAGCATGTCTTCCGGCTCGTAGCCCAGCATGCGCGCCATCGTGGGATTGACGAAGGCCGTGTTGTCGCTGGCATCGGTCATCCAGATGCCTTCGGCGGCCGTCTGCACGATCAGCCGGTAGCGCTCGGAGCTTGCGTGCAGCGCCTGTTCGGCGCGCTGGCGCTGCGTCATGTCGCGCACCGACACGAGGGCCAGGTCCTGCCCGGCCACCTGCAGCGGCGCCAGGTGCACCATCGCCTGGAAGTGGCCGCCGTCGGCGCGGCGTGCTGTCAGCACGCGGCCCGGCAGGTTCGGGCGGGCGAACAGTTCGCGCGCGCGGCCCGGCGCCGAGCGCATCGCTTCCGGCACCAGCTGTTCCATCGACAGGCCGGCCATCTCCGGGCCCAGGTAGCCGAAACGGGCGGCGGCGGCGCCGTTCGCCTGGCGCACCCGGCCGCTCCGTTCGGCCACCAGCAGTGCGCCCGGCATCGCGTTCAGGATCGCCGTCACCTGCTCGGCCGGCACGCCGGTGCCGGCGGCGCCGATGGTGCCGCCGATGCGCAAGGGCCGGTGCGTGGCGTCGCGTGCCGTCACCCGGCCGCGCACCAGCACCCACTGGTAGCTGCCATCCCGGCAGCGCATGCGGAACTCGCGCACGAACGGCGCGTCGTCGGTGCGCGGTTCGCTGCCCCGCGCGATGGCCCGCTGCAGCGGCGGCCGGTCTTCCGGATGCACCAGCCGCAGCCATTCGGTGCCGTCGCGCGGTGCCAGTTCGCCCACCCCATAGCCGAGCGTTATCCCGTACTCCGGCGACAGGTCCAGGATGTCCGGCTGCGGCTGCCAGTCCCACAGGCCTTCGCCGGACGCGGCCAGCGGCGTGCCGGCCGTGTCGGGTTCCTCGACGTGACGGTGGCGCCGGCCCGCGCGCCAGGCCACGACACCGACCAGCAGCGTGGCCAGCAGGCCGCCGGCCAGCCACGGCCAGGCCGACTGGCGGGGCCGCTCGCGGTACAGGAAACCGTCCAGCGACGTTTTCGGCGGCAGCATGCCGAGCGATGCGTACGTGTCGGCGATCGCCTGCCAGCGCACGGGATTGCTGTAGCCCAGCTCGATGAGGTTCTGTTCCAGCAGCGGCACCAGCTGGCGCGCCTCGAACAGCAGGTGGTCGCGACTCTGGCGGTCCGGATAGCGGGCGCGGATCAGGTCGACGATTTCCTCCGGGTGCGCCATCGCATAGCGCCAGCCGCGCAGCGTGGCGTCGCGCATCGCGCGAGCCCGCTCGGGATGCTCGCGCAGTTCGCTTTCGGTGGTGAACAGGTTGTCGCCGTAGAAGTCGATGCCGGCCGCCCGCGGCGACAGCAGCTCGTACTGGAAGCCGGCGCGGTCGAGCCGGTAGGGCAGTTCGGTGGCGTAGCCGGACATCACGTCGACCTTGCCCTCAAGCAGGTCTTCGACGCGATGGCGGTGCGGCAGCATGGTCAGCTCGTCCAGGCGGACGCCCTGCCGGACGAGGTAGGCGCGCAGCTCTTCGTTGCCCGGCGCCAGCATCATGCGGGTGCCGGCCCACTGGCGCTGCTGGCCGGGCGGCATGGCGCGCGCGACGAGCACGGCGGCCGAATGCTGGAAGATCGACGCCAGCACGACGACCGGCTGGCCGGCCGCCCGGCGCAGCAGCAGCGTGCTGCCGCCGGTGCCGTACTGGGCGCGGCCGGCCAGCACTTCCTGCGAGGGCACCATGTCCGGCTGGGCCTCGACCAGCTTCACCGCCAGCCCCGCCTCGCGGTAGAAGCCCTGCGCCTGGGCGGCGTAGTAGCCGGCGAACTGGAACTGGTGCTGCCACTTCAACTGGACGACCACCTGCTCGTCCGCCCGGACCATGCCCGCTGCCAGCAGCAGGCAGGACAGCCCCGCGAGCAGCCGCGCGGCAATACGGATGGGCATGGTGGGCAAGCGCTTCCTCTCCTGGTGGGCGGGGGACTGCGCCCAATATACACTGCTCAGGCCAGCATGCCCGCCGCGAAACTGCCGGCAAACTGGTAGCGGTGGCCCGGGTGCCACATCGTCACGAGCGACGCCACCTGGCCGCCCGAGCGGGTCTGCCGGCGCAGCACGAGGCAGGGCTGGCGCGCTTCCATCGCCAGCATGTCGGCGATGTCGCGCGGTGCCGCTAACGCTTCCAGACTGTAACTGGCGCCCTGCAGCGGCGCGGCCTGCACCAGGTATTCGTTCGGCGTCAGGCGGGTGAAGTCCTGCGCCAGGTAATCCGGCGCCACGCGCGGGTTGACCCAGCGGTCTTCCACCTGGATGGGCACGCCGTTTTCATAGTGGACGATGATGGAGTGAAACAGGACTTGATCGGGCGGCAATTCGAACTGCTTGGCCAGCAAATCGTTGCTGCGCGCCTGTTCCAGCAACTGCAGGCTGCTGCGGTGGACGTGGCCGCGGCCGCGCACCTCGTCGGCGATGCTGCGGATTTCCAGCAGCGTGGCCTGGTATTTTGCCGGCGCGACGAAGGTGCCGGAGCCCTGGCGCCGCGTCAGCACGGCTTCGGCCGTCAGCTCGCGCACGGCCCGGTTGACGGTCATGCGCGACACGCCGAACTGCCGCACCAGTGCCTGCTCGGACGGAATCACATCGCCTTCCTTCCAGTGGCCGGCGGCGATCTGCGCGGTCAGGAAATCCTTGATGCGCTGGAAGATGGGGACGCCGTCGCGGGCCTGGCCCGTTGTCTGCTGCTGTGCTTCCAAACCGCTTTCTCCTGCGCTGTGGCATCGTGGCCGGATTCTAGCATTCGCCCCGGCGAATTCGAAAGCAAGACCCGGAGTGTACGATGGCGCATGGCTGCCTACCATGGCACCATCGTAATCCGCTGGAGCCGACCATGAACGACACCACCTTTGCCACCTTTGTCAACGATGACGAACGCTGGGCCGCCGTGCAGCGCCGCGACGCCGCCGCCGACGGCGCGTTCTACTACGCCGTGCGCACCACCGGCGTGTATTGCCGGCCCTCGTGCGGCGCCCGCCCCGCACTGCGCAACAACGTGACCTTCCACGCCAGCACGGCCGCGGCGGAAAGCGCCGGCTTTCGCCCCTGCCTGCGCTGCCGGCCGGACCAGCCGCCGCTGGCCGAACGCCATGCCGCGCTGGTGGCCGACGTGTGCCGGCTGATCGACGCCGCCGACGCCGAACCGGACCTGGCCACGCTGGCCGCAGCAAGCGGCATCAGCCGCTTCCACCTGCACCGGTTGTTCAAGGCGCAGACGGGCATCACGCCGAAGGCCTATGCGGCGGCGCGGCGCAAGGAACGCATGCAGCAGGGGCTGGCGCAGCAGCCGTCCGTCACCGATGCGATCTATGCGGCCGGCTTCAATTCCAGCGGCCGGTTCTATGCCACGTCGACCGCTGCGCTGGGCATGACGCCGACGGCCTTCCGCCAGGGCGGCAGCGGCGCCACGATCCGCTTCGCCATCGCCCAGTGTTCGCTGGGCGCGATCCTCGTGGCCAGCACCGCCGTCGGCATCTGCGCGATCCTGATCGGCGACGACCCGGACGTGTTGGCGCGCGATCTGCAGGACCGCTTCCCGAACGCGGAGCTGCTCGGCGCCGAAAGCGACTACGAACAGGTGGTGGCCAAGGTGATCGGCCTCGTCGAGGCGCCGGAAGTGGGCCTCGACCTGCCGCTGGACGTGCGCGGCACCGCCTTCCAGCAGCGCGTGTGGCAGGTGCTGCGGTCGATTCCCGCCGGACGCACCGTCAGCTACACCGAGCTGGCGGAACTGGTCGGCTCGCCGAACGGCGCGCGCGCCGTGGCCGGCGCCTGCGCGGCCAATCCGCTGGCGGTGGCGATTCCCTGCCACCGCGTGGTGCGCAACGATGGCGCCATTTCCGGCTACCGGTGGGGTGTCGAGCGCAAGCACACGCTGCTCGAGCGTGAGAGGATGGGGACTGTCCCC
>DKJA01000211.1:39595-62552 GCA_002454505.1 Oxalobacteraceae bacterium UBA6704
GCCCCTCCGGGGACAGTCCCCAACCAGTCCGCTTTTGGTTACACTCTGGATTTTTCCCCGCATCCAGAAAAGGACCCCCATGCGCCTGCGCCTCCTCGCTGCCGCCCCCCTCGCCATCGCACTGCAGGCCTACGCCGCGCCGGGCACCGTCATCGACAACGCCAACGGCTACACGCTGAACGCGAAAGACCAGCTGGTGCAGTTCCGCTCCTTTGCCTTCGATGCGAACGGCCGCATCGTGGCGGTCGGCAGCGCGCAGGAAGTGGCGGCCAGCGCGCCCGGTTTCACGCACGTCGACGTGGGCGGCAGGACCGTGCTGCCCGGCCTGATCGATGCGCACGGCCACGTGTTCGGGCTGGGCGAGATCGCCACCGGCGCGGAGCTGTACAGCTCCACCACGCTCGATGGCGCGGTGAAGACGATCGCCGAATTCGCCCGCGCCAATCCGCAGCGGGCCTGGGTGGTCGGCAATGGCTGGAACCAGGAGATCTGGAAGCTGGGCCGCTTCCCCACGGCGAAGGAACTCGATGCCGCCGTGCCGGACCGGCCCGCGCTGATGCACCGCGTCGACGGCCACGCCGTGTGGGTCAACAGCCGCGTGCTGGCGCTGGCCGGCATCGGCAAGGACACCAGGGATCCGGTCGGCGGCAAGATCGAGCGCGATGCGTATGGCAATGCCACCGGCATCCTCGTTGACGCCGCGATGGAGCTGGTGTCGCACGTGATGCCCAAGCCGACGGAAGCCGAGTCCCGCGCCGCGCTCGACGGCGCGCTGGCGATGCTGAAGAAGCTGGGCCTGACCAGCGTGCACGATGCCGGCATCGGCATCGGTGCCGACAAGCTGTATCGGGACTATGCCGACAGCGGCAAGCTGACCACCCGCGTCTACGCGATGATCGGCGACACGACGGCCGACTTCGACCAGCTGGCCCAGAAAGGCCCGCTGAAATCCTATGCCGATGATTTGTATGCGCTGTCGGCCGTCAAGCTGTATGCGGACGGTGCGCTGGGCAGCCGCGGTGCGGCGCTGATCAAGCCGTACAGCGATGCGCCGCACACGCACGGCCTGCTGTTTTATAAAAACGACGAAATGCTGGCCAAGATGGACAAGGCGATGCGCGCCGGCTACCAGGTCAATGTGCACGCGATCGGCGATGCGGGTAACCGGCAGATCCTCGATGCCTACGCCACGCTGCTGAAGAAATATCCCGGCGACGCGGTGCGCCACCGCATCGAGCACGCGCAGGTGGTCGCGCTGGCCGACATCCCCCGCTTCCAGGAACTGGGCATCATCCCGTCGATGCAGCCGACGCATGCCACGTCGGACCAGAACATGGCCGAGCAGCGCGTCGGCGCGCAGCGCATCCAGGGCGCGTATGCGTGGCGCACCTTCTTGAAGCAGGGCTCGCACATCGCCTGCGGCTCGGACTTTCCGATCGAGTCGCCGAACCCGTTCCAGGGCATCCACGCGGCCGTCACGCGCCAGGACATGCAGGGCGTGCCGGCGCAGGGCTGGCACAAGGAACAGGCGATGACGCTGAAGGAAGCCTTCCGCTGCTTCACGCTCGACGCGGCCTACGCGGCGCGCCAGGAACACACGGTCGGTTCGCTGGAGCCGGGCAAGTGGGCCGATTTCATCGTCACCGACCGCGACCTGTTCAAGGTGGCGCCGGCCGATATCGGCCGCATCGGCGTGACCGAGACGTGGGTCGGCGGCCGGCAGGTTTATAAAAAGTAGGCGGCCGGGGACTGTCCCCTCTGTTGCTTTTGAATTCGGTGGCGCTCTTGAAAGGTCAAAACCAGAAGAGGGGACAGTCCCCATCCGGGGACAGTCCCCGTCGGCTCAGCCGCCCGCCATGCCGTCCAGCTCCGCCACCACATCCTGCGGCAGAACCAGCGCACCCGCCGCCAGATTCTCGTGCAGGTGCGCCACCGACGATGTCCCCGAAATCACCAGGATGTTCGGCGCCCGTTGCAGCAGCCACGCGATGGCCACCTGCATCGGCGTCGCATCGAGCCGCTGCGCGACGGCGGACAGCGTGGCGGAATCGAGCGGCGTGAAGCCGCCCAGCGGGAAGAACGGCACGTAGGCAATGCCGTCGGTGGCCAGCGTGTCGATCAGCGCATCGTCGTGCCGGTGCACCAGGTTGTAGTGGTTCTGCACGCAGGCGATCGGCACGATGCGGCGGGCGTCGGCCACCTGCTGCTGCGTGACGTTGCTCAGGCCGATATGGCGTATCAGGCCCTGTTCGCGCAGTTCCGCCAGCACGGCCAGCGGCTCCTCCAGCGGGCCTTCGGCCGGACCGTGCACGCTGAACATGGCGCGCAGGTTGACGACGTCGAGCGCTTCCAGGCCGAGATTGCGCAGGTTGTCGTGCACCGCCTGGATCAGTTCTTCGCGCGAGAACGCCGGCAGCCACGCGCCGTCCGCGCCGCGCCTTGCACCGATCTTGGTGACGATGGTGAGGTTGTCCGGGTAGGGATGCAGCGCCTCGCGGATCAGCTGGTTCGTAATATGCGGCCCGTAGAAATCCGACGTGTCGATGTGGTTGACGCCGGCCGCGATGGCGGCCTGCAGCACGGCGCGGGCCGCGGCGGCATCCTTCGGCGGGCCGAACACGCCGGGGCCGGCCAGCTGCATGGCGCCATAACCCAGGCGATTGACCGGGCGGCCGCCCAGTTGAAAGGTAGCGGTGTTCGACATGCTGTTCTCCTTCTTGAGTGTGAGCGAACAGAGTAAGGCCGCAACGCCTGTTTGATAATCGGGTAAAGTCCGGATGGGCTGTACGAAAAAACGCACAATGAAAAACGATCTGGGTGATTTGCAGGCTTTCGTGACCGTGGCGCACTCCGGCGGTTTTCGCGAGGCCGCGCGTGCCGCCGGCGTGGGGGCTTCCGGTTTGAGCGAGGCCGTGCGGCGGCTGGAACAGCGGCTCGGCGTGCGGCTGCTGAACCGCAGCACGCGCAGCGTCGTGCCCACCGAAGCGGGCCGCACGCTGCTCGACCGCCTGACACCGGCGCTGACGGAGGTGGCGGCCGCGCTCGACGTGGTGAACGGCTTCCGCGACCGGCCCACCGGCACGCTGCGGCTGAACGTGCCGATGGCCGCCACGCGCCTCGTATTGCCGGCCATCGTGCCGCGCTTCCTGGCCGCCTATCCCGACATCGTGCTGGACGTGATCACCGAAGACAGCTTCGTCGACATGCTGGCAGCCGGCTGCGATGCCGGCATCCGCTACGAGGAACGGCTCGAGCAGGACATGATCGCCGTGCCGATCGGCCCCCGCGTGCAGCGTTTCGCGGCCGCCGCGGCGCCCGGCTACCTGGACCGCCGCGGCCGTCCGCGCCATCCCGACGAGCTGACGGCGCATGCCTGCATCGGCGGCCACTTCGCCGGCGGCGCGCTGCTGCCATGGACCTTCGAGCGGGATGGCGCAACGGTCAACATCGCGCCGCGCGGCCCGCTGACGGTGCGGCTGGGCGGCGCGGCGGAGCTGGCCGTCGAAGCGGCGCTGGCCGGCACCGGCATCGTCTACCTGTTCGAGGACTGGCTGCGCCCGCACCTCGCGCGGGGTGCGCTGGAGCCGGTGCTGGAAGGGTGGTGGCCGGCATTCTCCGGGCCTTACCTGTACTACCCGGGCCGGCGGCTGGTGCCGGCGCCGCTGCGCGCCTTCATCGATTTCATTCGGGCGGAAGCACCATAAAATGATTGACTTGGGTTGTATAGACAACCTATCCTTGCCAGACCAACCAAGGAGCCTGACATGAGCCAGCCGGACGATCCCCGCTTCGATGCTTCCCGTTCCATCCGCGCCCCGCGCGGCCCGGAAAAAACCTGCAGGACGTGGGGCGCCGAGGCGGCCTACCGCATGCTGCAGAATAATCTCGACAGCGAAGTGGCCGAGAACCCGCAGGCGCTGGTCGTCTACGGCGGCATCGGCCGCGCCGCCCGCAACTGGGCGTGCTTCGACCAGATTCTCGCGTCGCTGAAGGAGCTGGGCGAGGAAGAGACGCTGCTGATCCAGTCCGGCAAGCCGGTGGGCGTGTTCCGCACCCATGCCGACGCCCCGCGCGTGCTGATCGCAAACTCGAACCTCGTGCCGAAGTGGGCCAACTGGGAACACTTCAACGAACTCGATCGCGCCGGCCTGTTCATGTATGGCCAGATGACGGCCGGCAGCTGGATCTATATCGGCACCCAGGGTATCGTGCAGGGCACGTATGAAACGTTTGCGGAAGCAGGCCGGCAGCATTTCGGCGGCGACCTGAAAGGCCGCTGGATCCTCACAGCGGGCCTGGGCGGCATGGGCGGCGCGCAGCCGCTGGCCGCCACGATGGCGGGCGCCGTGTCGCTGACCGTCGAATGCCAGCAAAGCAGCATCGATTTCCGGCTGCGCACCCGCTACCTGGACAAGCAGGCGGCATCGATTGACGAAGCGCTGGCGCTGGTGGCCGAACACACGGCGAAAGGCGAGGCGATCTCGATCGGCCTCCTGGGCAATGCGGCCGACGTGCTGCCGGAACTGGTGGCGCGTGCGAAAGCGGGCGGGCTGGTGCCGGACATCGTCACCGACCAGACCTCCGCGCACGACCTGATCAACGGCTACCTGCCGCAGGGCTGGAGCGTGGCCGACTGGCAGGCGGCGCGCCGCGATCCGGCCCGTCACGCCGAGCTGCAGGCCGCTGCCGCTGCGTCCTGCGCCGTGCACGTGCAGGCGATGCTGGACTTCCAGAACCTGGGCGCCAAGGTAGTCGATTACGGCAACAACATCCGCCAGGTGGCCTTCGATGCCGGCGTAAAGAACGCCTTCGACTTCCCCGGCTTCGTGCCGGCCTATATCCGGCCGCAGTTCTGCGAAGGACGGGGACCGTTCCGCTGGGTGGCGCTGTCCGGCGACCCGGAAGACATCTATAAAACGGATGCCAAGATCAAGGAGCTGTTTCCGCACCACGCCAATGTGCACCGCTGGCTGGACATGGCGCGCGAACGCATCGCCTTCCAGGGCCTGCCGGCGCGCATCTGCTGGCTGGGCCTGGGCGAACGGCACATCGCCGGCCTTGCATTCAACGAGATGGTGAAGAACGGCGAACTGAAGGCACCGATCGTCATCGGCCGTGACCACCTCGACACGGGCTCGGTGGCGAGCCCGAACCGCGAAACGGAAAGCATGAAAGACGGCAGCGACGCCGTCTCCGACTGGCCGCTGCTGAACGCGCTGCTCAACACCGCCGGCGGCGCCACCTGGGTGTCGCTGCACCATGGCGGCGGCGTGGGCATGGGCTATTCGCAGCACTCGGGCGTCGTCATCGTGGCCGACGGTACCGACGCGGCGGCGCAGCGGCTGGCGCGCGTGCTCGTCAACGACAGCGGCTCCGGCGTGATGCGCCATGCCGATGCGGGCTATGAAACGGCAGTCGATTGCGCCAAGCGCAACGGCCTCAATCTGCCCATGATCAACCACGGATAAAGCAATGACGAATCAAACTGCATTCACCCTGAACCCCGGCAAGCTGACGCTGGCCGACCTGCGCGCCGTGTGGACCGCGCCCGGTAGCATCGCGCTGGCGGCCGACGCCTATCCCGTCATTGAAGCTTCCGCGCAAGCGGTGCAGGCCATCGTGCAAAAAGGCGATGCGGCATACGGCATCAACACGGGCTTCGGCCTGCTGGCGAAAACCCGCATCCCGGACGACCAGCTGGAAAAGCTGCAGCGCAACCTGATCCTGTCGCACTCCGTCGGCACGGGCGAGCTGATGGCGGACAACGTGGTGCGCCTGCTGCTGCTGATGAAGATCGGCAGCCTGGCACGGGGCTATTCGGGCATTCGCGCCATCGTCATCGACACGCTGATCGCGCTGTACAACGCGGACATCATGCCGGCCATTCCCGTCAAGGGTTCGGTCGGCGCGTCCGGCGACCTGGCGCCGCTGTCGCACATGACGCTGGCGATCCTGGGCGTCGGCGATGTGCGCGTGAAGGGCGAGTTGATGACGGCCGAAGCAGCGCTGAAGGCGGCGGGTATCGCGCCGGTGGTGCTGGCGGCCAAGGAAGGCCTGGCGCTGATCAATGGCACGCAGGCATCCGCCGCGCTGGCGCTGCATGGCCTGTTCATGGCCGAGCGCCTGCTGGAAGCGGGCATGGTTTCCGGCTCGCTGTCGCTGGACGCGGCCAAGGGCAGCGATTCGCCGTTCGACGCCCGCGTGCATGAAGTGCGCGGCCAGCCGGGCCAGATCGCCGCGGCAGCCATCTACCGCCAGCTGATGGAAGACAGCGCGATCCGCGCCTCGCACTTGGTGGGCGACGAGCGCGTGCAGGACCCTTACTGCCTGCGCTGCCAGCCGCAGGTGATGGGCGCCTGCCTCGACCTGATCGGCAATGCGGCGCGCACGCTGCTGATCGAGGCGAATGCCGTCACCGACAATCCGCTGATCTTCCGCGATGGAGAAGAGGTAAAAATCGTCTCGGGCGGGAATTTCCACGCTGAGCCGGTGGCCTTCGCGGCCGACACGCTGGCGCTGGCCATCGCCGAAATCGGCAGCATCGCCGAGCGCCGCATCGCGCTGCTGATCGACGCCACGCTGTCCGGCCTGCCGCCTTTCCTCGTCCGCGAACCTGGCGTCAATTCCGGCTTCATGATTGCCCACGTGACGGCAGCCGCGCTGGCGTCGGAAAATAAATCGCATGCGCATCCGGCGAGCGTGGATACCATTCCCACGTCGGCCAACCAGGAAGACCACGTCAGCATGGCCACCTTCGCGGCGCGCCGTCTCGACGAGATGGCGCACAATACGGCGGCCATCGTCGGCATCGAACTGCTGGCGGCGGCGCAGGGCATCGACTTCCACCGGCCATTGACGACGTCGCCGCACCTGGAGCATGTGCATGCGCAGCTCCGTCAGCGCGTGCCGTTCTACGATGCCGACCGCTTCTTCGCGCCGGACATCGAGGCGGCCAAGCAGATGGTGCTGGCCGGCGAACTATCCGCCACGTGCCGCAACCTGTTCGCGCCGCTGCATCCTTAACCGTTCAACGGAGGCCGCATGGATTACCACTTCACGGCCGGCAGCATCCCGCTGCTGGTGTCGATGCCCCATGTGGGCACGGACATCCCGGACGATATTGCGGCCGCGATGACGCCCGCCGCCCGCGTGCTGGCCGATACGGACTGGCACCTGCGCGAGCTGTACGGTTTTTTGCAGTCGATGGGCGCCTCGACGCTGGCGGCGCGCTGGTCGCGCTATGTCGTCGACCTGAACCGCCCGCCGGAAAACACCAATCTGTACCCGGGCCAGGATACGACGGGCCTGTGCCCGCTCGACACCTTTGCCCGCGAACCGCTGTACCCGCCGGGCGGCGCGCCGGACGAGGCGGAAGTGCAGCGCCGCGTGGCCACGTACTGGCAGCCCTATCACGACCAGCTGCGCGCGGAACTGGACCGCATGCTGAACGAACACGGCAAGGTGGTGCTGTGGGAAGCGCATTCGATCGCCTCCATCGTGCCGCGCTTCTTCGACGGCAAGCTGCCGGACCTGAACTTCGGCACGGCCGATGGCGCCAGCTGCGATCCCGCGTTGACCGAAGCCGTGACCAGCGCAGCGCGCACCGGCACCTACACGATCGCCGTCAACGGCCGCTTCAAGGGCGGCTACATCACGCGCCAGTACGGCCAGCCGGGACAGGGCGTCCATGCGATCCAGCTGGAGATGTGCCAGAGCGCCTATATGGATGAACAGCCGCCGTTCGGCTACCGGCCCGACCTGGCCGGGCAGGTGCAGCCGCTGTTGCGGCAGATGGCGCAGGCTGCCGTCGACTGGGTGAAGCGGTGAGCTCGCTGTTCGCCCGCCACGCGTTGCTGCCGGACGGCTGGCGGTGCGATGTGCTGCTGGCGTGGGACGATGCGGGCCGCTTCACGGCGATCACGCCCGATGCGCCGGCGCCGGCGAACGTCGAGCAGGCCGAGTATGTGCTGCCGGGGATGGTCAACCTGCATTCGCACAGTTTTCAAAGAGCGCTGTCCGGCCTGACGGAGATCGCCGGGGACGGCCCGGACAGCTTCTGGACGTGGCGCGACCTGATGTACCGGTTCGCCCGCCGCATCACGCCGGCGCAGATGGAGGCCATTGCGGCCCAGCTGTTTTCCGAATGCCTGCGCCACGGTTATACGTCGATCTGCGAATTCCATTACGTGCAGCGTTCGCCCGACGGCAGCTGGTATCCGGATGCGGCCGAGACGGCGCGGCGCGTAATTTCGGGCGCACAGGAAGCGGGCATCGGCATCACGATGCTGCCGGTGCTGTACAGCTATGCGGGCTTCGGCAATCAGCCATTGAAGGAAGAGCAGCGCCGTTTCGCCACCGACGCGGCCGACGTGCTGCGCATCGCCGGAGCGCTGGAACCGCTGCGCAGCCCGGCCGTGGAAGTGGGCGTGGCGCCCCATTCGCTGCGTGCCGCGTCCATCGAGCAGATCAAGCTGGTGCTGGCCGAACTGCCCGCGCAGCGGCCCGTGCATATCCATATCGCCGAGCAGCAGGGCGAGGTGCGGCAGTGCCTGGACCATGGCGGGCGCCGCCCCGTCCAATATCTGTTCGATAATATCGGCGTCGATGCCCGCTGGTGCCTGGTGCACGCCACGCATGTGGAAGACGACGAGCTGGCGGCGATGGCAACGAGCGGCGCCGTAGCCGGGCTGTGCCCGACCACGGAAGCGAACCTGGGCGATGGCCTGTTCCCGCTGCAGCCGTTCATCGAACGGGGCGGCCGCTTCGGTATCGGCAGCGACAGCCATGTGTCGACCAGCCCGGTCGAAGAGCTGCGCTGGCTGGAATACGGGCAGCGGCTGGCGGCGCAGCGGCGCAATGTGGCCTTGTCGAACGGCCAGCGGCGCGTGGGCGACTTCCTGTGGCAAGCCGCGCTGGCAGGCGGTGCCCAGGCATCTGGCCGGCAGGTGGGCGCGCTGGCAGTCGGGTATAGTGCCGACGTACTGGTGCTGGACGATGCGCATCCGAACGTGTCGGCGCCACCGGAGCTGCTGAACGGTTTCATCTTCAGCGGCAACGACAATCTGGTGAAGGACGTTCTGGCAGGCGGCCGCTGGGCGGTGCGCAGCAGGGAACACGTGGCGCAGGCGGCCATCGCCGCGCGCTTCCGACAAACGCTGGCCGAACTGCGCGAGTTGCGATCATGACGATGCTGATTCAGTATGCAAGCCTGAAACCGGCGCCGTGGAAGAACGGCGGCGGCTGCACGACGGAGATCCTGGCCGCGCCGCCCGGCGCCACGCTGGACGACTTCGATTTCCGCATCAGCCTGGCGACCATCGCGCAGAGCGGCCCGTTCTCCATCTTCCCCGGCATCGACCGCACGCTGACGCTCGTCGACGGCGGCAACGTGGTGCTCGATGTCGGCAACGAGCGGCAGGTGGCGCTGTCCGAGCGCGAGCCGGTCGTCGCGTTTCCCGGCGAGACGGCGGTGTCGGCCACGGTCGATGGCGATCCCACCACGGATTTCAACGTGATGACCCGTCGCGAACGCTGCACGCACCAGCTGGAGCGCCGCGAGTTCCGCGACTTTTCCACGCTGGAGCGGCGCAGCGCGCTGACCGTGCTGTTCCTGGCCGAAGGCGACAGCCTGACGGTGCACAGCGCCACCGAGCGCATGGCGATGGTGCTGTACGACGCGGTGGTGCTGGACCGCGAAGAAGTGTGGACGCTGGAAGCGCCGCGTGCCACCGTGTTCATTGTTGACATCATGCCCAACGAGGAAGCGCCTGCATGACGGCGTGGGATCTGTTGATCGGCAACGTGCACCTGGCCACGATGGCCGGCGAGAGCGGTTACGGCGAACTGCGCGATGGCGCGATCGCCGTCAAGGATGGCCGCATCGCCTGGCTGGGCCCGCGCAGCGAGGCCGCGCAGCACGGCACCGCAAGCGAAGAACGCGATGGCGACGGCTGCTGGCTGACGCCGGGGCTGATCGACTGCCACACGCACATCGTCCATGCCGGTAACCGCAGCGACGAATTCGAAGCGCGGCTGAACGGCGCCACGTACGAGGACATCGCCCGCGCCGGCGGCGGCATCATGTCCACCGTGCGCGCCACGCGCGCGGCCAGCGAAGAGGAACTGCTGTGCCAGAGCGCGCCCCGCATCGCCAGCCTGCTGGCCGAAGGCGTCACCACGCTGGAAATCAAGTCCGGCTATGGCCTCGACCTGGCGTCGGAAGCGAAGATGCTGCGCACGGCACGCCGCGTGCAGGACGTGCTGCCGGTGCGCGTGGCCACCACCTTCCTCGGCGCGCATGCGCTGCCGCCCGAATACAAGGACCGGCCGGACGACTACATCGATGCCGTTTGCGCGATGATTCCCGCGCTGGCGGAACACGATCTGGTGGATGCGGTGGATGCCTTCTGCGAACGCATCGGTTTTACCGCGGCGCAGACGGAGCGCGTGTTCGCCGTCGCGCAGCAGCATGGCCTGCCGGTGAAACTGCATGCCGAGCAGCTGTCGGACCAGCGCGGCGCGGAACTGGTCGCGCGCTTCAACGGCCTGTCGGCCGATCACCTGGAACACCTGAGCGAGGCCGGCATCGCGGCGATGGCGCGCGCCGGCACGGTGGCCGTGCTGCTGCCGGGCGCCTATTATTTTTTGCGCGATACCACGCCGCCGCCCGTCGCCGCGCTGCGTGCGGCCGGCGTGCCGATGGCGGTGGCCACCGATAACAATCCCGGCACGTCGCCGATGACGTCCTTGCTGCTGGCATTGAACATGGCGTGCACGCTGTGGCGCCTGACGCCGCAGGAAGCGCTGGCCGGCGCCACCGTCCATGGGGCCCGCGCGCTGGGCCTGCACGGCGAGATCGGCACGCTGGAAGTGGGCAAGCGCGCCGACTTCGCGCTGTGGCGCATCGCCCGGCCGGCGGACCTGTGCTACGCCATCGGCTTCAATCCCTGCGCGGCCGTCGTCAACGGCGGCCGGTGGCGGCTGCCGCAGGTGGCGGTGCCTGCGTGAGGGCGCTGTTCGCGTTTGTGCTGGTGTTGTTTGCCTCGTCTGCCATGGCGGACGACGGCGTGCTGCGCATCGGTTCGAAGCGCTTCACCGAGTCGTACATCCTGGCCGAAGTGGTCAAGCAAACGGCTGCGCCCCATGTCAAAGTCGAGCACCGTCAGGGCCTCGGCAACACGGCCATCGTGCTGGCCGCGCTGAAGAACGGCAGCATCGACGTCTATCCCGAATACATGGGCACGATCGACCAGGAAATCCTGCAGAACAAGACACCCGCCACGCTGGAACAGATCCGCAGCGAGCTGGCGCCGCTGGGCCTCGGCGTGGCCGTGCCGCTGGGCTTCAACAACACGTACGCGTTGGCGGTACGGGGCGACGCCGGTATCGCAACACTCTCGGAACTGGCCGGCCGCGGCGGGCTGCAGTTCGGGCTGTCGCATGAATTCATCGGCCGCGCCGACGGCTGGCCCGGGCTCGCACGGCGCTACGACCTGAAGCAGCAGCCGCGTGGGCTCGATCACGGCATCGCCTACGAGGCGCTGGCGGCAAAGCAGGTGGACGTCATCGACATCTATTCGACGGATGCAAAGATCGCCCGTTATGGCCTGACCGTTCTGAAAGACGACAAGGATTACTTCCCCCGCTACGATGCGGTGCTGCTGTACCGCCTCGATACGCCGCAGCGCTTTCCCGCGGCCTGGCGGGCCATCGCCGGACTGGAAGGGAAGATCGGCGAGAAGGACATGATCGCGATGAACGCCGCCGCCGAACTGGAAGGCCAGCCGTTCGCCGCCGTGGCGCGCGATTTCCTCGCAGGTTCTGCATCGCCAGCCGCAACGGCGCGCACCACCCTCACCGGCGCGCTGTTCGGACCGGACCTGGCGCGGCTGACGGGCCAGCACATGCTGCTGGTGGCGATGTCCGTGCTGCTGGCCTGCGCTGCAGGGATTCCGTTGGGCGTCGTGGCGGCCTTGCGTGCACCGCTGCGGCAGCCGGTGCTGGCGCTGGCTGGCGTGCTGCAGACGATACCGTCGCTGGCCTTGCTGGCGATGCTGATTCCGCTGCTCGGCATGATCGGCACCGTGCCGGCACTGGTGGCGCTGTTCGTCTATGCGCTGCTGCCGATCGTGCGCAATACCGTGACCGGCATCCTCGCTGTGCCGCCCGGCCTGCGGCAGGCCGCGCTGGCACTGGGGCTGACGCCGCGCCAGCGCCTGCGGCACGTCGACCTGCCACTGGCCTTGCCGGTGATCCTGGCCGGCGTGAAGACGGCCGCCGTGATGAGCGTGGGCACGGCCACGATTGCCGCCTTCATCGGCGCCGGCGGCTTCGGCGAACGCATTACGACGGGGCTGGCGCTGAACGACAATACGATGATGCTGGCCGGCGCGATCCCTGCCGCCGTGCTGGCGCTGCTCACGCAGGCCGTGTTCGAGCTGCTGGAACGCCAGGTGACGCGCCAACCCCGCAAGCCGTGACATGGGGACCGTCCCCGCAGGGGCGGTACGGCGATCCGGCTGTCCCCGGGGTTGACCTTGCTTGCTGACAGATAAAAACAACCCCGGGGACAGGCCCCATGCGGGGACAGTCCCCTACGACGCCAGCTTCGCCAGCGCCTCGCCCGTCACGCGGCAGATGCGCCAGTCCGGCAGCACGTCGGCGCCCATCTTCTCGTAGAACGCGATCGCATTCGCATTCCAGTCCAGCACCGACCACTCGAAGCGCCCGCAATCCCGTTCGACGGCCAGCGCGGCCAGCGCCTGCAGCATCTGCTTGCCGTAACCGTGGCCGCGGCGGTTCTGCTTCACGTACAGGTCTTCCAGGTACAGGCCCTTGCGGCCCAGGAAGGTGGAGAAGTTATGGAAGAAGAGGGCGAACGTGACGACTTCGCCGGCCTCCTCGCCGACGATGGCCTCGCATGGCGGCCGCGCGCCGAACAGCGCGTCGTGCAGCATCGCCTCGTCGGCGATCACCATGTGCTCCAGTTTTTCGAAGACGGCCAGTTCGCGGATCATCGCCATGATCGGGGCGACGTCTTCCGGGCGGGCCGGGCGGATATGCAGTTTGCTCATGAGGCTTTCTTCAGTGGTTCGGTTTCGATGGTGGCGACGGCCTTCAGCGTGCGGGCCGGGCCTTTCAGGGCCCATGCCACGCTGCCCAGGCACAGCGCCATGCCCAGGCACTCGATGGCGCCGGGGCGGAAATGTTCGAGGCGGATCGACAGCAGCACCGAGATCACGGGCGTGACGACGCCGATATAGACGGCCTTGTCGGAGCCGATGCGGTCGATCAGCGTGAAATAGCAGGCAAACGCGATGACGGAGCCGAACAGCGACAGGTACAGCAATCCGGCCCAATAGCGGGGCGTCACCGGCAATGCAAACTGCTGGCCGCTGACGAGTACCCACAGCGCCACCAGCAGCGTGCCCCACAGCATGCCCCAGGCCATCGTCAGCAGCACGTTCGGCGCCTGTTCGCGCACTTTGACGACGAGCACGTTGCCGGTGGAACTGGCGATCGTTGCGATGACGGCCAGGACGAGCCCCAGCAGGAAGTGGCCGTCGCCGCCGGCGAGGATCTCGCGCACGGCGCCGCCGATCGACTGCCAGAACAGCAGGATCACGCCGACCACCGCCACGGTACCGGCCACCCACGTGCGCCACGTCAGCGGCGTGCCGAGAACGAGCCGGTTCAGGATGGGATTCCAGAACACCATCAGCGCAAACAGCACCGCCACCAGTGCGGACACCAGGTATTGCTCGGACGTGTAAGTGCAGATGTAGCTGAGGCCGAAGGTGGCGCAGCCCTGCGGGATCGTCCACCGCTGCGCGCGCCATGGCAGCCACAGCTTGTCGCCACGCAGCTTGCACCAGGCAAACAGCACGGCGGAAGCCAGCGCAAAGCGATAGATGACGGAGACGGACGGTGCGATATCGCCCAGTTGCAGCGTGATGGCCCAGAACGTGGAACCCCAGATGAGGCAGGCAACGACAAAGAGGAGGGGCGATGACATCGCGGGAGTATACCGCTTCACCCCGCAGTCTTGCCCCTGGGATAGAACCTGTTGTTGTCACGCCGCACGCGGTTGATTCGCCTCAAGAATGGCAGTGCAACGTAGAACTTTATAAAAAAGACAATTAATATTCAAAGTCCCACAACGCGAGGTGTGCTCATGGACAAGAGTTTGCAATGGAAGGTGCTGACGGTGCTGGGCTACGTGGCCCTGCTGATGGTCACGCTGGTGCTGTGCGCCGAAGAGGCTTTGCCGCACGGCCAGCTGGTCTGGCGGCTGGCCGCGCCGCTGTGATCACGCAGTAGTCAATAAGCCAGGTTGAAACGGCGGTACAGGAAGCCCAGTACGAACAGGGGCCCGATCAGCAGGAAGCGGACGTCGTCCAGGAACGACGGCTTTTTCCCCTCGATGACGTGGCCGATGAACTGTCCGGCCCAGGCCAGCACGAAAATCATGATCGTTAAAGGCAGTACGGTTATCGGCGGCAGCGCCGCCAGCACACCCAGCATCACAAGAGCCATCACCAGCATGCCCGCCGCGAACGGCCGCGACAGCTTCCAGTAATACGCCATGCTGGCCGCCACGACGGCCACCGCCACCAGCGGATGCATCCACCACAACATCCCCAGCAGCGAAAACACGATCAGCGGCACGCATACGCAGTGGATCCATTCGTTCATGGGATCGCGGTGGTTTTCGCCATATTGGGCAAGCAATTCGTGGATGGTGCGGGGCTCGGTTTTCATGGTGGACTCCGGCTTATTGTTCAGCTGATTCTACACGGCAGCGCTACAATCCGGCGCATGCCCCAGCCCTTCGTTCTCACCGGCCTCGCGCCCGTCATCGACAGCCATACACGCATCCTGATACTCGGCAGTTTCCCCGGCGCCGCGTCGCTGGCGGCGCAGCAGTATTATGCGCACCCGCGCAATCTGCTGTGGCCTATCCTGTCGACGCTGACCGGCGAGCCGCTGGCGCAGCTGTCGTATGACGAGCGCTTGTCGCGCCTGCTGGCGCATGGCTTTGGCTTGTGGGACGTGCTGGGTGCCTGCGAGCGCGAAGGCAGTCTGGATTCCGCCATCCGCCAGCCGGCCGCCAACGATTTCACGCGGTTGCGGGAATTGTGCCCGGCGCTGGAGACGGTCGGCTTCAACGGTCAGGCGTCGGGAAAGTTCGCGCCGCAGTTTGCCGCGCAGGGCTACCGGACGGTGGTGCTGCCGTCTTCGTCGCCGGCGCACGCTTCGCTTTCGTTCGATCGGAAGCTGGATGCGTGGCGCGCGCTGACCGGCGACAGCTAGCGGAACGTAACTGGCCGGCGCTCCCAGTCCAGCACATCGACCGAGCGTCCCTCCCACAGGCTCTCCAGCGCATCGCTGCCATGCGTCGCAGCGAACTGCCGTTCGGCTTCCGAGATGGGAACCGCCAGCAATGGATAGACGGTCGTGCCATCCAGTTCCACGCGGGACATGTCCGGCCACTGGAACGGCGTCGTGAACATCACGTGGGGCAGCGGCGTTTCCGGAAAATACATCTGCACCATGGACTCGAACACCGCGCCGGGGCGCACGCGCCAGCCATCCTTGATGATGTAGAACGCAATGGTGGACAGCACGTTGGCCACGCGCTCGTCGGCACCGCGCCGGTCCATGATAATTTCAATGAACAAGCCATCGCCGCGCGCATCGCTCTGATCGGTATCCTGCAGGCCGATGGTTGCCGCCACGAGGCCTTCACCGTTGACGCTGGTGAAGATATGCGTCGTATTTTGCCGGGCATCGTCGTGATACGACGTGACCGCGCAGTCGCCGCCGACCACCGCGCGCAGGTGGCGGGCCCAGGCTTTATGGGCTGCCGGCGGGCTGGACTGTGCGGTCATTGCGGCTTACTGGGCCAGCAGGCCGCCGTCGACCGCGTAATACGAAGCGGTGACGAACGACGCCTTGTCCGAACTGAGCCACACCACCAGTTCGGCCACCTCGTCCGCTTCGCCGAGCCGGCCGATCGGATGCTGGCCGATCAGCGGCGCGCGCGCCTCGTCGGACATGGTCTGCAGCAGCGGCGTGTCGATATAGCCGGGGCCGACGGAATTGACGCGGATGCCGCGCGTGGCGTACTCGATGGCTGCGGCCTTGGTCAGCCCGACGACGCCATGCTTGGCGGCCACGTACGCGCTGTTCTGGCGGGTGGCCACCTGGCCCAGGATCGACGCCATGTTGACGATCGCGCCGCCGCCGGCCGCCAGCAGCGCCGGCAGCTGGTAGCGCATGCCGTAGAACACGCCGGACAGGTTCACGCCGATCACCTTGTCCCAGTTGGCGGTGTCGTAGTCGCCGATGTCGGCGGGCGGCGCGCTGATGCCGGCGTTGTTGCAGGCGATGTGGAGCGCGCCGTACTGCTTGACCGCGGCCGCAACCAGCGCCTCGTTGTCGGCGGGCAGCGACGTGTCGGCCCGCACGAAGACGGCGTCGCCGCCCGCTTCCTTGATGGCGTTGACAGTCTCTTGTCCGCCTTTCTCGTTGATGTCCGATACCACGACCTTGGCGCCCGCGGCGGCATACTGGATGGCCACGGCGCGGCCGATACCCGAACCTGCGCCGGTGACGAGCGCGACTTTTCCTTGCAGAACTGATGACATATGAGTGCCTTTCTGGGTGGAGGAGTTACCAGGCGGGAATTTCATGAATTCCCGCTAGCAAGTTTAACCACTCTGAATAGATGAGGTCGCCAGCCTTGGCTGTTCGCAATTGCCACACCCGATATCACAGGTTTGTGCGCGATATCAAAACCGTGTTATACTGCATGCCGTCGGTAAAGTTTTGTTGGATTTACCGGCACCTGGCAGGGCCGCGGTGCAGGTTGTGTAATGCCGCCGCGCGGACTTCACCCTCCGGGTTGTCATTCCAGACATTGGTCGGATTACACATCGGCCGCACCGTGCAGATAGCACGGGCGCCCCGAAGCAACGCACCACGCAGATAGCATGGGCTGAAGCAGCGATCCAACGCATTGGCATCACATTGAAACGAAGCCCGCAACGAAGCGGGCTTTTTTTTCTCCGCATTGTCCACATCTATGGTACTTGCGCTTCTGCGGGGCGACTTTTTTTACCATGGACCGCAGTACCTGTCCGTCATCCGATGGGCACTCACCGAAAGGGAATATGGCTAAAGAAGAACTCATCGAAATGAACGGTCTCGTCACGGAAATCTTGCCGGAAATGCGCTTCCGCGTCGACCTCGACAACGGTCACAAGTTGATCGCTTACACCTCCGGCAAGATGAAGAAGAACCACATCCGTATCATCGCGGGCGACCGCGTTACCCTCGAGATGTCGCCTTACGATCTCAACAAGGGCCGCATCACGTTCCGGCACATCGAGAAGCGCGGGCCGGCGCCAACCCACCACCAGCAACGCCGCCGTTAATGGGCCGCTGATGTAACCGGCAGTCGTGCAAGCGCGCGAACGCCTCGGCAGACTCCTGTCCCTCGTCCTGCGCCACGCGCCCGACAAGATCGGTCTGACACTCGACAGGAACCGCTGGGCCGACGTTGCCGCGCTGCGCGCCGCCACCCCTTTTTCTCCCTGCCGCTGACCGCCGACGAGTTTTGCACTGTCGGATGGAGCAGCGTCGCGCCTGTACGGCGACGACACCAACTATATCCTGTTACCCCGCCTGACCAGCCACGCTGGCTTGTGCGCTAGGCCGCCGTCGGCGCTTCGTCCGGCAGCGGCTGCGCCACGGCGAACTGCGTGGTGAGGAACTGCGCGATCTTTTGCTGCGTCAAGGGCAGGTAAGGGATGTTCATGTGATCCGAATCCGGGATGATCTCGTCCTGGTGGATGCGCGTCAGCTGCGCCACGAGCTGGTCGGTGTGCGAGTGGGGCACCACGTCGTCCGATGCGGCGCGCAGCACATAGATCGGCGAACTGAGCAGCGACGCATACTTCACGGACTCGAAGCGGTGCCGCAGCACGTAGCGTACCGGCACCACGCGGAACTTGCGCTGCGCCAGCGCGAGGATCGAATCGTAGGGCGTGATCAGCACCACCGAATTGGTCGGCCTTTCCTTGGCCACCTGCACGGCCACGCCGGAACCGAGGCTGCGGCCGACGACGGCCACCCGCTTCGCATCCACGTTGCGGCGGCTGCACAGCCAGTCGTACAGCATGCAGCCGTCTTCGATCATGTGTTCTTCGCCGGGCACGCCGCGCGAATCGCCGTAGCCACGGTAATTCATCGCCAGTACGGCCATGCCGGGAAACAGCGTGCCGGCATCGCGCACCACCCACGACACTTCTTCCGAACGGCCGCCGAAATACACCACGGCCGGGTGCGGGCCCGGCATGTTCGGCGTCATCAGCCAGCCGGCCAGGCGCGTGCCATCGTTCGCGCGCAACACCACGGCGCGGGTGCGGTGGCCGGCACTGCGCGGGCTCTGCACTTCGCGGATCAGCGTTGGATTGAACAGCAGCTTGCGCTGTCCGGCCGCGATCGCCGACACCATGCCGGCCCACAGCAGGCCGGCCACGCCGACGACGGCAGCGACTTTTTTGGAATTATTCATGGGGCTCAGTTTACTGCGAAACGGCCCGGTGCGTCGCGCGTCGTGTTGCGTTGGCGACATAAATTTGATGGGGATTGTGCCTGCCACGGCGGTACGGCGATCCGGCTGTCGCCTCGGTTGTTCTTGAACTTTTCTGCGATCGCCAACCCCGGGGACAGTCCCCGTCGGGGACAGTCCCCATCCATGGATACTGCTTACTTCGCCGGAATCACCAGCACCTGCAGCCCGGAAGGCGTCTCGGCCGCGTGGTACACGCGCTGCGTCGCCTTTTTGAAATCTTCCGGCTTCGCTTGCGGGATCGACATGAACGTCTGCGGGTTCAGGTCCACCAGCGGGAACCACGAGCTCTGCACCTGCACCATGATGCGGTGGCCGCGGCGGAACGTGTGGTTGATGTCGCCCAGGTGGAAGTTCACCGCTTCCACCTTGCCCGGCACGAACGGTTCGGGACGCTCGAAGCTGTTGCGGAACTTGCCGCGGAAGGGATTGCCGCGCACCAGCTGCTGGTAGCCGGCCATCTTCAGCGACGGTGGCGGTACATCCTTGCCCCGCTCGCCGGCGCCCGGCGTGGCCGGGTATTCGTTCGGGTACACGTCGATCAGCTTGACGACCCAGTCGGCGTCCGTGCCCGTCGTCGACACGAACAGCTTCGGCGTGACGGGGCCGGCGATCGTCACGTCATCTTCCAGCGGCGCGGTCTGGTAGACCAGCACGTCCGGCCGCGTGGCGGCGAAGCGCTGGTCCGACACCATGTATTCCTTCGGCACGCCTGTCGCCGGGTAGGCGATGTAAGGCACCGGCTTTTTCGGATCGCTGACGTATTCGTCGAAGCCGCCGTCGCCCGTGCCGGCGGCCGGCTTCTGCCAGCCCAGTCCGCCGCTGCTGCCGAAGTACAGCGTCTGCTGTTTCGCCTGCTGCGGCGGCCACGCCGTGTACTGGCGCCACACATTGGTGCCCGTCTCGAATGCCGTCACTTCGGCCACGGCCCTGGCCGGCTTGACGCCCTTCAGGTGCTGCTCGAAGAACGGCAGCTGGATCTCCTTGCGGAAGTACTCGGACGTCTTCGAATCGAACTGCACGCGGCCCAGGCTCTTGCCGTCGCCGCCCGCCCAGCCGCCGTGCACCCACGGGCCCATCACGAGGCCGTTGAACGTGTTCGGGTTGTAGCGCTTGATCGCCTGGTAGGTGGTGAACGGGCCTTGCGGATCTTCCGCATCGAACCAGCCGCCGACGGTCAGCACGGCCGCCTTGACGTTCTTCAGGTGGGCGGCGATATTGCGCGACTTCCAGAACTCGTCGTAGGTGTCGTGCTCGATGGTCGGCTGCAGCAGCGCGCGCTGCTTGTCCGACATGCTGGACAGGATGTTCGACCACGTCAGCCGGTGCAGGAAGTAATCGTAGCCGTCGGCCACGCCGTAGTCGAAGTCGTTCCATGTTTTCGGCAGCGGCGTGGGGTTTTCTTCTTCCGTGAAGGCCGCGTAGAAATCGAAGTTCGCCGCCAGCATGAAGGCGCCGCCGTGATACGAATCGTCGCCCATGAACAGGTCCGTCACCGGTGCCTGTGGCGACGCCGCCTTGATCGCCGGGTGCGAATCGATGATGCTGGCCGACGTGTAGAAGCCCGGGTAGCTGATGCCGTAGATGCCCACCTTGCCGTTATTGTTCGGCACGTTCTTCAGCAACCATTCGACGGTGTCGTGCATGTCCTGGCTCTCGTTGCCTTCGCCGGCGGCGCGTTGCGTTTTCGCGTGCGGCGTCATCTCCTGCCACTTGCCTTCGGACATGAAGCGGCCCCGCACGTCCTGCTTGACGAAGATGTAGCCGCTGTCCTCGAATTCCGGCGACGGGCCGATTCTCTCCGGCATGTACGCCACGCCGTAATGCAGTTCGCCATCGGCATACGTGCCCGCGCTGTACGGCGTGCGCTGCATCAGGAACGGGTAGGTCTTGCCGGTGTCCTTCGGCACGTAGACGGTGGTGAACAGCCGCACGCCGTCGCGCATCGGGATGCGGAACTCGAACTTCGTGTAGCGCTCGCGCAGGTCGCGCTTGCTTTCCTGGGCCTTGTCTTCGTCGTGCGCCGTCACGCCGGCGGCGTGGACGGTGCCGCAGGCGAGGGCGACGGCGAGGGCAAGCGTGGATGCGGAGAACGGTCGGGACATGATTTCCTTCTTCGGTGAACACATGGACCCGCCAGTGTAGCCGAAGCGAAGGGTTCATCGACACCCGCCAGTTTCAGTGCCTGGTGACGGCCTCGCCATACGCGCGCAACTTGTCCAGCTTGGCCGTGTACAGGCCCTGCTGGCCGGCCGTGGTGCTGCCCGCCAGTGCCCGCCGCAAGTGCATCTGCGCGGCGTTCAGGTCGCCCAGCTCGAATGCCGCCGCCGCCAGCGCGCGGTGCGTTTCGTGGTAGTCGGGATCGCGCTGCAGTTCGCGTTCGAACAGCCGGCGCGCCGTGACGTAATCGCCGGCCAGCATGGCCTTCTGGCCCAGTTCGAGGAAGTGGAACGGCGGGTAGGGCTGCAGCCGCGCCAGCCGCGCCTTGATGGCCGCCGCTTCGGCCGGCCGGCCGCCTTCGGCCAGCAGCTGCGCCAGGTTGGCGAGGATGATCGGGCTGTCCGGATCGGCCCGCAGTACGTGGCGCAGCGCCGTTTCGGCCCGCGCCGGATCGCCGTGGCGCCGGTAGACGATGGCCAGCGTGTTGTAAGGGTGCGGCAGTGCCGGCGCCGCCAGGATGGCGTTGCGGGACCACCAGTAGGCCTCGTCGATATCGCCCTGCGCCAGCGCTTCGGCGGCGCGGTTGTTCATGAACATCGCCACGACGGTGGCCTTGTCGATCGGTGTCGCGCGGGCTTCCTTGCCCTGGATGGGCGGCATGAAATCGATCAGCAGGTAATCGTCCGGCCCGTACCAGCCGGGATCCCGGCGCGACAGGCGGCCCAGCGCCAGGTTGACGTGGCCGCTGTTGAAGTACAGGCTGCCGCTGCGGCTCCAGGCATTTTCGCCGGCCACCGTCTGCAGCACCACCGGCACGCCCATTTCCTCGGCCAGCGCGGCCGTCATGATCACCAGCGACAGGCAGTTGCCGTGGCGCGCTTCGAAGGCTTCGGCGGCGGTGCGGGTGATGGCGGAATCGTATTCGAGCTGCAGGCCGTCGCGCTTGTACAGCGCATCGAACAGCGCGCGGCGTGCTTCCGCGCCGCCCTTGCGGAAGACGATGCGCTGCGCATACAGGCGCATGGCCGGCGTCAGGGCAAAGATCTGCTCCGCGCCCAGTTGCCGCTGCGGCGGCGCGAAGGCATGGTCGTCGAACAGCTGCTGCGGCACCTGGAGCACGGGCTTCGTGGCGCAGGCGGACAGCAGGATGGATAGAAGGAAAACCGGCAGCAGGCGTCTCATGATGCGTCTCCATGCGCATTCTCTGTGTCGGCCCAGTATCCTCCCGGCTTTGCGGCGTGTAAAGCGCGATTCGACTGCGCCTTATCCCTTGACCGACACGTCGTCCACGCCCAGCGTCGCCAGCGCATCGCGCAGCTCGTCGACGGCGTCGGCCACGTCGCTGTCCGGCTCCAGCGGCAGGTCGGCGGTCGTCAGCAGCGCGGCGCCGGCGTACAGCTGCACGCGCAGCACCGGCTCGCCGTCGGCATGGGCCGGCACGATCTCGGCACGCGCCCTGGCGGGCGCGCCGGCCAGTGCCGCGTTCAGCGTGGCCATCGTGGCCAGCATCGCCTGTTCCGCCAGGCCGGCGGCGCGGGCGCCGAAGAACAGGTCCTGGTAGAGGAAGTTCAAACGCAATGCGCGGTCCGCCGGCGCGAAGCAGCGCTGCACCAGCGGCGCGGCATCTTCCGTCCAGCGGCGGTAACGCTCCAGCCGTGCCGCGAACCAGGCATCCGCTTTCGCTTCGTCGGCAGGCACCGCGTAGAACGGGTCGTCGGCGCGCTTGAGCGAGAAGCCGACGAGGAAGCGCAGTTCCACCGCCTCGTCCGCGGCGCCGAATGCGGGCGCCGACCAGCCGGCGATGCTGCGGTCCAGCGCCGGCGCTTCCGTTACCTTCTTCGATGTCAGCACCACGGCCGCTTCGCGCGCCATCGCATGCAGCTGGCTGTAGGTGATGCGGCCGGCCTCGGCGGCATCGTACGCATGGCGCACCAGCACCAGTTTTGCTTTCGGGCTTTCCAGGCCGGCCGTCTTCATGCTGTCGAGCAGCGCCTCGTAGGCCGCGTCGTCCTGGAAACCCTCGGCTTCCACCAGGCCGCCGGTGCTGTGCACGAACACGGGAATGGCGAACGCATCGATCTCCTGCGTCGGCGCGTTGTCGCGGCGCAGCTGCACGGTGGCGGAAGCTTCCTCGATGTCGGCGCGCAGCAGGCGGTAGGC
>DKJA01000211.1:62646-63010 GCA_002454505.1 Oxalobacteraceae bacterium UBA6704
TCCTGCTGCTGGTTCAGGTAACGGCGCACCAGGCGGTGCAGCTCGTGCTCCTTCTGGCGGAATTCGTTCTCCAGCTCGTCGCCCGGCGTGTCGTAGTCTTCCCGTTCCGCCACGGCGAGCGCGAGCGCGCACAGCGCGGCGGACTGCGCTTCTTCCGGTTCATCGGCGGAGACTGCGGCGGACTTGCGGGGGGCGGGACGTTTGTTCTTGGGCATGTGTCATCGATGCCCGGCGACGGACATCGTCAGTGGTCGATGTGGAAGGTGTCGTGCAATTCCTCGAGCAGGTCTTCCGCTTCCTCGGCATCCAGGCCCAGGTGGCGGCAGGCCATGTCGCCGCCTTTTTCCCACTCCAGCGAATCGCG
>DKJA01000211.1:63143-66782 GCA_002454505.1 Oxalobacteraceae bacterium UBA6704
TCCCACTCCAGCGAATCGCGGTTGCCATGGTAGCGCGCAATGCCCCGTTCGGCCAGTACCGATGCGGCGACCAGCGAGCGGATCGCCTCGTCGGTGGCGTTGTCGTCCAGCACGGCGTAGTCGTGGTGGTGCAGGATCGCCCACGACACGTCGGGCGACAGGCCCCAGTTGCGCGCCAGCAGGCAGCCGATCGCCGCGTGGTTGGTGTTGTGGCGTTCGTCCTCGATGGCGGTGAAGCCGCGCTGCGCGTCGCGCGAAGCGATCGCCAGCGTGTCGCGGTAGTCAGTGAAGCGGTCCATCAGCAGCGGCACGCCGATGTCGCAGAACAAGCCGAAGGTGTGGGCGATGTCCGGCGGGGCGATGCGCAGCTTGCGCGACGTGAACACCAGCGCTTGTGCGCGGCGGGCGCTGGTATCCCAGAACTGGTTCAGCGAACCGTTGTTGCCGTCGACGGCCTGGCGGGNNCCTGCTGGCGCTCAACGCCGGGGTCGAGGCCGCCCGCGCGGGCGACGCCGGGCGCGGCTTCGCCGTGGTGGCCCAAGAAGTGCGCGCCCTGGCCCAGCGCTCGTCCGAGGCCTCGGGCGAGATCCGCACCCTGATCTCCACCTCCTCGGCCCAGGTGGCGCGCGGCGTCGATCTGGTCGAGCGCACCGGCGCGGCGCTGGAGCGCATCGGCGCCAAGGTCTCGGCCGTCGACGGCCTGGCGGGCCAGCAGGCCCGTCAGCAGCGCGGCGCACTGGTTGATGCCGAGGAAGTTGATCGCCTGCTCGACCGACTTGGCCTTGCGGGCGGCGCCGAAGAACGGCGAATTGGCCAGTTTCAGCAGCGCGCCCGACATGCCGACGTCGTTGCCGATGATGCGGGCGATACGGCGCGGCGACGGATCGTCTTCCGCCAGTTCCTGCTGCAGGTCGATGAGCAGGCTCGGCCGCGGAGGAATGCGGATCGAACGCAGCAAGGCATCTTCTACGGTGGATTCCGGGGCGGGGGCAACTGCTGTGTTCATGGCGGCGTGGGTCGGGACTGCGGGACTCGTCATTATCACCTGTTTCGGCGTGGCAATATCATGCCATATCCGGATATTCTTCGATTTTTGTGGCCATTTTGCGCCGTTCGCAGTCCATCGGCGGGCTTTTGATGGCGAAATGACAGCGTAAGTTATCTACGATGAACTGGCCGGCGCTGGCGCACGGGAGTGCGCGCTACAATCGCCGCATGACTACTTTGCTGGCTGGAATCGATTTCAGCGCGCCATCGCACGACGTGGCGCGCCAGTTGATCGGCGTGACCGTGCTGGTCGATGGCGTGGGCGGACTGATCGTCGAAACGGAGGCTTACGACCGCGAAGATCCGGCATCGCACACGTTCAACGGCCCCACCGAGCGCAACCTGGCGATGTTCGGCCCGCCGGCGCATGCTTATGTGTACCGCTCCTACGGCATCCACTGGTGCCTGAACTTTGTCTGCCGCGAAGATGGCCACGGCGCCGGCGTGCTGATCCGCGCCATCGAACCGACCCACGGCCTCGACATCATGCGCGAACGCCGCAAGCTGGCCGACCCGCGGCTGCTGTGCTCCGGCCCGGGGCGGGTGTGCCAGGCGCTGGGCGTCAGCCGCGCGCACAACGCGCTGCCGCTGGACGCGCCGCCGTTCGTGCTGCTGCCGCGCGAGGAGGCGGTCATTGTTGCCGAAGGGCCGCGGATCGGCATTTCGAAGGCGATGGAGGTGCCGTGGCGGTTCGGGGTTGCCGGGTCGCGGTTTCTCAGCAAGCCGTTTCGCTGAGCTTGGTGGGGACAGTGCCCCTCACGCGCTGTGCCGGCTCTGCCCGCCGGTGCCGCCGCGCGGCGGCCGGTGCAAGGCCAATCCCCGCATCGGGCTGTTCGGCGCGCGCCGTTCCACTTCGGCGATGCCATCGTCGCCGGCGGGCGGGGCGGGCGGCGGCTGCTTCGTTTCGGTCGACGCATCCAGCTCGAACACGGCCACCGCGCGCGACAGGTTCACCGCCTGTTCCTGCAGGCTCTCCGCCGCCGCCGCGGCCTGTTCGACGAGCGCCGCGTTCTGCTGCGTCACGTCGTCGATCTGGCCGACCGCCGTGTTGACTTCCGAGATGCCCTGCGCCTGTTCCGCGCTCGCTTCGCTGATGCGGTCGATGATGTGATTGACCTGCTGCACCGACGTGACGATGTCGCCCATGCTGCTGCCCGCCAGGCTGACGGACGTGGCGCCGTTGTCGATCGTCTGCACGGATTCGGCGATCAGCTCCTTGATCTCCTTGGCGGCGGCGGCCGACCGTTGCGCCAGCGTGCGCACTTCGGAAGCGACGACGGCGAAGCCGCGCCCCTGTTCGCCGGCGCGCGCCGCTTCCACCGCCGCATTGAGCGCCAGGATATTGGTCTGGAACGAAATGCTGTCGATGACGCCGATGATCTCGACGATCTTGCGCGAGCTGGCGCGGATCGAATCCATCGTCTGCACCGCCTGCGACACGGCCACGCCGCCTTTCTCCGCCATCGTCGATGCGGTGGCCGCCAGCCTGCACGCCTCGCGCGCGTGCTCCGCGTTCTGCCGCACGGCCGTCGTCAGGCTGGCCATCGCGCTGGCCGTTTCCTCCAGCGAGCCGGCCTGCCGCTCGGTGCGGCTGGACAGGTCCAGGTTGCCGCTGGCGATCTCGTGCGAGGCCGTGTCGATCGATTGCACGGCGCCGCGGATCGTGCGCAGCGTCTGGTTCAGGTTGACGATGCTCTGGTCCAGCACGCGCGCCGTTTCGGCGATTTCATCCTTGCCCTGGTTGGGTTTCTGCAGCGTCAGCCGGCCGGCCGCCAGGCTGCGCACCACGTCGGCAATCGAGCGCACGTCGCGCAGCAGCGCCGCGCGCACCGCCATCGACACGAGCAGCGACAGCGCCACCGACAGCACGCACAGCGCCGCCATCGTGATGCCCAGCTGGCGGAACTCCGCCTTGGCGCCCGCATGGGCCGCTTCGGAGAGCGATTTCTCCAGCGCGGACAGCAGCGTCAACTGCTCTTCCAGCTGCCCGAACTGCTGCTCCGCCTTCTGCATCGAGTTGGTGGCGATGGACTGGTCCATCTGCGCCATCTCGATCGTCTCCGCCACGCCCTTGCGGTAGGCGGCCAGCGCCGCGATCGACGCATCGACCAGCTTGCGTTCGTCCGGGCTGGAGATGCGGGCCAGTTGCTGCAGCTGCTGGTCGATGTCGCGGTGGCGCGCATGGATGCGGGTGGTCAGCGCATCGAGCCGGTTCTTCGCGAAGCTGCCGTTGACCCACGCCAGTAACTGGTAGATGTTGGCGTGGGCATGCTTGGCTTCGCCGGCGATGTCGGCCGCCGCCTTCAGCCGCGCCGCGCGCACCTGCACCAGGTTCTCCATCGACGCGTTCTGGCGCACCATGCCGACCCACGCGCATGCCGCGATCGCCACCAGCAGGATCAGCACCACGCAGGGCGCCAGCAGGAGTTTGGGACCGATTCGTAATTTGTTCAGCATAAGAGCTCCAGGTGGGGGACTGTCCCCGAAGGGGCGGTACGGCGATCCGGCTGTCCCCAGCGCGGCAGTCTCCGTGTCCTCAACCAAAGTCAAATACAACTGCAACCCCGGGGTCAGTCCCCTGCGGGGGCAGCC
>DKJA01000125.1:0-12421 GCA_002454505.1 Oxalobacteraceae bacterium UBA6704
GCTAACTAAGCGGCATTAGTGACAGGCTCCATTTTCCGGGAAATATTCCCTGGAAATTGGAGCCTGTCACCGGTTTTTTTTGCTTTCCAAAATGCGAGACAAAAATCCGGGACAGACCCTGTTTTACAGGAAATTTCCTTGTAAAACAGGCGGTCCGCCGATGCGGTCTGTCCCTATTTTTAGAACGCGTACGTGCCGCGCAGGTAGAGGGCGCGGCCGATGGCGTCGGTGTAGCGGGGGTCGTAGCCTTTCTGGAAGACGGTGCCCTGGTTGCTGAAGGGCGGATCCTTGTCGAACAGGTTTTTCACGCCCGCCGTCAGCGTCACGTTTGCAAAGCCCGTGTACGTGCCGGACAGGTTCACCAGGCTGTATGAGGACACGCGGTTGAAGTACTGCGCATCGACGAGGTTCTGGTCGTCGTAGCGCGTCCTGAAGTTGTGCGCGACGGTGGCGCTCCACGGGCCCTGGCGCCACGTCAGCGACGCGTTGTGGCGCCAGCGGAAGACCACGTAATTGTCGGCATAGCGGCCCACGTTGTCGATGTATTCGCCGTCGCGCTCGTTCTGGTAACGGTAGCGGTGGACCCACGTGCCGTCCAGCGCCACCGTGACGATGCCCCACGTGTGCATCGGGGAGCGCACCGTCAGGCTGACGTCCACGCCGTCCGTCTTCACTTTCCCCAGGTTTTCGTTGAGGTCGAGGATGGCGTTCGGCGAGCCGTCCGGATTGCGCAGGAACAGCGCGCGGTATTTCTCGAAGTTGCCGTAGATCGTCTGTTCCGGCAGCGCGCCGATCTTGTCGCGCAGGCGGATGTTCCAGTAGTCCAAGGTCAGCGTGACGGCCGGAATCGGTTCGATGACGGCACCGAGCGCATAGGTACGGGACTTCTCCGGGCTCAGGTTCTGGTTGCCGCCCTGCAGCTTGAACTGCTGCAGGTCGCAGTCGCGCAGCGGATTCGCACCCGGCTGCGGCACGCCGTTCGGGCACAGGATCGGATCGTCATACGTGTTGCTTGTATCGTTGCGCGACAGCGGCGCGTTCTTCTCGAACAGCGTCGGCGCGCGGAAGCCCGTGCTGGCCGAGCCGCGCAGCACCAGTGTCCGGTGCGCCTGCCAGCGCAAGGACGCCTTCGGATTCGTCGTGCTGCCCGCATCGCTGTAGTGGTCGTAACGGGCGGCCAGCGTCGCCTCGACGTCCGGCAGGAACGGCGCGCTGATTTCGCCGAACACGGCCTGGATGTTGCGGCTGCCATCCTTCGACAGCGAGCCGGACAGCCCCGAGCTGGACGCCTGTCCCGCGATATCCCGGTTGACGTTGAAGTCGGCCTCCTCATGCCGGAACTCGGTGCCCAGCGCGACGGCCAGCTTGCCTCCTTTCAGCTGCAGCAGCTCGCGGCTGGCCTTCAGGTCGAACGCCGTCTGCGCATTCCTGGCATCCTGCACGCGGCCGCGCAGCGCCGTGCCGGCCAGGTAGGCGCGGCCCGCTGCGTCCTGCAGCCCGAAAGGATTGAGGATGCCGTTGAAGACACCCGCCGCAAATGTCGCATCCGTTACGTAGCCGCCCGTGAAAATCTCTTCGGAGCGGCTGACCGAATGGCTGAGGCCGCCCTGGTAATCCCAGCCGGCGACGAGGCCTTCCAGCGTCGCGGTCAGCCGCGTGCCCGTGCCGCGCGAATGGATCTGCCGCTGGCCCGCTTCGGTCGGGCGCCAGTTCACCGTCAGCGGTCCGCCGGACAGCCCGGCCTGGGCCGGCACGGCGCCCGCATTGCCCGGATAGTAGGGACTCGACGCGGGCAGGATCAGGTCCGTCTGCGGCGGCGGCGCGGTGCGCGCCATCACGCGGTTTTCGGCGTGCAGCAGCTCCACCGATGCCGTGTGGTCGGCGCCGATGCGGAAGGTGGCCTTGCCGTAGCCCGTCGTGCGTTCCGTTTCCGGCAGGTCGTCGATCTGGCGCGTATAGTCCTGCCGGCAGGTGCCGTTCGTGGCATGTGGCACGGACAGCGGCGGATTGCAGCCCGTTGCCGCGCCGGGGTTGCCCTGCACCTCGCTGACGGGGTCGAAATAATTGCCGGGGAACGTCGTGCCGGATGTTTCGTTCAGCCCCCGCGACGGGATCACGCCGGTGCTGGAGAACGGCCGCTGCTGCGACGTCAGCACATCCTGCTTGTGGTAATCGACGATGGCGACAAACCCCCACCGGTCGCGTTCCAGGTCGCCGCCGCCGAACGTGACGTTGGCGCGCCGCTCGCGGCCGCCCGTTTCTGCCGGCAGCACCGTTTCGACGGCCACCGTGGTGCGGTCCACCGCGCGGCGCGTGATGAAGTTGATCACGCCGCCGATGGCATCGGTGCCATAGATCGCCGATGCGCCGTCGCGCAGCACTTCCACGCGCTCCAGCGCCGCCACGGGAATCAGGTTCAGGTCCACGCTGGCGCCGTCGTACGGGTGGGTGGCCAGCCGCCGGCCGTTCAGCAGCACCAGCGTCTTGTCGCCGCCCAGGCCGCGCAGGTCGGCCGTTGCCTGGCCGCCCGTGGGCAGGCCGCTGGCATTGCCGCCGACGGCATTGGCGGCGCCGAAGCTGCTCTGGTTCGACGGCACGCGGTCGAGCACTTCCTGCGCCGTGGTCAGGCCTTGCCGGATCAGGTCCTCGGCGCGGAACACCGTCAGCGGCGTGGCCGTTTCCGACTGCAGCCGCTTGATCGACGAGCCGGTGATTTCCACCCGCGCCATCGGTGCCTCCTGCGCCAGGGCGGGCAGGGCGGTGGCGAGGGCGGCCGCCAGCGGGCCGAGGTAACGCATTGGTGTCGTCATCGGAAACTCCCAGGAAAAGAAGTTGCCGATGGAATCATTTGCCTGCGCAGCTCGCAAGGCGACTTTGCGCCGGTATTGAGATTGCACAAATCTCAGCGCAAAAAAATGGGGCCGCAGCCCCATTTTTTGTTCCACTACAACGCCGGTCAGAACGTGTAACGCATCCCCACGTTGAAGTAGCGGCCCAGTGCACCGCTGTAGTCGACCGGGTTGTAGCCGGCCGCACCGTAGGTCAGCGGATCGAGCGGCGGTTCCTTGTCGAACAGGTTCTGGATCGACGCGAACAGCTCGGCCTTCTCGGTGACCTTGTAGCGCGCCGTCAGGTCCAGCGTCGTGAACGAACCGATCTTGCAACCGTTCGGCGCATCGCTGCCATCGGCGAACGTGAACGCGCAACCGGCCGGGTCATCCTTGAACGCCGTGTTGTCGAACTTGCCGCGATAGTTGACGACGCCCGAGACGCGCATCGGCCCCCGTTCCCACGTCAGGCCCAGGTTGACGCGGTCGTCCGGCGTGCCCATGCAGTTGCTGACATCGCAGTTGCCGTGCGTGCCGGCAAAGTCCACCGACGTGCCGTCGCGCTCGGTGCGCTCCCACTTGAACAGGTGGGTGTACTTGACGTCGGCCGTCAGCGAACCCGCGTTGCCCATCTGGATCGTGGTGCGGGCATCCAGGTCGACGCCGCGCACTTCCGTCTGCGCCGAATTGACGTAGTTGGTCAGCACCGCCGTGATCAGGCCGGGGTCGCCGACGACGCCCGGCACGGCCGAGCCCAGGTCGCGCGCCACGTGGCCGGCCGCGATCGCATCCGCCACCTGTTCCTGGTTGATCTCGTTCTTGCGCTTGATCTGCCACGCGTCGATCGAGATGCTGGTGCGCGGCAGCGGATCCCACACGGCGCCGATCGAATAGCTCTTCGATTTTTCCGGCGACAGGTCGGGATTCGGCGACGTGATGACGGCCACCGATTGCGACGTGCAGGCGCTCGTCACGCCCAGCGCGCAGCGGGCCGGATCGGACGCCGTGGAGTAGGCCGCCAGGCCGCCGCGGCCGTTCTCGGCGGCGCTCGGCGCGCGGAAGCCGCGGGCGAACGTGCCGCGCACGGCGAAGTTGTTGATCGGCGTCCACTTCAGGCCCGCCTTCGGCGTGTACGAATTGCCCACGTCGTTGAAGTGGTCGTAGCGCAGCGCGCCCGACAGCTCGACGGTCGGCAGCACCGGCGCCACCACCTCGGAGTACACGGCGACGGAATTGCGCTGGCCTTCATAAGCCGAGTAGCCCAGGCCGATGATGTTGCCCCGTTCGGTGCCGGTGGTCGGTGCCAGTTCGGTCGAATCGTGGCGCACTTCGGCACCGACGGCCACGCCCATCGCGCCGCCCGGCAGCTGGCCGAATTCGCGCGATGCCTTGAAGTCGGCCAGCGCGATCTTGCTGGTGGCATCGTTGGCGATGTTCGGCGACAGCGCCGCGTACAGCGCGGCCGAGTTCAGGCCGGCATTCTCGCCGATGCGCCAGTAGGAACCGGCCGGCAGTGCCGCGTACGCCGGGTTCGACGATGCGGCGGCAACGTTCTCGGCTGTCGGGTTCAGCAGGGCAAAGGCCACGTCGCGCTGCAGGTAGCCGCTGCGCTCGTTCTTCACCTTGGTCTGCGAGAACAGCAGCGCGGTGTCGATGTCCCACGCGCCCGCCGTGCCTTTCAGGCCGGCCACGGCACGCGTGAAGTTCGATTCGATGCTGCTGGTGCGCGGGCCCACGTCATACGCCAGGTAGCGGGCGCGGGCGGCCGTGCCGAAATACGGATTGTCCGGATGGCTGGCGCCCAGCGACACGCCCAGGTTGTTGACGGGGCCGCCGGGATAGCCGACGCTGCTGCTGATGGCGGATGGCGTCGACCACGATTCCGAATCGCTGTGGTAGCCGTTCAGTTCCACATAGGCCTGCCAGTTGTCGTTCAGCTGGAAGGTGGCGCGGGTGAAGATGTTCAGCGTTTCCTGGCGCGGCTGCAGCTGGTTGTACTGCTGCGTCGCGTCGATCAGGCAGCCGCCGCGCGGATCGCCCTGCGGATGGCTCGTCAGGTTGGAACACGCGGCGCCCGGGAAGCTGCGCGTGAAGCCGTTGCCGGCCGCCATGCTGTCGCGGCTGTAGAACGTGTTCGTGAACGGATTCTGCACGTTGCCGATGATCGAGCTGCCGGCCGATGCCGCGTTGACGATCGCGCCCGTGCCGCCCAGGCCTTCCTGCGCCGAGAAGCCCATGTCGCGCAGGTCGCTGCGGCCGACGGCGCCGCGGCCGTCGCGGTCGCGGTTCCACACTTCCTTCTTCTTGCCGTATTCGGCGCTGAACAGGAAGTTGTAGCGGTCCGTGTCCAGGTCGCCCACGCCGTGCGTGACGGCCAGGCGCGTATCGGCACCGTCCTTTTCGTTCGACAGGCCCTGGCTGGCGCGCACCGTGGTGCCCACGTAGTCGCGGCGCAGGATCACGTTGACGACGCCGGCGATCGCGTCGGAACCGTAGATGGCGGAGGCGCCGTCCTTCAGGATCTCGACGCGTTCGACCGCTTCGGCCGGGATGATGTTCAGGTCGGCAAACACTTTCTGGCCGTCGTCGGCCAGGCCGTACGGTGCGATGCGGCGGCCGTTCAGCAGCACCAGCGTCGAGGCGGCGCCCAGGCCGCGCAGCGAGATGCCCGATGCGCCGGCCGCGAAGCCGCTGCCGAAGCTCGTGGGCACGGAGCCCTGGTTGTCGACGGCCAGCGTCTGCAGCAGTTCGGCAACGGTGGTCTTGCCGGATTTTTCGATGTCGGCACGGTTGACGGTCTGCACCGGCGACGCCGTTTCCGCCTGTGCCCGGCGAATGTTGGAACCGGTGATTTCCACGCGCTGGATCGGCTGCGCGGCAGCGGCGGGTGCCGCCGTGGTGGCATCGTTAGATGTGGTTTGGGCCTGTGCCGTTGCTGCCAGCACAGTCATCAGCAGGGGCGCTGCAAGGGGAAAGGCACGCCGCAACACGCCCGGCATCGGGCGTATTTTCATGTGAGTCATCGCTATCTCCAGAAAGGGTCGAAAGGGTTTTCGTGAGAGAGCGCAGTTATAACGGAGATAAGAATTCCATGAGGCTAAAATGTGGTCCATGCGCCACAATGGTGCACGGCAACGGGTGTTCCTGGTGCGGGGCGGGGACTGTCGCTGCAAGGGCGGTACGGCGAGCGGGCTGTCCCCGGGGTGTTGATGTTGCTTTTGCTGTTGATATCCGTTGCCGGCCGGCAGAAAAGCACAACAGGGGACAGTCCCCGTGCGGGGACAGTCCCCGCGCCGGACAGTTCCCGCTCAGAACTGATACCGCATGCCCAGCTTGAAGAACCGCCCCAGCGCGCCGCTGTAATCCAGCGGGTTGTAGCTGGTGGCGCCGTAAGTGAGCGGGTCGAGCGGCGGCTCCTTGTCGAACAGGTTCTGGATGGATGCGGTGATTTCCACCTGCGGCGTCCATTTGTAGCGGGCCGTCAGGTCCACCGTCGTGAACGTGCCGATGCGGCAGCCGTCCGGTGCGTCGCGGCCGTCGGCGAAGTGGACGGCGCAGCCATCGGGATCGTCCTTGAACAGCGTGTCGTCCATCTTGCCCCGGTAGTTGACGATGCCGGCCACGCGCCACTGCATGCGTTCCCATGTGACGCCCAGGTTGATGCGGTCCTGCGGCGTGCCCATGCAGTTGGTCACGTCGCAGTTGCCGTGCGTGCCGGCGAAGTCGCGCGTATTGCCGTCCGGGTCCGTGCGCAGCCACTTGAACAGATGCGTCCATTTGACGTCCGTGGCCAGCGTGCCCCACGCGCCGGGCAGCGGGAAGGTGCGGCGGGCATCGAGATCCACGCCGCGTACTTTCGTCGAGTTCGAGTTGACGTAGCTGGCCAGCACGGCCGTGATGGCCCCGGGGTCGCCGGGGATGTTGGTGGCCGTGGACGGATCGCGCGCCACGTGGCCCTGTTCGATCGCCGCATCGACCTGCTCCTGGTTGATCTCGTTCTTTCTCTTGATCTGCCAGAAGTCCAGCGCGATGCTGGTGCGGGGCAGCGGGTCCCACACCATGCCCAGCGAATAGCTTTTCGACCGTTCCGGCGACAGCGCGGGATTGGGCAGCGTGATCAGCGCGATCGGTGCCGGATCGCAGGCCGCTTCCACGCCCAGCGCGCAGCGCACGGGATCGGATGCATTGCTGAACGCGGCCAGTCCGCCGCGGCCGTTCTCGGCCGAGCTGGGCGCGCGGAAGCCTTTCGCGAACGTGCCGCGCAGCGCGAAGTTGCGCGCTGGCGTCCACTTCGCCCCCACTTTCGGCGTGTACGATTCGCCCACGTCGTTGAAGTGGTCGGCCCGCAGCGCGGCGGACAGTTCCAGCGTGCTGAGCACCGGCGCCAGCACCTCGCCGTAGAGGGCAGCGGAATCGCGCTTGCCTTCGTAGGCCGAGTAGCCGAGGCCGATGATATTGCCCGTCTCGGTGCCGTTGGTGGGCACCAGCTGCGTGGATTCATGGCGGAACTCGGCACCGGTCGCCACGCCGATCGGCCCGCCGGGCAGCTTGCCGAACTCGCGCGACGCCTTGACGTCGGCCTGCCACAGCTGCGTCGTGGCGTTGTTGGCGATGGACGGCGACAGCGCCGCATACAGCGCCGGCGAATTGAGGCCGGCATTCTCGGCGATGCGCCACACGGTGCCGGCCGGCAGTGCCGCATAAGCCGGGCTGCGCATGGCGGCCGCCACGTTGGCGGCGGTGGGATTGAGCAGCGCAAATGCCACGTCGCGCTGCAGGAAGCCGTTCTGTTCGTTCGACACGCGGCTTTGCGAGAACAGGAAGGCGGTGTCGATGTCCCAGCCGGCCGCGCTGCCTTTCAGGCCGGCCACGCCGCGCAGGAAGGTGGCGTCGACGGCGGAGCGGCGCGGCCCCACGTCCCAGGCCAGGTAGCGCACCCGCGCCGCCGTGCCGAAATAGGGATTGTCCGGATGCGTGGCGCCCAGCGACACGCCAGCATTGCTGACGGGACCGGCCGGCGAGCCTTCGTTGGCGTTGACCGTCGACGGCGTGGTGGGCGCGCGCGATTCGCTGCGGTAGACATTCACTTCCGCATACGCCTGCCACGCGGTGTTCAGTTGCAGCGTGCCGCGGCCGAACAGGTTCAGCGTCTTCTGGTCCGGCTGGACCTGGCCGTATTCCTGCGTGGCGTCGATCAGGCAGCCGCCACCGGGATCGCCCTGGCGGTGGCTGGTGAAATTCGTGCAGGCCGCGCCGGGGAAGGTGCGCGTGAAGCCGGTGGCGGCCGACAGGTTGCCGCGGTTGTAGTAATCCAGCGTGACGGGATTGCGCACATTGCCGTTGACGGCGCTGCCGGCGGCATTGTTCGTGGTGATCGCGCCGGTGCCGCCCAGCCCCTCCAGCGCGGAGAAGCCGAAGTCGCGCAGGTCCAGCCGGCCGACGGCGTTGCGGCCATCGCGGTCCTTGTTCCAGACGGCGTTCTTCTTGCCGAACTCCAGGCTGAACATGGCGTTCCAGCGGTCCTTGTCGAGATCGCCGTAGCCGCCGGTGATGGCCAGCCGCGTGTCGGCGCCGCCGCCTTCTTCGGAAGTGCTGGCGCTGCCGGCGATCGTGGTGCCCTGGAAGTCGCGCCGCAGGATCACGTTGACCACGCCGGCAATCGCATCGGAACCGTAGATGGCCGATGCGCCGTCCTTCAGGATTTCCACGCGCTCGATCGCTTCGGACGGGATGATGTTCAAGTCGGCGAACACCTTCTGGCCGTCGTCCGCCAGGCCATAAGGCGCGATGCGGCGGCCGTTCAGCAGCACCAGCGTGGACGCCGCGCCCAGGCCGCGCAGCGAGATGCCGGAAGCGCCGGAAGCGAAGCCGTTGCCGAACGTGGTGGGCACGGAGCCCTGGTTGTCGACGGCCAGCGTTTGCAGCAGTTCGGCGACGGTGGTCTTGCCGGATTTCTCGATGTCGGCGCGGTTCAGCGTCTGCACCGGCGACGCCGTTTCCGCCTGCGCGCGGCGGATGTTCGAGCCGGTGATCTCCACGCGCTGCACGGGGCCCTCGATCTGCTCCTGCGCGAACGACACCACGGGGAATGCCAGCAGCAAGGCAATGTGCATGCGGCGTGGATTCGAACGAAAGGTGCTGCCTGAAACGAGACGCGGCTTCGGTGCTTTCATCGCTGCCTCCGGAAGATGATGGTGGGCCGGCAGCGCGCGCCTGCCGCAGCACAGCTCGCTTCGGAACGCAATCGTGCGAACGGGCAGGGTGCCCGCCGCATCGTGACGATGTCCCACTGCTGGCTTAGTGCTTACGGACAATTCGCTTGCCAAACCGGCGAAGTTGTTGTTATAGTGACCTTCAACTTACGGGATAGTTCCATGCATCGCTTCGTTTTCTTTACCGGCTTTTTTCATTTTTGGCTTTCCAGCCCAAAGGCGGTGGAGTAGCGGCCGGTGCACGTAGCAGCAAAACGAGTCCCAGCAAATTCCTAGAAACCGCCAGCGATGGCGGTTTTTTTTTAGCCCGATTTTTCAGCGATATTTTTCAGGAGAGCCACATGCAACGCACCGACGACCTGCGCATCCGCGAGATGAAGGAACTGACCCCGCCCTCGCACCTGATCCGCGAGTTCCCCTGCACCGAGGCGGCGTCGGACACGGCATCGAATGCGCGCGTGGCACTGCACCGCATCCTGCACGGCCAGGACGACCGCCTGATGGTCGTCATCGGCCCGTGCTCGATCCACGATCCGAAGGCGGCGATGGAATATGCGCGCCTGCTGGCGCCCGTGCGCGAGCGGCTGAAGGACGACCTGGAAATCGTCATGCGCGTCTACTTCGAGAAGCCCCGCACGACGGTGGGCTGGAAGGGGCTGATCAACGATCCGTACATGGACAACAGCTTCCGCATCAACGACGGCCTGCGCATGGCGCGCGAACTGCTGCGCGACATTAACGAACTGGGCCTGCCGGCCGGCACTGAATTCCTCGACGTGATCAGCCCGCAGTACATCGCCGACCTGATCACCTGGGGCGCGATCGGCGCGCGCACCACCGAGTCGCAGGTGCACCGCGAACTGGCGTCGGGACTGTCGTGCCCGGTGGGCTTCAAGAACGGTACCGACGGCAATATCAAGATCGCCGTCGAAGCGATCAAGGCCGCATCGCAGCCGCACCACTTCCTGTCCGTGACCAAGGGCGGCCACTCGGCCATCGTGTCGACCAACGGCAACGAGGACTGCCACATCATCCTGCGCGGCGGCAAGACGCCGAACTACGATGCGGCCAGCGTCGACGAAGCCTGCAAGGCCATCGCGGCACTGGGCCTGGCATCGCGGCTGATGATCGACGCGTCGCACGCGAACAGCTCGAAGAAACCGGAGAACCAGATTCCCGTCTGCGCCGACATCGCCGGCCAGGTGGCGGGCGGCGACGCGCGCATCGTCGGCGTGATGGTCGAATCGCACCTCGTGGCCGGCCGCCAGGACCTGGTGGCGGGCAAGGAACTGACGTACGGCCAGTCCGTGACGGATGGGTGTATCGACTGGGCATCCAGCGTGAAGGTGCTGGAGCAGCTGGCCGAAGCGGTGCAGCAGCGGCGGCTGAAAGGGGAGTAAGCTGCACCAGGCGGTTGGCACGAACCGTGCATCGTTTTCAGTCTTTGACCTGACCGAAAGGAGCATCATGCGTACTGCAGTTGTCACCCTCGTTGCGGCAACATTGGCCGGCTGTGCTGCACCGGCACCCGAACCCGCGCCGGCGGCGCCGCAGGCAGTGGCGGCCGCGCCGCGCGCCACCACCGGCAGCCGCCTGACGCGGGCCGGTACGGATCGTTCGATCAGGACGATCGGCCAGCAGGAGTTGCAGGATGGCGAGCCGATCAGGTCGCTGGGGAATGAGGTGGGGGCGCGGAGTAACTGAGCTGTTTTTGGGTTGAAAAAAAGGCGGGCCATCGAGGCCCGCCTTTTTTTATTTTAATGTCAAGTACAACAGAGGGGACAGCCGGAACGCCGGACCGCCCCATTCGGGGACAGTCCCCGGCAGTCCCCGGCGATCAGAACCGCGCGGTCAGGTTGACGAACACCCGGCGGCCCAGCGAGTCGTACACCTGCGGGAACGTGTTGCCGTTGCCGAACACGCTGGACGTCACGCCGCCCACCGGCGGGTCCTTGTCGAACAGGTTGTTGATGCCGGCGCGCAGCGCGAAGATCTTGGTTGCCTGCCAGTTGGCGGCCACGTCCAGGTAGTTGCGGCGGCCGAACACGCGGTCGGCCGGCTCCGAGTCGCCCGCCAGGTTCGGATCGCTGCTGGTCGACGACAGGTCCACCTTGTCGATGAAGCGCCAGGTGGCTGCCAGGTCCACCTGCCATGGCGTGGACCACGTGGTGCGGAACTTGTGGCGCCATTTCGGCAGCGGCGTGCCGCAGCTGGGGCCGAAGTAGCCGGCGCAGTCGTACTCGCCGGTGCCCGGCACGTCTTCCTGCTTGAACTCCTTGAGCCACGTGCCGGTCAGCGCGAAGGCCAGGTTGCCCCAGCCCGGCGTGCGCCAGGTGTAGTTCGCGCCCAGGTCGATGCCGGACGTCTTGCGGCTGCCCAGGTTCTGCTTGGTGGCGACGATCTGCGCCGTCGGCAGTGCCCACAGCGAGCCGGTGCGGTCGCGCGTCACCAGCGAGCAGAACTGCTCTTCGCCCGTCATCAGGCACTGGTTCAGCGTCGTCGTGGCCGGCAGGTCGGCGATGACGTCTTCCACCTTCAGGTTGAAGTAGTCGATCGTCACCGACAGGCGTGGCGCCGGCGTCAGCACCAGGCCCACCGTGTACGAATCGGATTTCTCCGGCTTCAGGTTGACGTTGCCGCCGAACAGCGCGTTGTACTGCTGGGCCGGGCTGTCGTCGATATTGCCGTACTGGGCCGCCGTGACGCCGGTGCGGGCGCACTGCTCGAACGTGGCCGATGGCGTGGCGCCGGCGCACGGGTCGCTGTCGTTGTCGTACAGGCCGATGCCTTGCGGCGTGTACATCTCGACGATGTTGGCGGCCCGCACCGCGCGCTGGTAGCTGCCGCGCACGCGCACTTCCTGGACCGGCGTCCAGTCCAGGCCCAGGCCGTAGGAGTTGGTCTTGTTGCCGGTGGTGTAGTCGGAACGGCGGTAGGACAGGCGCGCCGTCAGGTCTTCGATGAACGGCTTCTTCTGCACCAGCGGCACGACCGCTTCGGTGAAGTAGTCGCGCACGCTGAACTTGCCTTCCACGCCGTGCGTCGGGCCGCCCTGGCCGGCCAGGTCGCCGGAATCGAAGGCCGCATCGGTGCGCAGTTCCAGTTTTTCGGTGCGGTGTTCCCAGCCCAGCGAGATGCCGACGCCGCTGCTGCTGCCCGGGATCTTGATGCCGTAGTTGCCCAGGTCGCCCTGCACGCTGAAGCCCTGCACGGACTGCTGCGTACTGCCTTTCTTGAAGCCGGGCGTCTGCAGGTAGGCCAGCGCTTCCTGCGTCACGCCGCCCAGCGACCAGATGTTGTACGGCGCGCAGGCCGTATCGATGCCCTGCAGCGCCACGCGGCAGACCGGATTGCCGTTGGCATCGGCCACCACGTCCAGCG
>DKJA01000125.1:12614-12863 GCA_002454505.1 Oxalobacteraceae bacterium UBA6704
ATCGGCCACCACGTCCAGCGCCCGCGCCGAGCGGGCGATCGAGAAGTCGTTCAGGTAGTTTTCCGCATAGATGACCTTGCCCAGCTGGACGAAGCCGTCGTAGTGCCAGTTGTTCCAGTCGCCCTTGATGCCCAGCACGCCGCGGTACGACGTGTGACGGATGTCGTCCTGGCGGCCGCCGCCTTCGACGTTGCGGCGGAAGATCAGCGCTTCGGCCGTCGGGTTGTCGGCATCCAGGCCCAGCGCTTC
>DKJA01000192.1 GCA_002454505.1 Oxalobacteraceae bacterium UBA6704
TGTACTACCGCCTCAACGTCATCGAACTGAAGCTGCCGCCGCTGGCCGCGCGGCCCGGCGACATCCTGCCGCTGGCCCGCCACTTCCTCGGCGCCGGCAAAACCCTTCGCGCCGATGCGGAAGGGGCGCTGCTGGCCCACGCATGGCCGGGCAATGTGCGCGAACTGAAGAACGTGATGGCCCGCGCGCGGCTGCTGGCCACGGGCAGCGAGATCGTCGCCGCCGACCTGGGCCTGCCGGCCGCCGCGCCCATCACGAACGGCGCGGCGCCCGATGCGGAGCCGGACCGCGATGCGATCAGCCTCGCGCTCTCGCGCGCGAACGGCGTCGTGGCGCAGGCCGCCGCGGAACTGGGGCTGTCGCGCCAGGCGCTGTACCGCCGCATGGAGCGGCTGGGCATCGCCCGCCCCTGATGGCACGCCGCCCGCCAGCCGCGCGCCCGAAGGCGTTCCGGCTTTCGCTGCTGACACGCTGGTCGGCGCTGATCGGCACGCTGCTCACCGTCGGCATCCTCATCGCACTGGCGCTGGAATATTATTTCCCCAACCAGCCCTGGCTGGTGCTGGGCGTCTGCCTGCTGTGCGTGGTGCCGCTGTCGGTGATCACGATCCGCTCGCAGCTGGCGCCGATGCTGTCGCTGTACCGCGCGCTGGCCGGCACCGTGACGAGCTACCGCGATGGCGATTTTTCGTTCAGCCTGCACTGGCCGCAGAACGACGAACTGCGCGACCTGGTGGCGGCCCACAACGACCTGGGCGAAGTGCTGCGCGAGCAGCGCCTCAACCTCGTGCAGCGCGAACTGCTGCTCGACACGATGGTGCAGAACACGCCGGTGGCGATGCTGCTGGTGAACGACGGCGGCCCCGTCGTGTATGCCAATATCGCCGCGCGCCAGCTGCTGAACGAAGGCCGCAAGCTGGAAGGCCAGCACCTGGGCGCACTGCTGGAACGGGCCGCGCCGCCCTTGCGCGAAGCGGTGGCGCGGGGCGGCGACGGCCTGTTCACCATCGGCGACGGCGAAGAGGAGGAAGTGTTCCACCTGGCGCGGCGCCGCTTCAACCTGAACGGCCGGCGCCACGAACTGCTGCTGCTGCGCCAGCTGACGCTGGAATTGCGGCGACAGGAAGTGCAGACGTGGAAGAAAGTCATCCGCGTCATCAGCCATGAGCTGAACAACTCGCTGGCGCCGCTGACGTCGCTGGCCCACTCCGGTGCGGAACTGGTACGCCGCGGGCAGACGGAGCGCCTGCCGCAGATCCTCGCCACGATCGAGGAACGCACGCGGCACCTGGAAGGCTTCATCCTCGGCTATGCCCGCTTTGCCAAGCTGCCGGCGCCCCGCCTCGAAGCGCACCAGTGGCAAGGGTTCGTCGCGCGGCTGGCCGAGCAGGTGCCGTTCCGGCTGCTGGACGAACTGCCGCCCGAGCCGGCCGCCTTCGATGCGGCCCAGCTGGAACAGGCGCTGCTGAACCTGCTGAAGAATGCCCACGAGTCCGGTTCCGCGCCGGGCGCCGTCACGCTGGCCGTGCGCCGCGCGCAGGACTTCGTGCGCATCGACGTGCAGGACCGGGGCCCCGGCATGAGCGACACGGTGCTGACCAATGCGCTGGTGCCGTTCTACTCCACCAAGCGCAGCGGCACCGGCCTGGGCCTGGCGCTGGCCCGCGAAATTGCCGAGGCGCATGGCGGGCGGATCACGCTGGCCAACCGGCAGGGCGGCGGCCTGGCCGTCACGCTGATCTTGCCGGCGGACACAGGCGACAGCTGAATCCGCGGCTTTTTTGGCACACAATTCAATAAAATATTGACAACGATCAGCCGCTGACTTATCTTGTTCTATCAACTATAATTTTTGATAACGATCGGCGAGGTCACTGATGAAACTGAAATCCCTTGTACTGGCAGCGGCACTGCTGCCCGCCTTCGGCAGCGCCTTCGCCGACGACCAGACCCACAACATCGTGCTGGACGGCGGTCCGTACCACTGGTCCACCGGCCTGTCCACCACCCACGAGATCGGCGACTTCACCGACACGTGGACGTTCACCTACTCGGGCGCACCGGGCCTGGCCACGGGCTTCTTCGGCAATATCTTCAACGGCGTCAGCGACATCGACTTCACCAGCGCCACGCTGAACGGCACCGACCTGCTGACCTACAACGTGCCGCTGCTGTCCGGTTCCCTGTTCGCCGCCGAGCCGGTGAGCGGCGTGCTGACGCTGATCGTGTCGGGCACCACCACGGGCGGCGTCGCCAGCTATGGCGGCACGCTGGACATCACGTCCGCCGTACCGGAACCAAGCACCTACGGCATGCTGCTGGGCGGCATGGGCATCCTGGCCTTCCTGGCCCGCCGCCGGAAGAGCTGATCTCTCATATCCAGCAAAAAAGACGCTTCGGCGTCTTTTTTTGTGCCTGCCGCCCGGTGACGGTAAACTGTCGGCATGCACAACCGACGTTACGACCAGCCAGGCCATCCTCCCGCCACCATCACCGAATTCCAGGGCGTCCGCTCGCTCCACCTGGGCACCTCCTGGGTGCAGGGCGCGATGCGCCTCGCCAAGCCCGATACGATCGAGCTGGAATACGTGCAGATGATGATGATGTGGCTGCTGTTCCTGGAGCAGCCCCGCCACATCGCGCAGCTGGGCCTGGGCAGCGCGGCGCTGACCAAGTTCTGCTACCACCGCTTTCCGCAGGCGCGCGTGTCCGCCGCCGAACTCAACCCGAATGTGATCGCCATCTGCGAGTCGCTGTTCGGCCTGCCGCCCAACGATGCGCGGCTGGACGTGCGGGAAATGAACGCGCTGGACTTCGTCAACGCCCCGGCCAACCACGGCCGGCTCGACGTGCTGCAGGTGGACCTGTACGACGAGGAGGCGCGCGGCCCCGTGCTTGACTCGCCCGAGTTCTACCGGGCCTGCGCCGACTGCCTGGCGCCGCACGGCATCATGACGGCCAATGTCTTTGGCGACTTCGAGAATTACGACAAGAACCTGCAGCACATGGAGCTGGCGTTCGATGCCGTCGTGTGGCTGCCCGAGGTGCACGATGCGAACATCGTCGTCGTCGCGTTCAAGGAGGCGCCCGTGCTGGACTTTTCCGTGCTGTACGAGCGCGCCGCCGCCATCAAAAAGCAGTACAACCTGCCGGCCAAATCCTGGGTCAACGGCCTGAAGCAGTGGATGCTGGATCAGCAGTAATTCCAGGTCGCTGGCAAATCACGACTGTCGCAATAAAGCTGCACATGGCGGCGAAAAACGCACGTCCGTACTTGTCGGGCGCATAAGAGTAAGCGCGTTTTCTTTAACGATCAAACAATATTTTTCGGCTGTCCACGGCCTGCAACACTACGTTACAAACACCCTCGTTCCACGGTTAGTATCGGCTCGGAGACACCCTCCGCTTGCTTCACCGACCAGACCAGAAGAGAGAACGAGACAATGAAGCAGACCACCTTCCGCCGTACCCTGTTGGCCACCGCCGCACTGATCGTGGCCGCGCAAGCCGCCGCGCAGACGGCCGATACGGGCGCCGCCACCGAGCAGCAAACCGTCGTTGTGCTGGGCTCCCGCTCGGCCGCCAAGACGGCGCTGGACACGGCCGCTCCCGTCGGCCTGATCAACATGAAGGACATGCAGAACGCCGGCCCGCTGGAACTGGGCAAGCTGCTGCAGACGCTGGACCCGTCGTTCAATTTCTCGTCCACCTTCATCAGTGATGGCACGGACATCATCCGCCCCGCCACGCTCCGTTCGCTGGGGCCGGACCAATTGCTGGTGCTGGTGAACGGCAAGCGCCGCCACCAGCAGGCGCTCGTCAATGTGCAGCAGACGGTGGGCCGCGGTTCGGCCGGTACCGACATCAACGCGATTCCGCTGTCGGCGATCCATCACATCGAAGTGCTGCGCGACGGCGCCGCCGCCCAATATGGCTCGGACGCCATCGCCGGCGTGATCAACATCGTGCTGAAGTCGAACATCAACGAGACGCAGCTGTCCGGCCAGTTCGGCACCACGTCGGAAGGCGATGGCGACATGGTGTCGGGCAGCGTCAACCGGGGCTGGGCGCTGGGCACGGACGGCGGCTACATCAACGTGTCCGTCGAAGGCCGGCGCCGCAACGAGACCAACCGGGCGGGCGTCAACTCCACGCTGTCGTCCGGCGAGCCGCGCGTGACGCTGCGCATCGGCGACAGCGACGCCAAGGATGCCTACCTGTGGTTCAACTCCGCGCTGCCCACCGGGCCGGGCGCCGAGTTCTATGCCTTCGGCGGCGCGTCGAAACGCAAGGGCGATTCGGCCGGCTTCTTCCGCGACGCGGGCGACGACCGTACCGTCGCCGCCGTCTACCCGAACGGCTACCTGCCGAACATCCGCACCACCGTCAAGGATGCATCGCTGGCCTTCGGCTACCGCCGCGACCTGGCCAACGACTGGAAGGCCGACGTGTCGATCAACCACGGCCGCAGCGAGCTGGCCTTCCATGAAAAGAACACGATCAATGTCAGCTACTGGTACGAGCCGCTGCCCAGCGACCCGAGCCGCATCTACGGCGAATCGCCGCTGGAGGCGGATACGGGCAAGCTGAAATTCAACCAGACGACGTTCAACGCCGACCTGAAAGGCCCGCTGGCATTCGGCGATAAAAGCGTGTTCCTCGCCACCGGTTTCGAATGGCGCCGCGACGCCTACGAGATCGTCGCCGGCGACCCGGTGTCCTACCAGTTCGGCCGCACCAACAACCCGCTGATCCCGATCCTGGCACCGAGCGGCGCGCCGGCCGCATCGGGCACGCAGGGCTTCCCCGGCTACACGCCTTCCACGGAGGTCGACGAGGGCCGCCACAATATCGCGCTGTACGGCGACGTGGAATTCCGCCCCGTCGAGACGCTGCTGCTGGCCGGCGCCGTGCGCTACGAAAAATACTCCGACTTCGGCAACACGACGACGGGCAAGGTCACCGCGCGGTGGGATCCGTCGAAGCAGTTCGGCGTGCGGGGCAGCTACTCGTCGGGCTTTCGCGCGCCCGGCGTGCAGCAGGAGTTCTACAGCTCCGTGTCGACCAACCTGAATGCCGACGGCGTGCTGACGGAAACGCTGACGGCGCGGCAGAACAGCCAGGTGACGCGCGCGCTGGGCATCGCGCCGCTGAAGGAGGAAACGTCGCGCAACGCCAGCATGGGCATCGTGCTGCGGCCCATGCCGAACTTCTCGCTGACCGCCGACATCTACCAGATCAAGATCAAGGACCGCATCGTGTTCTCCAGCACGATCGCGCCGGAAGCGGGCGGCGGCCCGATCGCCGACGTGCTCACGCCGCTGAAGGTGGGCCAGGCGCAGTTCTTCACCAATGCCGTCGACACGAAGACACGCGGCCTCGACATCGTCGCCGAGCACACCACGCGCTGGCCCGGTTCGACGCTGGTGCTGGCCGGCCAGCTGGGCTTCAACAAGACGGAAGTGACCGGCCGCCACTCCACGTCGTCGATCCTGACCGGCGAACAGCTGTTCGATGCGTCGCAGGTGACGCTGATCGAACACGGCCAGCCGCGCAAGCACCACGTGCTGTCGGCCGACTACACCACCGGCCAGTGGAACGGCAACGTGCGCGCCAACTACTACGGCGAGGTGCAGGGCCAGGGCTTCACGCCGGGCTTCATCCAGACGTGGGAGGGCAAGTGGCTGGCCGACCTGACGCTGCGCTACAGCTTCACGAAGAAACTCAGCCTGCAGCTGGGCGTCAACAACGTGTTCGACACCTACCCGACGGCATGGGACCGGACCGGCGCGGCGCCGTTCCCGCAGCTGGGCTTCACGCGCTGCTGGGAGACCTGCCCGTTCGGCATCAACGGCCGCAGCATGTATGTGCGGGGCGACTACGCCTTCTGACGGCGGCGTGATCCACCTGACGCATAGGCCGCCAGGTGGATCACGCCGGCCAGCCGCCGGACCAGGTCATCCATCCGTTCGGCCGGCACCTGCGCATAGCCCAGCATCAGGCCGTTCCACCGGCAGCCATCCTGCACCGCCTGCATGGACAGGGCATTGACGACGATGCCCTCGGCCATCGCGGCGGCGCGGATATCGGTATCCCGCAGCGTGTCCGGCAGTTGCAGCGACAGGTGCATGCCGGCCGACGCGCCATGCACGGTGGCGATGCTGCCAAGATGGGTTTGCAGCGCCAGCACCAGCGCATCGCGCCGCTCGCGGTACAGCCGCCGCATGCGGCGCAGATGCAGCGCGTACTGGCCGCTGCGGAGGAACTCGGCCAGCGCCAGCTGGTCGGCCACGCGGCCCATCATCGACGACTGGGCGCGCATCGTGGCCAGCTGCGGCGCCAGCTCCGGCGGCACCACGACATAGCCGATGCGCAGGCCGGGGAACATCGTCTTGCTAAACGTGCCGCAGTACAGCACCGGCGCATACGGCGCCAGGCCCTGCATCGCCGCCAGCGGCGGACCGTCGTGGCGGAACTCGCTGTCGTAATCGTCCTCGACGATCAGCGCGCCGCAGCGGCGGGCGCCATCGATCAGCGCCATGCGCCGCGCCAGCGACAGCACCGTGCCTGCCGGGTACTGATGCGACGGCGTGGTGTAGATCAGCTTCGGCTTGCGGCGCTGCCAGTCCTGCGCCGTGGGCGCCATACCTTCTTCATCTACATCGATGCCTTCGATCTTCAGCCCGGCGCCGCGGCAGGCGGCCAGCGCGCCGCCGTAGCCGGGATTTTCCAGCCACACGGTATCGCCTTCGTCCGCGCAGGCGCGGGCGCACAGATCGAGGCTGCTCTGGCTGCCGTCCGTGACGAACACCTGGCGGGCTTCGCAGACGACGCCGCGCGACGCGCGCAGGTGGTCGGCGATCGCTTCCCGCAGCGCGGGTTCGCCGGCGGCATCGCTGTAGTTCAGCTGCTGCGGCGCGATGCCGCGCCATGCGCGGTCCAGCAACCGGCGCCACAGCGCCAGCGGAAAGGCCTGCAGATCCGGCAGGCCGGGAATGAAGGCCCCGCCGGCATCGGGCCGGTTGGCGAGATGGCGCAGGTTCTGCGCCCGTCGCGACAGGCCCGCCTGCGGCACGGGCGCCGGCTTGCGGCTGCGTTCGGGCGCGATGTCCGCCACCACGGTGCCGCGCCGGTCGGGCACGACGAAGCCTTCGCTGGCCAGCTGCTCGTACGCGTACAGCACCGTGTTGCGGGCAACGCCCAGTTCGGCGGCCAGCGCCCGCGTGGCGACCAGCCGCGTGCCGGCCGCCAGCGTGCCGGTGCGGATCGCGTGACGCAGGCATTCGTGCAGCAGCCGCTGGCGTGGCCAGCCGGGGTGGCCGTGGTCCTTGCCGAATGTCGACAGCAGCAGCGCGTAGTCCATCGTGGTTCCAATTATTCAAGCACTCCTGGACCTGTTCCGGGAGCCAGCACCGCCATTATATTGGCCCTTCAACCAACGAAGGAGATCATGAGCCACGCTTCCCCCACCCCGCGCACGCAAGTCAGACGCGTCGCCGCGAATGCCGCCTACGACGCCGCGCTGCTGCACGCGATCGTCGATGCGGCATGGATCTGCCACGTCGCATTCACCGATGCGCACGGCGTGCACTGCATCCCCACCGCATGCTGGCGCGACGGCGACTACCTGTACATCCACGGCTCGAACGGCAGCCGCATGATGAAGCGCCTCGCCGAACAGGAGTGCTGCGTGACGGTCACGCACGTGGACGGCCTGGTGCTGGCCCGCTCCGCGTTCAGCCACTCGATGAACTACCGCAGCGCGCTGGTGTACGGGCGCTTCGAGGCCGTCGACGCAGCGGGCAAGCGACTGGCGCTGGAGGCGTTCATGGACCACCTAGTGCCGGGACGGCAGGCGGATGTCAGGCCGGGCAGCGACAAGGAATACGCGGCCACCACGGTGCTGCGCATCGCGCTGGCCGAAGCGGCCTGCAAGGTGCGCACCGGGCCGCCGAAGGACGACGAAGCGGATCTGGAACTGCCGGTGTGGGCGGGCGTGCTGCCTTTGCGGGAGCAGCGGCTGGCGCCGGTGGTGGACGAGGGCTGCGCCGTTGCCATGCCCGCTTATCTGCAACGCTGGTGAGACACCGGCGTCACCGGCGTTCGCGCCACCACAAGCCGAGCAGCGTGCCTACGAAGACAATCCCGAACGGCCAGGCCGGCAGCGATGCAGCCTGCCCGGCCGACGGTTGCGAGACTGGCAGATGGCGTGCCGCATACCGCGCCGTCGCCTGTTGCCGCAAGCCCGCCTGCCAGGCCGGCCAGTCGTTCGCGGCGTACACGTAGACCTGCGTTGCCGCCTCGCCGCTCCGCACGTTCAGCCATCCATTCTGCGCCGGCCACAGTGCCACGCATGCGGTGCCCGCACGCCGGGTCCAGCGCAGCGGCTGCGCACCCGCCTTGACGTTGCTGTCAGCCTTGATGCCCTGCGCGCAAACCTCCGTGCGCAGGCCCGGCACCGGCATCGGGTCGGGTACGTTCCAGGTCACCGGCTGCGGCGTGCCCTCGGCTGCGCGATCGAGCAAGCGCTGCCACCACTGGCCCAGCGCGGCCGGGGCCGTGATCGCGTGGCGGTGCCAGTCCGCCACGCCCAGCCACAGGATGCGGCCCTTGCCGCTGTCCTTCTGCCACAGCCACGGCTTGCCGTCGTCGTCGCGTGCGGCCACCGGCCAGGCGGTGGGCACGAACGATGCAGGGGCCAGCGCCAGCGTGGTGCCGTCGATGGCGAAGTGGCGAGTATCTTCCTTTTCGGTGGTGGTCGATTGCGCGGCCAGCGCGGGCCGCAGCACCTGCCACGCTCCCGGCTCGCGCGCGTTCCCGCCGAGAACCAGCAGCGCGCCGCCTCGCTCCACCTGGGCCAGCAAGGCCGCGCGCGCGCCGGGCTGCTGCTCGAACCATGCGGCATCGGCAACGATCAGGTTCGGCGCCGTTACGGGCGCGCTGGCCGCCTCGGTGCGCGACACGGCCTTGCCCAGCACCGTCTGCCAGTCGAGCACCGCATTGCTATCGGCCAGCAGGCCGTTCAGCACCCGCGTATCGAACGACGGTGCGCCGAAGCGGCCGACCACCTGCAGCGGCACGGCCTCCACGATCCGCACCGGTACCGGGCCTTGCTGGATCACCTTGCCGGCGGCATCGACCAGGCGCGCCTGCAGCAGGATGTTTTCGGCAACGGGCGGCAGCCACTGCACGGCCAGCCGCGCAGCCGCATCCTGCGCCACTGCCTCGTCCAGCAACTGGCCGTTCTCCGCCAGCAGCTGCAACCGCCAGCCCGCCTGGGGACGACTACGCGTGACGGCCAGTGTCAACGTACGGCCCAGCGCCACGGCGCGGGGGAAGTCCAGGTCCAGCACATCCTGTTGCGGCGCCTGCCATTCGACGGGACGGGCCGGCAGGTCGCGCCACTCGGCATCGCGCAGGCCATGTCCTTCAACGCGCAGCTTGTCCGCTGCCGGCACCTGGAGCAGCGCGGTCTGCAGTGCTTGGTTGCGGTCGTCGGTGCGCAGCATCACGGTGCCGACGGCTTCCGGCACCGCGGCATGGTTCAGCAAGGCCGCCAGCGATGCGCCGGCACCCACCGCCAGCGCGGCATCGATCCACCGCTTGCGGCGCAGGTACAGCAGCGCGCTGGCACCGCCCGTGACGGCAGCTGCAATGACGACCGGATTCATCGCGCCTCCCTGCCCTGCCACGCGCGGCCAAACGGAGTATCCGCTTCCGGCTTCGCCTGCAGCACGACCGGTGCCTGCGTCAGCGTGCTGCGCAGCCAGGCCGCCAGCGGGCCGCGGCAGGCGGCGCAACCGTCCGCCACATCCTGCACCGACCGCTGCGCTGCCAGGCGCTGTTCTTCATTGCCGATCTGCGCGACCGCCTCGCGGGCGGTGCGTGTCCACAAAGCCGGCAAAGGCGTACCGCCGGACAGCGCCTGCACGAGTGCGCGCACGTCGGCAGGAATTTCATCGTTTGCCTTCCGCTGCGCGCGTTTCGTGCTCTGCGCGCCGGCCATGTCGCCGCTCATCCGCTTTTCTTCCTTGATGGCCGGCGGCTCGAAGGCGGCGCGATGCAGGTACAGCCGCTCGGCCTGCTGCAGTTCCTTGATCGCCGCCAGCGCCTTGTATTCCGGCGGCAGCGCATCCTTCGGCGCGATCGCCCGCAGGCCCTTCTCGGCATCCCACATCGCGGCAATCGCGCGCTTCAGCAGCGCCTTGGTTTGCGGGTCGAAGATCGTGGCGTTGTCTTCCACGTCGTGGGCATGGCCGAACATCGCCGCCATATTGGTGTTGGCGTTCATCTCGTGGTCGTGTTCCTCGGCACCGTGGCCATGTTCCGCTTCCTCGCCGAACAGCGTGGATTCTTCGCCGAGGAAGGCGCCGTAGCGGCGGCGCAGGTGGGCCTGGTCGTCGGCGATGCGCTCGCTGCGGTCCCGCGCCTCGGCGGCGGGCAGCTTCCGGCTGCCTCGCATGTCGGCGATCAGCTGTTCCGTATCGATGATGATCTGCCGCTGGCTGCGCAGGTTCTCCGGCTTCACCATGCTGGGCAGCGCGGACGAATCGAGCGCCTCCGCTTCCGGCCCGGGCAAGCGCAAGGTGTAGGTGGGCGACTGTGCCGTGTGCGGATGCTCGGGCGAGTTGTCGGTGGCGCGCACGAAGAAATACAGTTCGTCGCCCGGCTCCATGCCCAGCTCGGCCAGCGACCATGCCTTCTGCCAGCTGCGCCTGCGGGGATCGGCCGATTGCGGCAGCGGCACTTCGCGGTCGGAGAACTTGATGTTCTCGCCGCTGCCGCGCGCCAGCGTCAGGTGCAGCGTGGCGCGGGCGATGCCGTAATCGTCGCTGGCACCGACAGAAATTTTTACCGATGCGCCGGGCACCAGCACCTGCACGGCTTCCACCGGCGCCGTCACGGATACGACGGGCGGCTGGTCCGGCGTCACGCGGATCGTGTAGCGCTGCTGCGGCTTGCCGGCCAGGCGCCACGTCGTCGAATCGACGGCACGCCAGGTCGCACAGCCGTCCTTCGGCTGCGGCGTGCTGCCGTCGCCCAGCTCCACCTTGCCGGTGCCGCACCAGCTCACCGTGCTGTATTGCGGCACCTGCAGATCCTTCGGTGCCGTGTCATACGGCTTGGCACCCGTGTAGGCAGGCGGCGCGATCTTCATCAGCATCGCCTGCACAGCCGGTTTGGCTGCGGCAGCTGGTGCCACCGTAACCGACTGCGGCGCGGCGGGCTGCATCAGCCACAGCGCGGCGGCAGCCACGCAGGACAACGCAAACGGCCACGGTGCGATGCGGCTACGCTGATGCGCGATGGCGCGGTACTGCAATGCATCCACGGCCTCGACGCGGCGCTCCAGCCGCGCGCGCTGCAAGCGGGCGATCGGCGACGATGGTTCCTGCGCCAGCAGCGCGCTGCTGTCTTCCAGCACGGGCATCGCTTCATCCAGCCAGCGCGGCCAGCTTGCCGCGATACGGCGGCGCCACGTGTACGCATCCCATGCCGCCCAGCCCACTGCTGCGGCCAGCACGGCGAAACCGGCGGCCGGGTGCTCATGCAGCACCGCCAGCGGCGGCACCAGCGGCGCCAGCCGCCACGGCAGGCGGCGGCGCCCGATGGCGCGTTCGAGGCGGCGGCGGATGCCGGCCTTCAGGTCAGCGTCGGCGTGCATGGGCCACCAGTCGTTCGAGGAGGAACAGCGCAACGAGGGCCCAGGCCAGCCAGTCGGCCGGCGCCTTGCCGGGCAGCGGCAGCGGACCGCTGCGCTGCGGGCTGATTGCCTGGGCCGCCATTGCATACGGTTGCGAAGGTGCCGTCAGCGCCTGCCATGCGCCGTACAGCTGCAGCGCTTCGTCCGCATTCGCGGGCGGCCACGGCATGCCGGTCCACACGCGGCCCTGCGGCGTATCGGCAAACGCCAGCGTGAGTTCGCCGGCGCGGACCTTGGTGCCGGCGGAGGCCGTCACGCGCCACCAGTGCTGCGCCTTCCACGTTGCGGGCGGCGCTTCCGCGCGGTCCCATACGATCAGTTCCGTAGCGGCCGTGGGTGCCTCGGCAATGTCGTAACGCTGGCCGGTGCTGGCAAACGCGGCAAACAGCGCTCGCCATTTCTCTTCGTGCCCGGGCGTCGTTGCCAGGACCACGCGATGCATCGCGGCGGCCGGTGCAGCCGCAGCAGCCGGCGCAAAACGGAAATCGACCGCCCGCGCCAGCGATGGCGGCGTGGCCGGCATCGCGACTGAACCGTCGCGCGCCAGCACCAGCAGCCGTGCGCCTTCGCGCCACTCGTGTTCGTGACGGGGCAGCCACGCCAGCACATCGGCCGGCAGCGGCAGCGTCGTGGCGGAATTCATGTTCGCGGCGGCGATCTGCTTCTGCACCCAGTCCGCATCGAGCGCCTGGTCGGCCAACACCGTATCGCCGCGCCACGGCGCGATGGTCACGGCCAGCCATGCGATCAGTACGGTCAATAGCAATAGCCGCAACACCAGCAGCACGATATCGACCCAGCGCCACACGCGCATCTGCTGCGGCGCGGACGATGGCAGGAACCGCGCCGTCGCCAGCAGTTCGGACGCGGTGCGTTGCCGCTTCTGGCGATGCCACAGGATGGGCAGCAGCAGGACCGGCAGCGCGAGCCACCACAGCGGTTGCAGGCTCGTCATCCGCGCACTCCCGGCACGCGCAGCCACGCCCGCAATGCGGCTTCCAGCGGTTGCTCGATGCGTGCACGCGTCAGCGGGATATCGGCCTGGCGGCAGGCCGCCGCCACGCCATCGAAATGCTCGCCCAGCGCGGCGCGGTACGCTTCCCGGTCCGCCGGCTGCAACCGGTGCAGACCCTCGTCTCCTTCGCGGTCGCGGTATGCCACGCCCGATTGGAAACTCGCATCGATCTCCGCCTGCGTGGACAAGGCCAGCAGCCGCACATCGTGCCGCAACGTGCGCAGGCGCTTCAGCGCGTGCGACAGCGGCGATGGCCAGTCCAGGCAGTCGGAGACGGCAAACACCAGCGCCGGCGACAGCGCGGACCGCAATGCCGGCCGCAACGCTTCTTCATCCGGCAACGCACCGCTGGCCGTGACCCGGGCCAATGCGGCAAAGACCCGCTGCAACTGCCGCGGCCCGCGTGAAGGCTGCGTCACCTCCACCTTGCCGTCGCGGCAGACGACGAGGCCGAACGCATCGCCCTGCCGCTGCGCGATCGCCGCCACGCAGGCCAGCGCCGTGCGGGCGAACCACAGTTTGTCCAGCCCTTCCACCGCGTAGCTGGGTTCCGCCATCGACGCGCTGGCATCGAGCCACAGCCAGGCGGCCACGTGGCTGTCGCGTTCCGCCTCGCGCACATAGTATCGGTCGGCGCGGGCCAGCAGCTTCCAGTCCACGCGGCGCCATTCGTCGCCCGGCGCGTAGGCACGGTATTCGGAGAATTCCACGCCGGCGCCCCGCTCGCGGCCGGCATGGATGCCATGGCCGAGCCCCGCCAGCACGTGGCGGATCACGAGGTCGAGATTGGCGGCATGGGCCACCAGTGCGGGGATCTGCAACATGAAATCGATGACGTCGGCGTTATTCCGGGCGGATCTGCTCGACGAGTTTGCCCAGGATGTCGGCCATCAGGATGCCGTCCGCCTCCGCCTCGAAATTACGCAGCACGCGGTGCGCCAGCACGGGCAGCAGCATCGCGGCGATATCGTCGCGGGTGACGGCCAGCCGGCCCTGCATCAGCGCGCGCGCCTTCGACGCCAGCACCAGCGACTGGCCGGCACGGGGGCCGGCGCCCCAGCCCACATGCTTTTTCACCGCATCCACCGTGGTCTCGGCCGGGCGCGTGGCCCGTACCAGCCGCGTGGCCCAGCGCAGCAGGTGCTCGCCGATCTGGATCTCGCGCACCAGCGCCTGCAGCTGCAGCAGCGCTTCGACGTCCATCGCCGGTGGCGCGTCCTTCAACGCGCCATGCGTGGTGGCGGACACCATGCGCATCTCTTCGTCTTCCGTCGGATAACCGACGTCGATGCGCAGCAGGAAGCGGTCCAGCTGCGCTTCCGGCAGCGGATACGTGCCGGCCTGCTCGATGGGATTCTGCGTCGCCAGCACGAAGAACGGCTTCGGCAGTTTATGGGTCTGGCCGGCGAACGTGACGGAGCGTTCCTGCATCGCCTCGAGCAGGGCCGACTGCGTCTTCGGCGGCGCGCGGTTGATCTCGTCCGCCAGCAGCACCTGCGTAAACACGGGGCCCGGCTGGAAGCGGAACTCGCGCTTCTTCGTTGCCGTGTCTTCTTCCAGGATCTCGGTGCCGACGATATCGGACGGCATCAGGTCCGGCGTGAACTGCACGCGGTTGAAGCGCATGTCGGTGGCCTGCGCCAGCGATTTCACCAGCAGCGTCTTGCCCAGGCCCGGCACGCCTTCGACCAGTGCGTGGCCGCCGGCCAGCAGGCAGATGACCAGCGACTCGATCACGTGCTGCTGGCCGATGATCACGCTGCTCATGCTGCTTTTCAGCGCCGCCACTTTCGCGCTCAGCGCGCCGATCTCGTTTTCGTTCCAGCTGCTCTCTGCCACGCTAGGCTCCCAATGCGTATTGAATGATGTTGACCGCGAAGCGCGTGTTGTCGATCGCCAGCCACCGCTTGTTGCGGAAGTCGTAATCCCACTCGCAGCCGTAATCCTTGTTGCTGTACAAAACCCCGATGCGCCCGTTGACTTCGATCGCCTGCAGATACTCGTGCACCAGGTCGTCGCCCCAGCCGTTCAGCTCCATGCCCGTGTTGGGCGGACCGTCCTCGAACTTGAAGAAGCACGAGTACAGCGGGTGGTTGTTCGGGATTTTCTTCAGCGCCTTCGCGCCGAACGTGCGCGCCATCTCCGCCTCGAACGACTTGGCGAACAGGCCGTCGATGTCGTGGTTGCAGTCGTCGACGAAGACGAAGCCGCCGCCCTTCACGTAGCGCTCGAAGTTCTTCCGCTCGGCCGCCGTGAACTGCACCAGCCGGTGGCCGGCCAGGTAGCAGAACGGCGCTTCCAGCATCTTCGGGTCGGACAGCGCCACGATGCGTTCGACCGTGTCGACCCGCAGCGTGGTGTATTCGACGAGCGAATTGAGCACATTGCTCGGCATGCGGATGTCCACGTCCCAGTCGCCCGATTCGTACGTGAGGCGCGTGAAATAGAAATCGTATGCCGCCAACGTGAAACCCCTTACACCGCGTCCGACAGCGACGTGAAGTTGAAGTCGCGCACCCGCATCGCCGGGATCATCATGCGGCGGCGCGTGCCGTCGCCGATCAGCATCGGCTTGCCCAGTTCGTCGATATTGTTCAGCATGACGACGGGACTTTCGTTGAAGCGGAAATTCTTGATCGGGTGCTTGATCTTGCCGTTCTCGATGTAGAACGTGCCGTCGCGCGTCAGGCCCGTCAGCAGCACCGACTGCGGATCGACCATGCGGATGTACCACGTGCGCGTGACCAGCACGCCCTTCTTCGTCTCGGCGATCAGCTGTTCCGTGGATTTGCTGCCGCCCGCCATGATGATGTTGCCGTGATCGGCGACGGCCGGCCGGCCCGACTTCGTGGCCCAGTAGCGATCCGTCTCCAGCGACGCCACATTGCCATTTTTGATCAGGTCCATCCGCTGGCGCGCCATCATCGACTCCGGCGCCCACGGCAGCACGGGCGCATCGACGTCCCACGGGTCGGCCCACACATTGACCTTCTCGTCGAACAGACGGTCGCCCAGCCGGTTGCCGCCGCCCTTCTTCGCCAGGAAGCTGCGGCCCTCGTCAGCGCGGCGCGCATCGAAGGCATTGAACATGAAGCTCAGCATGTCCGACGAAGCATTCGGCTCCAGCACCACCGTGTAGCGGCCCGGCTCGATCGCCTTGGCTTCCACCGACCGCAGCGCCTTCTCGATGGCGATGTCGGACGCGGCGCGCGCATCGAATGTCTTCGGATCGTAGGCGGAGCGGTTGACCCAGCCGGAACCGCGGCCGTCTTCCGTGCGTGTCGTCACGGTGAAGTTCAGGCTGGCCAGTTCCTGGTAGCCGAACACGCCGTTCGAGTTGGCCACGCATTCGAACCCCACGTGGTCCGCGAAGAAGCCCGCCGCGACGAGGCCCTTCTTGCGCGCCGCGTCGATGCTCTGGAACGCCACTTCGGCGCGGTAGTCCGGGTCGAAGGCGTTGGCATTCGGATTGAACGTCAACGAAGCCTTGAAATCCTGCTTCGCGACAGCCGGCATGAACTCCGGGTTCTCCGGCGCCAGCCGGGCCACTTCCTCGGCGCGGCGCACGGCTTTTTCCAGCGACTTGTCGTCGAACTCGTTGACGGTGGCGGTGCCCTGGCGCTTGCCGAAGGCCACCGACACGGTCAGCTGCGTGTCTTCCACCAGGCCGGCCGTCGATACGCTGTTGCGCGCATAGCGCACATTGCCCTTGCGCGCGCCGGAGATCGACACACGGCATTCGTCTGCTTTCGTCAGCGCCATCACCTTGCCGGTGATGCGCTGCGCTTGGTCCTTGTCCAGTAATTTCATCGGTGCTTTCCGGTCAGGCGATCTTGCGCGCCGTGTTGATCACGTTGATGCCATTGAAGCGGGTGGTGCTCGAGCCGTGCGACACGGCGCTGATCTGGCTCGGCTGGCCCTTGCCGTCGAAGAAGGAGCCGCCCATGCGCCAGTCGCGCTCGTCGCACATGGCCGTGCACGCGTTCCAGAATTCCTGCGTATTGGCCTGATACGCCACGTCGCCCAGCGGCTGCGTGATCTTGCCGTCGCGGATCTCGTAGAACAGCTGGCCGCCGAACTGGAAGTTGTAGCGCTGCTGGTCGATCGAGAACGAGCCGCGGCCCAGGATGTAGATGCCTTTCTTGACGTCCTTGATCAACTCGTCCGGCGTCAGCTTCTTCGTGCCCGCCTTGAGCGACACATTCGGCATGCGCTGGAACTGCACGCTGCTCCAGCTGTCCGCGAACGAGCAGCCATGCGACTCCTTTTCGCCGATCACGTGGGCCTGGTCGCGCGTGGCCTGGTAGTTGACGAGGATGCCGTCCTTGATGATGTCCCACCGTTTCGCCGGCACGCCTTCGTCGTCGTAGCCGGCGGCGCCCAGCGAACCCTGGCGCGTGCGTTCCGCTTCGAAGTTGACGATCTTCGAGCCGTACTGGAATTTCTTCGACTGCCATTTGTCCAGCGTGGCGAAGCTGGTGCCGGCGTAGTTCGCCTCGTAGCCCAGCACGCGGTCCAGCTCCGTGGCGTGGCCGACGGATTCGTGGATGGTCAGGAACAGGTGCTCGGGCGACAGCACGAGGTCGTACTTGCCCGGCTCGACGGATTTGGCTGTCAGCTTTTCCTTCGCCTGCCTGCCGGCCGCGCGGGCATCCTCGATGATGTCGTAGGCGCCGTTGTACAGCGTGGTGACGCCGCCCGCCGCGCGCAGTTTGTTGGCGGGGGTGGCATCGAAGAACTCGTAACCCATGCCGACCGGCGACGACAGGCCGTCGCGCGTGCGGAACTTGCCGCTGGCCTTGTCGACGGCCGTGGCGGTGAACGGCGACCACAGGCGATGCACGTCCTGGTCGATGTACGAACCGTCCGTCGATGCAAAGTATTTCTGCTGGTTGACCTGGAACAGCATCGACTGCATGAATGCCGCGCCTGAATCCATGCCGGCTTTATTCGCAGCGATCAGCATTTCTGCCTTGTCCTTGACGGGCACGGTGCGCCAGTCCTTCTTGAACGGCGTGGCCCATGCCACCTCGCCCACGCCTTTCACGGGCGCCAGCTGCACCGGCTCCGACTGCAGCCGCGCGTTGGCCTTGGCGATGGCCACCGCCTGGCGCGCCGCATCGGCCACCGAGTCCGGCGTCATCACATTGGTCGCGACAAAACCGTAGGCGCCGCCGGCGATCACGCGCACGCCGACGCCAGACGATTCCGTGTTGACGATGTTTTCCACGTTCAGGTCGCGCGTGGTGATGAACTGGTTCAGGTAGCGGCCGATGCGTACGTCGCAATACGTGGCGCCCGCCTTGGTGGCCGCATTCATCGCCGCATCGGCGAGGGCTTTCTTGAACTGCACGGCCATCGGATTCAGCAGCTCTTCCGCCGCGATGGCGTTGCCGAAGACCGGCAGCATGATGGCGCCGCCGGTGGCCGCGCTGACTTTGAGGAAGGTACGTCGTTCCAAAACATCTGCTCCTTGTTACCGGGGCCGCGTGCCGCCGCGGCCCCGTAGTGATTACACTGCGTCGGACAGGCTCGTGAAATTGAAATCGCGCACCCGCATCGCCGGCACCAGCAGCTGGAACGGGCTTTCGTCGCCGGCCAGCACTTCGGCCTTGCCCAGTTCGTCGATATTGTTCAGCATCGTGACGGGGCTTTCGTTGAAGCGGAAGTTCTTGATCGGGTGCTTGATCTTGCCGTTCTCGATGTAGAACGTGCCGTCGCGCGTCAGGCCCGTCAGCAGCACCGATTGCGGATCGACCATGCGGATGTACCAGGTGCGCGTGACCAGCACACCCTTCTTGGTGCTGGCGATCAGCTCCTCGGTGGACTTGCTGCCGCCGGCCATGATGATATTGCCCGGCATGGCCGTGGCCCGCTTGCCCTGCTTCTTCGCCCAGTAGCGCGAGTAGATCATGTTGGCGACCTTGCCGTCCTTGATCAGGTCCATCTTCTCGCGCGGCAGCAGCGATTCGGCATCCCACGGCATCACCGGCACTTCGCTGTGCCACGGGTCGGTCCAGATGTTCACCTGCTGGTCGAACAGCTTGTCGCCCATGCGGTTGGCGCCGCCCTTCTTGGCCAGGAAGCTGCGGCCTTCGTCGGCGCTGCGCGCATCGAAGCCGAAGAACATGTAGGCCATCAGGTCGGCCGATGCGGCCGGCTCCAGGATCACCGTGTAGCGGCCCGGCTCGATGGCTTTCGCGTCGGCGGAGCGCAGCGCCTTCTCGATCGCGATATCGGCGGCGGCGCGCGCATCGAAGCGGGCCACGTCGTTCGCATCGCGGCGCACCCAGCCCGAACCACGGCCGTCTTCGGTGCGCACGGTGCACGTGAAGTCCACGCCGGTGCGCTGCTGGTGGCCGAACACGCCCTTCGAGTTGGAGATCGTCTCGAACGAGCTCTGGTCGGTGAAGAAGCCGGCCGCCACCAGCCTGTTCTTCTTGCAGGCCTCGATGCTGTACGCGGCGACCTGGGCGCGGAACTCGGGGTCGATGGCATCCGTCTTCGCGCTGAACGTCTGCGTGGCCTTGAACGCGGTCTTTTCCGGCGTCGGCATGAATTCCGGATTTTCCGGCGCGAGGCGCGCCAGGTCCTCGGCGCGGCGGACGACTTTTTCCAGCGACTTGTCGTCGAATTCATTGATGCTGGCCGTGCCCTGCTTGTTCCCGTAGGCGACAGAGACGCTCAGCTGCGTGTCCTCGACGAGGCCGGCGGTGGACACGGCATTGCGCGCGTAGCGGATATTGCCGGTGCGGCTGCCGGCGATCGTCACCGTGCATTCGTCGGCTTTCGACAGCGACAAGACCTTGTCGGTGATGCGCTTCGCTTCGTCCTGGTTCAACATTTTCATGGTCTGTCCTCGGTTAGGCGATCTTGCGGGCCGTGTTGATCACATTGATGCCGTTGAAGCGCGTCGTCGACGCGCCGTGCGACACGATGCTGACCTGGCTCGGCTGGCCTTTGCCGTCGAAGAAGGAGCCGCCCATGCGCCAGTCGCGCTGGTCGCAGGTGGCCTTGCAGGCGTTCCAGAACTCCTGCGTGTTGGCCTGGTAGGCCACGTCTTCCAGCGGCTGCGTGATCTTGCCGTTCTTGATCTCGAAGAACAGCTGGCCGCCGAACTGGAAGTTGTAGCGCTGCTGGTCGATCGAGAACGAACCGTCGCCGACGATGTAGATGCCGTTCTTGACGTCCTTGATCATTTCGTCGGGCGTCAGCTGCTTCTTGCCCGCTTCCAGCGACACGTTCGGCATGCGCTGGAACTGCACGCTGCTCCAGTTGTCCGCATACGAGCAGCCGTGCGAGGCCTTCTCGCCGATGATGTGGGCCTGGTCGCGCGTGGCCTGGTAGTTGACGAGGATGCCGTCCTTGATGATGTCCCAGCGCTTGCACTGCACGCCTTCGTCGTCGTAGCCGACGGCGCCCAGCGAACCTGGCGTGGTCTTGTCGGCCACGATGTTGACGAGGTCCGAGCCGTACTTGAATTTCTTCGACTGCCACTTGTCCAGCGTGGCGAAGCTGGTGCCCGCGTAGTTCGCCTCGTAGCCCAGCACGCGATCCAGCTCGGTGGCGTGGCCGATCGATTCGTGGATCGTCAGCCACAGGTGTTCCGGTGACAGCACCAGGTCGTATTTGCCCGGCTGGACGGATTTCGCCGTCAGCTTCTGCTTGGCCTGCTTGCCGGCGGCGCGCGCGTCTTCGACCAGGTCGTAGGAGTTGCGGTACAGCGTGGTGACGCCGCCGGCGGCCTGGAACTTGTCCTCCTTGCGGGCGTCGAGGTATTCGTAACCCATGCCGACCGGCGTGGACAGGCCGCCGCGCGAACGGAACTTGCCGCTGGCCTTGTCGACGGCGGTGGCCGTGAACGGCACCCACAGGCGGTGCACGTCCTGGTCGATGTAGGAGCCGTCGGTCGATGCGAAGTATTTTTGCTGGTTCACCTGGAACAGCATCGACTGCATGAACGAGGCGCCGCCTTCCATGCCGGCCCGGTTGCCGGCCAGGAGCAGCTCGGCCTTTTCCTTGATCGGCACGGCGCGCCAGTCCTTCTTGAACGGCGTGGCCCACGATACTTCGCCGACGCCCGGCGTTGGTGCAAGCTGCACCGGTTCGGTCTGCAGCTTGGCATTCGCCTTGGCGATGGCAACAGCCTGGCGTGCGGCGCCGGCCACGCCGTCCGGCGTCATGTCGTTGGTGGCGGCGAAGCCATACGCGCCGCCGGCAATCACGCGCACGCCGACGCCGGCCGACTCCGTGTTGGTGACGTTCTCGATGTTCAGGTCGCGGGTGACGATGAACTGGTTCAGGTAGCGGCCCACGCGCACGTCGCAATAGCTGGCGCCGGCCTGTGTGGCCGCCGACATCGCCGTATCGGCCAGCATCTTCTTGAATTTGTTATCCGCGGGTTTCAGCAGCTCGTCGGCCGCGATGGCCCGGCCGAACGGCGGCAGCAGCATCGTGCCGAGCGCCAGTTGGCCGAGATTGAGAAATGCACGTCGTTCCATGGAGTCTCCAATGTGAATTGAACCGCTACATTTGCTGCGCCTGCTATTGGTCTGCTGCCGCTTTTCCCGTAAAACGTTTGCAACCATACCAGCAAACCGCGGCGCATTGAACGCAAATTTCATGCCATAAAGAAATCGCTTGCATGCATCGTCCGGGGGAGGGGCGGGTGTCCGCCCGGTGTCCGCGGTCGTCCGTGCGGACACTTGACCGCGTTGCCGGTATTGCACGATCATCGACCGGCGGTGGCAATCCGCGCCACCGACATCACAAGGAGATCCGCATGAAACGTATCCTCGCCGCCGCGCTGGTCGCAGCAACCTGCAGCGCACCCGCGCTGGCCGACGACGCCCTGAAGTCCGCCATCGGTGCCAGCCACCGCGCGCCCGACAACGTCAAGCGCGACACCTTCCGCCATCCCTACGAGACGCTGACCTTCTTCGGCATCAAGCCCACCATGACGGTCGTGGAACTGGCGCCGGGCGGCGGCTGGTACACGGAAATCCTCGCGCCCTACCTGCGCGACCAGGGCAAGCTGATCGCCGCCGGCAATACGCCGGACTCGAAATCGGAAAACGTGGCGCGCGGCGGCGTGCGCTTCAAGCAGAAGCTCGATGCCAACGCCGGCGTGTACGGCAAGGTGCAGCTGGGTGCGTTCGAACCGGGCAACGGCGTGTACACGTATGCGCCGAAGGGCAGCGCGGACATGGTGCTCACCTTCCGCAACATCCACAACTGGATGGGCGAGGACGATGCGCGCGTGAAGGCCGTGTTCAAGAGCGTGTACGACACGCTCAAACCAGGCGGCGTGTTCGGCGTCGTCGAGCACCGGCTGCCGGCGTCGAAGACGCAGGACGCGACGGCATCGTCCGGCTATATGCACGAGGCGTATGTGATCAAGCTGGCGGAGGGTGCGGGCTTCAAGCTGGCCGCGAAGTCGGAGGTCAACGCCAATCCGAAGGACAAGGCCGACCACCAGGGCGGCGTGTGGGCGCTGCCGCCGACCTATGCGAACAAGGATGTGGACCGCGCCAAGTACGCGGCGATCGGCGAAAGCGACCGCATGACGCTGAAGTTCGTGAAACCCTGACGGTCTCATGAAAACAGCCGCCGGGCGCGGGGCGCCGGCGGCTGCTCGGAATTATTTGCGCTGGAGGCGGCTCATGAAAGTGCAGAAGACCACGAAACCCACCACCATCGAGCCGCACACGGCGACTACCGAAAAGAACAGCTCATTCATGCCCACGCAACTTTCACTTTATGACAAGTAAGTGATTATGCTGCATTTGCACATGAAAAAGTCTCACAGAAACTCACTGTTACATCCGCTTACGTGAATTTCGTGGTGTGCGCTACAGACAAAGTAACAATTTCGGGGTAAGGGGACTGTCCCCGCAGGGGCCTGTCCCCGGGGTTGAATTTTGGTCTACTTGAGAAGAAGAACAACCCCGGGGACAGTCCCTTGCAGGGACAGTCCCCATTCTCATTTCTTCACTGGCACCAGCGCCAGGTCGTGGAAGTCGTAACTGAAATCCGTCTCCGCCGAAATGGCCTTCATCTTCACGCTGTCGATCGAGCCGTCAGGATTGAGAGCGAACGTCACGTAGGCATCCGCATTGAAGTTGCGCTCCTTCCAGCGGACGATGAACGTGTCGTGCTGGAAGTGCTCCAGCTCGCCCGTCAGGTCCGGCGTGCGGGTGAACGTCAGCGTCTGCTTCTTGCCTTCGTGGGCGATGACGACCTTGCCGTACCACGGGTCGCTGTACTCGCCGTCATATGCCGTGCGGGCCAGCGAAGGCTTCGACGACGCGGCGCGCGTGGCCTTCTCCTTGCCCAGCTTGGCCAGCTCCTTCTCGTGCGCTTCCTTTTCCTGCTGCGCGATGATGCCGATCCAGTCGGTCGGTGCCACGCCCAGGTAATGGTCGAGGATCCGCCACTGCAGCGCCGTCATCGAGCCGCCGTTCTCCGCATTGGTGAAGATGGCGATGCCCAGCTTCTCGTCCGGCACCATCAGCACGCGCGAATAAAAGCCCTGCAGCGCGCCGCCGTGCATCACCAGCTTGCGGCCGCGGTAGTCGCGCACCTGGAAGCCCAGGCCGTACGAGTAGAAGTTCGGCCTGGTCGCAGCCAATGCCGGCTTCGGTTCGCTGATCTTCATCGGCGTCACGGGCGTCCAGATTTCCTTGCCCTGCGCGGCCGTGAACAGGCGCTTGTCGCTGTCCGGCAGCTGGCCGCCGGCCAGCAGCACGTTCATCCACTTGGCGAAATCCTCGGCATTCGTGTCGATGCCGACGGCACCCACCGCATTATCGACCGGCATGGGCTTGACCACCGAGACCTTGTCGTTGATCTTGCTGTGCGGCGCCGAATGGTCAGGCGACTGCAGCATCGCGGCCACGCTGGTGGTAGTGCCCGTCATGCCCAGCGGCGTGAGGATCTGCTGCTGCACCGCTTCGCCCCAGCTCTTGCCGGCCTTCTGCGCGACGATGCGGCCGGCCACGATGTACAGCAGGTTGTCGTAGGCGTAGGCGGAACGGAAGCTGGTGGCCGGCTTCACGTTGCGCAGGTTGTGGATGATCTCGTCCGTGGAGAACGTCGTCGTCGGCCACCACAGCAGGTCGCCCGCGCCGAGACCCAGGCCGCTGCGGTGCACCAGCAGGTCGCGGATGGTCATCTCGCGCGTCACGTAGCTGTCGTACATCTGGAAGTCGGGCAGGTGCTTCTGCACGGGATCGTCCCACGCCAGCTTGCCTTCATCCACCAGCTTCGCCAGCGCCACGGCCGTGAAGGCCTTCGAGTTCGACGCGACCTCGAACAGCGTCTTTGCCGTCACCGGTGCCGGATCGCCCAGCTTGCGCACGCCGAAGCCCTGCGTGGCGACGACCTTGCCGTCCTTGACGATGGCGATCGCGATGCCGGGCACGTCGAACGTCTTCAGCACGCGGTTGACGTCCTGCGCCAGATCGAACGCGGGCGCAGTGGTGGCAGTATCAGCAACGGCATCGGCCGCAAAGGCAGGCGCGCCGACCGACGCGCCCAGCGAGACACAGGCGCCCAGCACGAGCGCCGCCAAAGGTTTTTTCAGGAACATCCGCACTCCGTTTATTTCTTGACCAGTTTATCGACCGACTTCTGCGTTTCCGGGTGATAGCGCGGGCGCGCCTTGACGAACAGCGCCTTCGCCCATGCCGCATCGTCCGGCTTCTTCAGCAGCGCGGCGTACAGCGGCACGACGAACTTCTGCCGGCCAACCGACATCAGGAAGTCGTTCAGCTGCGGGCGCACGTCGTAGCCGGCATGCACGGCCGCCAGGTAGAAGCGGAACGCGATCTCGTTGTTCTTGCTGGTCTTCAGCGCGAACGTCTGGTCCAGTTCACGCAGCTGCGCGGCGGTGGCCTTGTTGTCGATATCGTTCAGGAAGTGCATCCACTCGGTGGCGCTCCAGCTGCGTGCCGTCAGGTCGGCGGTGACCTGCTCGCCCTTCAGCCACGAGTCGCGCTGCGCATCGACGGCGAGGAAGCGCTGCGACACGACGCGCTGCGCATTGGCCGGGATGCCGGGACCGTACAGCCACTCGTCCAGCTCGGCCTGCGTCATCACGTCCGGATGCTTGTCCAGCAGGTTGGTGCGCAGGTAGGCGAGGAACTGGTCGGTGGTCGCCGACTGGAACGCATGCTGGTCGAACCAGCCGCGCAGGAACGGGTCGAACACGTCGCGGCCGGCGCGCTGCTCCAGCGTGCGCAGGAACCAAGCGCCCTTCGGATACGCCAGCGCTTCGTCGGTGTACGTGTCCGGATTGACGTCGGGATCGCGCGTCAGCAAGGCCTGCTTGGCGACCGGGATATCCTTCAGCGAGGCGACGGCTTCTTCCTGCTCCACCTGCAGGTTCATGTCGGCCACTTCGGCGCCGTACAGCGTTTCCAGCACGCGCGTGGTCACGTAGGTGGTGAAGCCTTCGTTGAGCCACCAGTGCTTCCACGACGCGTTCGTCACCAGGTTGCCGGACCACGAGTGGGCCAGTTCGTGCGCGATCAGGTCGTTCAGGCTGCGGTCGCCGGCGATCATCGTCGGCGTCAGGAACGTCATGCGCGGATTCTCCATGCCGCCGATGGGGAACGACGGCGGCAGCACGATCATGTCGTAACGGCCCCACCGGTACGGGCCATACAGGCTCTCGGTGGCGGCGATCATCTTCTCGGTATCGGCCAGCTCGAACGCGGCGGCCTCGATGCGCGCCGGTTCCGCGTAGACGGCGGAGCGGGGACCGATATTGCGCACTTCCAGCTCGCCGATGGCGATCGCCAGCAGGTACGATGGAATCGGCTGCGGCATGCGGAAGTTCCAGCCGCCCTTGCCGGTGCCCTGCTGGTCGTTCTCGGCGCTCATCACCACGCGCATGCCGGCCGGGGCCTGGATGCGCGCGCTGTACGTGAAGCGCACGGCCGGCGTGTCCTGCACCGGTGCCCACGAACGGGCATCGATCGGCTCGGACTGGCTGAACATGAACGGGCGCTTGCCGGACATCGTCTGCGCCGGCGTCATCCACTGCAGCGCACTGGCGGTAGGGGCCGTGTGATAGAACACGCGCACCTTCTTCGGCTGGCGCGACAGCGAGATGCGCAGGGCCTGGCCCTTCTTCGCATCGGCCTTGTCCAGCATGTAGGAGACGGGCGACCAGGTCTTGTCGTCGTACTGCACCTGCACGCGCGCGATCGACAGCTGGCGCGTGTCGAGCACCAGCGTGCGGGCATTCTTGTCGAGCCAGTTGAGCGTCAGTTCGGCGTAGCCGGTCAGCGTCCTGCTGCCGAAATCGGCCTTCAGGTCCAGGTGCACGTCGGTCGTGCGCACTTCGTTGTAGCGGGCGTAGCTCAGGGGGTCCTGGGCGTTTGCGGCAGTCGCCAGCAGCGCCAGTGCGGCGGTGACGGCAAAGCGCAAGGTGGAAGGTTTCTGCATATGCTTCCTTAGTGATTGTCTGTTGGCGGCACCGGGATCGCCGGCGCAGGCGCGGTGCAGAATAGCATACCGGCGCCGTTTTTTTGTCCAGGCCGCCAGCCGCTTCTGTTATGATGGCCCCCGTTCTTTGGGGAGTAGCCGACTTCCGTCCCCCGGAAGAACCTGCGTCAACATGATCGGTGCAAAACACCGTGGTGCAGGTAGCCGCAAGGCCTGGCGAGACCAATGATCTTCGGGCGGCCGTCTATGAAGGGCCGGGGTCGTCCGTGGATCCTTGGTTAACGTCCGGCCCTCGTCACTCCATGGAAGCATTCCTCGTCTCGTCAGGCATCGTCGCCCTTGCAGAAATCGGCGACAAGACCCAGCTCCTCGCTTTCGTCCTTGCCACGCAGTTCCGCCGTCCCCTGCCCATCGTTGCCGGCATTTTCGTCGCCACCATCGTCAATCACTTCTGCGCGGCCGCCGTCGGCTCGTGGCTCACCAACCTGCTCGGTCCCGACGTGCTGCGCTGGGTGCTGGGCATCGGCTTCATCGCGATGGCCGCGTGGATCATGATCCCCGACGAAATCGACGAAGACGACAAGCCCACCGGCCGCTATGGCGTGTTCATGGCCACGCTGATCGCGTTCTTCCTGGCCGAGATGGGCGACAAGACGCAGATCGCCACCGTCGCCCTGGCCGCCCGCTTCGACGACATGACGGCCGTGGTGATGGGCACCACGCTGGGCATGATGCTGGCCAACGTGCCGGCCGTGTACATCGGCCGGAAAGCAGCCACCGCCGTCAACCTGAAGCTGGTGCACGGCATCGCCGCGGTGATTTTCGTGGTGCTGGGGATTGCCACGCTGATGGGCGTCGGGCAGGCCGTGGGGCTGTAAAAAAAAACCGGTGACAGGCTCCATTTAAAAGGAAATATTTCCTGGAAAATGGAGCCTGTCACCGTTTTTGAAGCTGGCGCATCGGATCGCCACGCAGATGGGCGTCGGCACTCAGCGAGTGCCGTAAAAAAAAACCGGTGACAGGCTTCAATTAAAAGGAAATATTTCCTGGAAAATGGAGCCTGTCACCGGTTTTGGGTCGCCGGTTTTGCGGGCGGGCTTGTCAGGCCACCGGATTGGTCACGGCGCGCGGCACGCGCAGCAGCACCTCGTGCTCCTCGCCGTCGTCGACCAGCACGATGTCGGTGCCCGGCCGGGCGATGCCGTCGACCGTCAGTGAGGCGTCGCCGCGCGATACGCGCACCACGTAGCGCGCGCCGCCGTAGCGGTAGCTGAGCGTGAAGCCGTCCCACTCGTCGGGCATGCGCGGCACCAGCGACAGACGGTCGCCATTGCGCGTCAGGCCCAGCAGCGACTCCAGCACCAGCCGGTACATCCAGCCGGACGATCCCGTGTACCAGCTCCAGCCGCCGCGGCCCACATGCGGTTCGACGGCATACACGTCGGCCGTCACCACATACGGTTCCACCTTGTAGATGGCGGTGGCTTCCGCGCTGCTGCCGTGCTGCACCGGATTGATCATCCGCATCAGCTCCCACGCCTTGTCCGTCTCGCCCAGCTTGGCGAAGGCCATTACCGTCCAGATCGCGGCATGCGTGTACTGGCCGCCGTTTTCGCGCACGCCCGGCACGTAGCCCTGGATGTAGCCGGGGTTCGGGTCGGCCTTGTCGAACGGCGGGTCGAGCAGCTGGATCAGGCCCGTGTCGCGCCGTACCAGCCGTTCGTCGACCTGCGCCATCGCGCCCTTCACGCGCTCGGCATCGGCCGCGCCGGACAGGATGCCCCAGCTCTGCGAGATCGAATCGATCTGGCATTCGTCGCTGTCGTGCGAACCGAGCGGCGTGCCGTCGTCGAAGTAGGCGCGGCGGTACCACTGGCCGTCCCACGCGTTCTGCTCGACGTTGGCGGCCAGCTTCTTCGCCTCGTCGCGGCACTCGATCGCGAACGACGCGTCGCCCCGTGCTTCGGCCACCACGGCGAACTGCTGCAGCACGTCGAACAGGAACCAGGCCAGCCACACGCTCTCGCCCTTGCCCTCCTCGCCGACCTTGTCCATGCCGTCGTTCCAGTCGCAGGAACCGATCAGCGGCAGGCCGTGCACGCCGAAGCGCAGGCCGTTGCGGATGGCGCGGACGCAGTGTTCGTACAGGTCGCCGGACTGCGGCGAGCGGGCCGGCATGTCGTAGTACGAATCCTCGTCGTGCTTGACGGGGCGCCCTTCCAGGTAATGTGCCTGCTCGTCCAGCACGGACGCGTCGCCCGTCACCTGCACGTAGCGGGCCGCCGCCAGCGGCAGCCACAGGTAGTCGTCCGAGCAGTGCGTGCGCACGCCCCGGTCCGACGGCGGATGCCACCAGTGCTGCACGTCGCCTTCGACGAACTGGTGGGCCGCGCACAGGATCAGGTGCTCGCGCAGCAGGTGCGGCTCGGTGTGCACCATCGCCATCGCATCCTGCAGCTGGTCGCGGAAGCCGAACGCGCCGCCGGACTGGTAGTAGCCGCTGCGCGCCCACAGGCGGCAGGCGATGGTCTGGTACATCAGCCAGCCGTTGGCGATGACGTCCAGCGCCGGCTCCGGCGTGGCGATCTGCACCGCGCCCAGCGTGGCATCCCAGTGCGCATGGACGGCCGCCAGCGCCTCGCTTGCCGCGCCGGCGCCGCCATGTTTCTGCACCATCGTCGATGCGTCGGCATTGCGGCGGCCGCCCAGGCCCAGCACGAACACGATTTCGCGCTCCTCGCCCGGCTGCAGTTCGAACGGCACCTGGATCGCGCCGCAGGTATCGAGCCCGGTACCGACCTTGCCGGACAGCCGCTGCCGTCGCAGCGCCGACGGCGTGGCCAGCGTGCCGTTCCGGCCGAGGAACTCGGTGCGGTCGGCAGTCACCGTGCGGGTCGGCGCATCGGCATTGAAGAACGCCACGCGGCCGGAGAACTCCGTGTTGTACGGATTGCGGGCCAGGATCGCGCCCGTCACGGGATCGACTTCCGTCACCACGTGCATGCCCGACTTCGAGCGCATCTCGCCCAGCACCCATTCCACGTAACCGGTGGCGGAAAGCTTGCGCACCACCGGCGAATCGTTGCGCACCTTCAGCACGGTGTACTTGACCGGCGCATCGCCCGCCACGTAGGTCGTCAGCGCGGACGTGATGCCCGCCTCGGTATGCTCGAACACGCTGTAGCCGAAGCCGTGGCGCGTCACGTAGTCGCCGGCGCCGCGGGCCGGCAGCGGCGTCGGCGACCAGAAGTGGCCGCTCGATTCGTCGCGCAGGTAGAACGCTTCGCCGCTGGCATCGGACACCGGGTCGTTGTGCCACGGCGTCAGGCGGAACTCATGAGCATTCTCGTGCCACGTGTAGGCCTGGCCGCTTTCCGAAATGACGGTACCGAACTGCGCGTTGGCCAGCACGTTCGACCACGGTGCCGGCGTGCGGCGGCCGGGGCCGGTGACGATGACGTACTCGCGGCCGTCCGGCGTGAAGCCGCCGATGCCGTTGGTGAGGATCAGGTTGTGCGGCACGTGCGTCACCGGGCCCGCATCGTCGTACTCGCCGCGGGCATCGGCCAGCAGCGGCGGCATGCGCAGCGCCGGCGGGCCGGAACGCTTGATCTGGTCGGCCAGCGTGCCGCGGCCGTCGCTGACGATGACGCGCGCCACCGTCTGCAGCAGGATGCGGTCTTCGGCCGAGATCTGGTCCAGCGGCCGCACGAACACGCCGCCCGGCCGGTCGATCGCCTGCGCATCGATGCCGGACGCGATCAGGCCCATGATCTGGTCGTACAGCGCCTGGCGGTAGCCGGACGTGTCTTCGAACCAGATCACCAGGTCGACGACCAGACCTTTCAGGCGCCAGTACGAGTGGGCCTGCACCACCTGCTTGGCCAGCTCCATATTGGCCGAGTCCTTGATCTGCAGCAGCACGATCGGCAGGTCGCCGGAAATCGCGTACGGCCACAGGCCGGACTGGCCCCGGTGATTTTTGATCAGCACAGACGCATCGGCGCGCAGCGCGGCGTTCGGATAGATCACGTGGTTGGCCAGGCGGCTGTACAGCTGGCCGTCCGCCTCGCTGGCGTTCAGCTGGCGCAGCACCACCTGGCTGTGCGTCCAGGCCAGTTCGAACACGCGGTCCGCCATGTGGCGGTCCTGGTATTTGTCGATCAGGTACTGGGCCGCGTCGCGCGTGTCCGTCATGCCGGTGGCGATGTCGATGGTGGCCACCTGGTCCGGCGCCAGCGTGATGCGGTAGCGGATCGCCACCGCCGGATCCAGCACGGACCCGTGGCCGCCGGCCAGCGGACCCGGTTCGACCAGCGCCTGCGGTGCGCGCGCCGTGTTGCCGCGGCCGATGAAGTGGGCGCGGTCCGTCTCGTACGATACTTCCAGCACTTCGGCATCGTGCACCGTCATCAGGTGCAGCATCACCGGCGTGTGCTCGCCCTTGCCGCGCGGGCGGCGCGTGCAGACGATCGCGCTTTCGTCGGGAATGATCTCCGTCTGCACGAACAGCTTCGAGAACGCAGGGTGGGCCGCATCGGCCGCCGCCGGCGCCATCACCACTTCGGCAAAGCTGGTCAGCTCGATCGTGCGGGCGCGCGACGAATTGTTCGTCACGCGCAGGCGGCGCATTTCGATGTCGTCTTCCGGCGACACGACGATCTCCGTATAGATGTCGATCTCGCGGTCGCGGCGGCGGAATTCGGCGCGGCCTTCGGAGAAGATCACTTCGTATTTTTCCGGCTCGGCCAGCGTCGGCTGGTAAGTGTTCGACCAGAAGTGGCCATCCTCGACGTCGCGGACGTAGCAGAACTGGCCCCAGTTGTCGCGCGTGGCGTCTTCGCGCCAGCGGGTCACCTGCAGGTCGCGCCAGCGGCTGTAGCTGCCGCCGGCCGCGGTGACCATCACGTGGTAGCGGCCGTTCGACAGCAGCTGGGTTTCCGGCACCGGCGAATTCGGCTGCGTCAGCACGCGCATCGGCTGCGCCTGGTCGACGCCCGACGTGCGCACGGCCGCCGCCTGTTCCGAACTGGTCGAATAGAACGCGCCGATGCGCGGGCTGCGTTCCTGCAGCATCAGCAGCGCCGACTGCAGCATCGGGTCGGATTCGAAGCGGCGCTGCATCGGCCGGTCGTGCAGCAGGTAGGACAGCGACAGGAAGCCCATGCCCTGGTGGTGCACCATGAACGACTTGACGATCGAGAAGGCCTGGCCGCGCGGCAGCCGCGCCGGCGTGTAGTCGACCGCCTCGTAGAAGCCGTAGCGGCCCATGAAGCCGAGGGCGGCCATCTTTTCCAGGTTCTGGCAGGCCGCATCCGGCTCCACCATCAGCGCCATCATCGATGCATACGGTGCGATCACAAGATCGTCTGCCAGGCCCCGCTTCATGCCGGTGCCCGGCACGCCGAACGCGCGGTACTGGTAATTCATCGCCGCATCGACGGTGGTGTAGCCGGATTCGGAGACACCCCACGGCACGTTGCGCTGGCGGCCGTATTCGATCTGCGCCGCCACCACCGAGTGGTAGGTCTGGTCAAGCAAGGTGTCCGGATAGGTCGGCATCACCAGCAGCGGCATCAGGTACTCGAACATCGAGCCGCTCCACGACAGCAAGACCGGCTGGCCGGCCACGATGCACAGCTGGCGGCCCAGCGCGAACCAGTGCTCCTGCGGCAGCTGGCCCTGGGCGACGGCCACGTAGCTGGCCAGCCGCACTTCGGATGCCAGCAGGTCGTAATAGCTGGCGTCGAGGCGGCGGTCGCTGACGTTGTAGCCGATCGCCAGCAGTTTGGTGGTGCGGTTGAACAGGAAGCCGTAATCGACCTGCGCGAAGTCGCGCGCCTGCGTCGCCATGCGCTGCAGCGCTTCGATGCGTTCGCGGGCGACGGCGGCGCCCTGCTCCACCAGCGCGCCCAGGTGTTCGCGGCGCACGCGTTCGTCCGGCGCCAGGTCGGACAGTTGCGCACCGGCCTGGGGATAGGCGGCCAGTTCGCGCAGCGTCGGGATGCGCAGCAGGCCGGCATCGAACACGGTGCCCGCGCCTGCCGCCACCCACGGTGCCAGCAGGTTCAGGTCGTCGAACGCGGCGCGGCATTGCGCGGCCAGCGCGGCCGCCCACATGTGCACCGTGGCGTCGGCGGCCAGCGCCGGCGCGGACAGGAAGCTCTCCGCTGCCGCCGTCGCATTGCCCAGATAGGCATGCAGCTCGGCCAGGTTGGACGGATACAGCGGCTGCAATGGCGCCACGCGTTCCTGCAGCGCCTGCATGCCTTCCGGCTGTGCGCCGCCGGCCGCCTGCACGGCTTCCAGCAGCACGGCATAGGTGGTGGCGATGCCGTCCATGACCTGCGTGCCGACGATCGCATCGTCGGCCACGTTCAGCAGGCCCGCCTGCAGCGTCAGCAGGTGGCCGGCCAGGTTGCCGCTGTCCACCGTCGACACGTAGACGGGATGCAGCGGTTTTTTCGTCAGCGTGTCGTACCAGTTGTAGAAGTGGCCCTGGTAGCGTTCCAGCTCGGCCATCGTGTCCAGCGTGTTCTGCGAGCGCTGCATCATCTGCGCCAGCGTGATGTAGCCGAAGTCGTAGGCCGTCACGTTGGCCAGCAGCGCCATGCCGATATTGGTCGGCGACGTGCGGTGCGCGATCACCGTGCTCGGGTGCTCCTGCACGTTATCGGGCGGCAGCCAGTGGTCGTCCGGCCCCACGTAGCTGTCGAACCATGCCCAGGTCTTGCGCGCCACGGCATGCAGGAACTGGCGCTGGTTGCCCGAGAGTTGCGTCTGCAGGCGCGCGATCGGGCGGCTGATCCACCAGGCCACGACCGGCGCGGCGAACCACGCGACGAGGAAGATCGTCGCCGCTTCGAAGGCCGCGATGCGCCATTTGGCCAGCGCGGCGCCGGCCACCAGCGCCAGCAGCGGCGAGATCCACATCGTGCGCCAGCTGCCCGTCATGCTGCCGTTCGAGCGCGACAGCGCGGAAGCGCGCCACTGCAGCAGGTGCTTCTTCGACACCAGCATGCGCCAGGCCGTGCGCACGATCGCATCGAGGCTGAACCACGCTTCGTAAGGCAGGAACACCAGTGTCAGCAGGCCGTGCGCGAAATGCAGGCCGCTGCGGCGGAAGGCGTTCGGCAGGTGCTGGCGCCACAGGGTGTCCGGCGATTTGTGCGACAGGTCCCACAATGCCGCGACCAGCGACGGCACGAAGATGATGGCCAGCACGGCGGCCGTCCAGAACCACGGGTGCGGCAGCGCGGCAAACGCCAGCAGCAGCGACAGCGTCAGCGCCGGCGCGACGAGGCTGCGGCGCAAGTTGTCGAACAGCTTCCAGCGCGACAGCGCCGACAGCGGATTCTTCTCGCGCGCGCCGGTGGCCGTCTTGACCTTGCCGACCAGCCAGCCGGCCAGTTGCCAGTCGCCGCGGATCCACCGCTGGCGGCGGCTCACGTCGTCGCGGTAGCGCTGCGGATACTGCTCGAACAGCTGCGCGTCCGACAGCAGGCCGGCGCGCAGGTAGCAGCCTTCCAGCAGGTCGTGCGACAGCACGCGGTTTTCCGGGAAGCGTTCGCCCAGCACCTGCTCGAACACGTCCACATCGTAGATGCCCTTGCCGATGAACGAGCCTTCGGCAAACACGTCCTGGTAGACGTCGGACACGGTGCGCGTGTACGGGTCGATGCCCGGTTCGCCGCCGCACAGCCGCTCGTACAGCGACGCGTCCGGGCTGGGCAGGCTGACCGCGACGCGCGGCTGCAGGATGCCGTAGCCGTCCACCACGCAGTTGCGGCGGTGGTCGACGTGCGGCTGGTTCAGCGGATGGCGCATCGTGGCGATGAACTGGCGCGCCGAGTCGCGCGCCAGCTGCGTGTCCGCATCCAGCGTGATCACGTATTTGACGGTGTGCAGCGCGCCCGTTTCCCCGACGACCAGCGAGAACTTGTCGCGCGCGCCGCCGCGCAGGAAGCGGTTCAGGTCGGCCAGCTTGCCCCGCTTGCGCTCGTGGCCCATCCACGTGCGCTCGGCCGGGTTCCACAGCCGCGGGCGGTGCAGCAGCACGAACGGCGCGGCGTTTTCGTCGCTGCCGTACTTGACGTTCAGCTGTTCGATATAGGCACGCGCCCGCTCCAGCAAGGCCGCATCGGTGGGCAGCGTTTCGGCTGTCGCATCGGCGAAATCGGACAGCAGGCAGAAATGCAGGTTCGGATCGCGGTTGGCGAGGAAGCGCACTTCCAGCTGCTCGCACAGTTCGTCGACGTTCTCGAGGCTGTAGATCAGCGACGGCACGACGACGACGGCGCGCGCATCGGAGGGAATGCCTTCCTTGTAGTCCATGCGGGGCAACGGGTGCGGCCGCGTGACCAGCGTGGCGACCCAGTTCACCAGCGCCAGCGCCAGCTGGCTGCTGCCCATCAGGCCGAGAATCCCCAGCAGCACCAGGGCCCAGCCGGCGACACCGTCGCGCATCGCCCGTTCGACCATCAGGCCGGTGGCCACGAGGGACAACGCGGCGATCGAGCCCAGGTAGGAGGCCAGCGGCGCGGCACGCATGGTGGCGCGCAAGGCTTCGCCCGGCTTGCGGCGCTGCCCGGCCTTCTTCTCCAGCAGCAGCACGCCCTTGCCGATCAGGTAGAAGCCCACGTGGCCATGGCGCGGATCGTCGCCGCCCTGGTGCGTGCGGGCCAGTTCCAGCGCCTGCTGGGCCACTTCCGCCTCGGTCAGCGCGGAGCAGCGGGCGATGCGCTCGATCACGTGGCGGTACTGGTCGCGCGTGGAGAATTCCATCGCGCCGTACACGCCGGCCGGATCTTCGCGCAGCGTGCGCTCGACGGTGCTCATCGTCTCGACGAATTCCTGCCAGTCCATCGTGCCGAGGAAGCGCAGGCTGCCGATGCTGTTGGCGATCGACACCTGCTCGGCCGCCTGCTGGCCGATCTCGGCCTGGATCTGCTGTTCGATCGTCTGGCCCGATTCGGCCAGCCGGTAGGTGACCCACGTCAGCGCCAGCGTCAGCGCGGGACTCTGGCCCTGCAGCCGGCGCGCCAGCTCGGCCACGAAGCCGCTGGTGATGGGCGGGTTCGAGCGGGCCATGTCGGCCACCATCAGGATCAGGCCGGACGGGTTCTTGTCGGCGATCTCCACCATCTGGTCGGCCCAGCTGTTGGCCAGGTCGCGCTGGAAGCGGTTCTCCGCCACGCGGGCCGCCACGCGGCGCAGGTTTTCCAGCAGCGCCAGCCGCAGCATGATGGGGATCGCCCACAGCTCGCCCAGGCGCAGCGGGGCGATTTCCTGGTAAGCCTCGACGAAGCGGCACAGGCTTTCCGGATCGACGCGGCCATCGCCATGGGCAATGACTTCCAGCGCCAGCTTGTAGACGCGCGGCGTGCCCGGCGCGGCGCCCTTCTCGAGGCGCGGCAGCTCCTTGCTGTAATCCTTCGGCAGGTGCCGCCGGGCGATGCGGATCTGTTCTTCGATCAGGTAATAGTTATCCAGCAGCCATTCGGAGGCGGGCGTGATCTGCCGGCCTTCCTTGACGGCCGCCGTCAGCTCGTCGGCGGTCGAGCGCAGCAGGGCGGCATTGGCGGTCAGGCGGGACAGCAGACGGTCGGCGCCGCCGCGCTTGCTCAGCACATGCGCCTGGGCCAGCGTGCGGCCATGGTTGGCCATCTGCTGTGCACTGTAGAGCTCGGCACGCAGTGGCAGGTCGTCTTCGAAGGGAGGGGCGGAGCCGGAAGCGGCTTCCTGGAAGCCGGCGCTGACGCCGGCCCACGGTTTCAGGTGTTCGTTCAAGAGAGCCTCGCGATGGCGGGCTATGGGTCCGCCGCTACTGACATTATGTTCCTGGCAATGTTATGCAGGCGCACGGCTTCTCACTGTTCGCTACCGTACATAGGAATGATGCGATGCAAAAGAATTTGTATCGCGGCCTTGGCGCGCTCCGGAACTTTTGGCTACTGCCGGTGTCATACCGTCAGGACCTCACCGGAGCCGACCATGGAAACCCTGGATTTCGAGCGCCTTCTCGCGGAACTGGCCGACCTGTGCCACCGCCAACCCGGCTCTGCCACGGCAGAGCACGACCCGGCCGCACAGGCGCAGGTAACGGCGGCCATCCGTGCCGCCATCGTGCGCCCCGTGTGCCCGCACTGCGGCACCACCAAATGCCACCGCCACGGCCAGGCCCACGGCCTGCCCCGCTACCGCTGCACCGGCTGCCGCCGCACGTTCAATCCGCTGACGGCCACGCCGCTGGCGCGGCTGCGCCACAAGGACAAATGGCCGCCCTACCTGGAGTGCCTGCTCGATGCGATGTCGGTGCGCACGGCCGCCGCGTCGGTGGGCGTGCACCGGAATACCAGTTTGCGGTGGCGGCACCGGTTTCGTGCCGGGGCGGTGACGAGGTAGGAAAGGCACGGCGCGGCTGGGACTGGTCCGCGGCTGGGAATGGTCCGCGGCTGGGGACTGTCCCGCGGCTGGGAATGGTCCGCGGCTGGGGACTGTCCCCGGGTTCATGGGGCCTGTCCCCGGGGTTGCTTTTCTGTTGATCGGTGGCAGAGTGCAAAGCAACCCCGCGGACAGCCCCCGTGCGGGGACAGTGCCCCATGCCCCGGCAGCTTATGCAGCCAGCAGCAACGGCGCG
>DKJA01000193.1 GCA_002454505.1 Oxalobacteraceae bacterium UBA6704
TTCCAGGCCGCCACGCAGATCAACGAGCAGACGCTGTCGTTCCTGCCGCGCCTCCTGATCACGCTGCTGGCCATCATCCTGACGGGCCGCTGGATGGCCGGCTACCTGATGGATTACTGCGTGTCGGTGTTCACCCGCGCGGCCACGCTGGTCGGCTGACGCCGGTGGAACAGGTCCTCGCCAACCTGCTGCCGCTGCTGAACGCGCTGTGGTGGCCGTTCGTGCGCGCGATGGCCATGCTGTCCGCCGCGCCGGTGCTGGGCGATGCCATGGTGCCGGTGCCGATCCGCGTGCTGATCTCGCTGACGATCGCCGTGGTGATGCTGCCGGTGACGGGGCATATGCAGGTGGTCGACAATCCGTTCTCGATGGCGATGATCGCCGCCACGCTGGAGCAGGCCATCCTGGGCGGCGTGCTGGGACTGGCATTTCATTTCGCGATGTCGGTGATCTCCGTGCTGGGCTTCCTCGTCTCGTCGCAGATGGGCCTGTCGATGGCCGTCATGAACGATCCGCTCAACGGCCAATCGTCGGACGTGGTGTCGTCGCTGCTGTCGATGCTGGCGATCATCATCTTCTTTGCCGTCGACGGCCACCTGGTGCTGGCCAATGTGCTGGGGGCCAGCTTCAAGGCCTGGCCGGTCGGCGGCGGCTATCCGCCCCTGCTGCTGCAGACGGTGGCCTGGAACGTGGCGTGGATCTTTTCGGCGGCCGTGCTGCTGGCCTTGCCGATCGTGTTCTCGACGGTGGTGGTGCAGATCGGCTTCGGTTTCCTGAACCGCGTGGCGCCGTCGCTGAACCTGTTTTCGCTGGGCTTTTCCGTCATCACGCTGTTCGGCCTGCTGATGCTGGGGCAGGTGGTGCGCTTCGTGCCCGATCACTACACGCGCATGACGGGCCAGGTGCTGGAGATGATCCGCCAGCAGATGCCGGCGCCGGCGCGGACGCAATTGCCGCAGGAGGTGCGCCGTGGCGGATAATTCGACGGGCGACAAGAGCGAAAAGGCGTCACAGCAGAAGCTGCGCAAGTCGCGCGAGGAAGGGCAGGTTGTCCGTTCGCGCGACCTGGCGACGGCGATCGGTATCCTCGTCAGCCTGAAGCTGTTCGTGTTCCTGCTGCCCGGCTACCTGGACGACTTCCGCGGCATCTTCGGCGCCAGCTTCGTGCCGCTCGATGCGGGCGACGCGCTCGCCAACGCGATGTCCGACGTGTTCTTCGAGGCGATGCTGCTGCTGGTGAAGATGGTGGCGCCGCTGTTCGTCGTGCCGCTGTTCATCGTGCTGGGCGCGATGGTGCCGGGCGGCTGGGTGCTGACCAGCAAGAACCTGGCGCCGAAGCTGTCGCGCATGAGCCCGGCCTCGAACCTGGGCCGGCTGTTCTCCGGCAAGCATGCGTTCGAGACGGCGCTGTCGATCGGCAAGGCGGGCATCCTGATCGCCGTGCTGGTGCACATGGCGCGCGAATCGGTGGGCGAATTCACCGCGCTGCAGGGCATGCCGCTGAACATGGCGATGGTCAATGGCGCGTCGATGATGCTGGACGGCCTGATGGCGCTGGTGATGGTGTTCGTGCTGTTCGCCATCGTCGACGTGCCGGCGCAGGCGTTCTTCTTTGCCCGCAACCAGCGCATGAGCAAGCAGGACCTGAAGGAAGAGCACAAGACCAGCGAAGGCCGGCCGGAAGTGAAGAACCGCATCCGCCAGCTGCAGCGGGCGATGTCGCAGCGCAGCGCGCGCAAGACGGTGCCCACGGCCGATGTCGTCATCGTCAACCCGGAGCACTACGCGGTGGCGCTGAAGTACGACGACACGCGCGCCGAGGCGCCGTTCGTGGTTGCCAAGGGCGTCGACGAGATGGCGCTGTACATCCGCCGCATCGCCGCCGAACACCAGATCGAAGTGCTGCCGCTGGCCCCGCTGGCGCGCGCCATCTACAATACCAGCCAGGTCAACCAGCAGATTCCCGCGCAGCTGTACCAGGCCGTGTCCCAGGTGCTGCACTACGTGCTGCAGTTGAGAGCTTTTCGCAGCGGCGGCCGGTCTGCGCTGCCGCCGTTCCCCGACCAGATAGTCGTACCACCATCGATGAGTGAGGTTACTCCGACATGAATTTCCTGAACCGCCTGCTGGCGGAAATGCGTCGCCACAAGTTCGCCACGCCGCTGTTCGTGATGTCCATCCTGGCGATGATCATCCTGCCGCTGCCGCCGATCCTGCTCGACGTGCTGTTCACGTTCAATATCGTGCTGTCGCTGATCATCATCCTGGTGTCGGTGCAGGCCAAGCGGCCGCTGGACTTCTCGGTGTTCCCGACGGTGATCCTGGCCACCACGATGCTGCGGCTGACGCTGAACGTGGCGTCGACCCGCGTCGTGCTGCTGCATGGCCACGAGGGCACCCATGCGGCCGGCCGCGTCATCGAGGCGTTCGGCAACGTCGTCATCGGCGGCAATTTCGTCGTCGGCCTCGTCGTGTTCGTGATCCTGATGATCATCAACTTCGCCGTCGTCACCAAGGGCGCCGAGCGGATCTCGGAAGTGTCGGCGCGCTTCACGCTGGACGCGCTGCCCGGCAAGCAGATGGCCATCGATGCCGACCTGAACGCCGGCCTGATCAACCAGGACAAGGCCCAGCAGCGCCGCAAGGACGTGGCGATGGAGGCCGACTTCTACGGCGCCATGGACGGCGCGTCGAAGTTCGTGCGGGGCGATGCGATCGCGTCGATCCTGATCCTGATCATCAACCTGGTCGGCGGTGTCGCGATCGGTTCGATCATGCAGGACATGAGCTTCGGCGACGCGTTCCGCCAGTACGCGCTGCTGACCATCGGCGACGGCCTCGTCGCGCAGATCCCGGCGCTGCTGCTGTCGGCCGCCGCGGCGATCATCGTCACCCGCGTGTCCGATGCGGGCGACTTCGAGGAGACCGTGGCCAACCAGCTGCTGGCCTCGCCGAACGTGCTGTTCTCGGCGTCGGCGCTGATGGTCATCATGGGCCTCGTGCCGGGCATGCCGTGGCTGCCGTTCCTGTCGTTTGCCGCGGCGCTGGGCTACGTGGGCTACCGGATGCGGCAACGTACCGTCACGGCGCCGGATACGAAACAGATCGAAGCCATCGAGGCGGCGCTGCGCGACGAGAAGCCGGCCGAGCTGGAGTGGCAGAGCCTGCCCGTGGTGCAACCGCTGCAGGTGCTGCTGGGCTACAAGCTGGTGGGCCTGATCGACAAGGCGCACGGCGAGGTGCTGACCAAGCGCGTGCGCGGCGTGCGCCAGAGCCTGTCCGAAGCGATGGGCCTCGTGCTGCCGCCGATCGGCGTGCGCGACGACCTGGGCCTGAAGCCGTCGCAATACTCGGTGGTGCTGGGCGGTGCCACCATCGCCCAGGCCGAGGTGTTCCCGGACCGGCTGATGGCGATCCCGTCGCAGAAGCTGTACGGCCAGGTCGACGGCATTCCCGGCGTCGAGCCGGCCTACGGCATGCCGGTCATGTGGATCGACGTGGCCGACAAGGCGCAGGCGCTGGGCCTGGGCTACCAGGTCATCGAGACGCCCAGCGCGATCGCCACGCACGTGTCGAAGCTGATCCGCGAATACCTGCCGGAGCTGTTCCGCCACGAGGACGTGGCGGCGCTGCTGGAGCGGCTGACGGCGCTGTCGCCGAAGCTGGGCAGCGCGCTGGAGAAGGCGCTGACGCACACGCAGCTGCTGCGCGTGTTCCGCGTGCTGCTGGCCGAGAACGTGTCGCTGAAGGACATCGTGCCGATCGCCACGACGCTGCTGGACAGCTCGGAAGCGACCAAGGACCCGATCCTGCTGGCCGCCGAGGTGCGCTGCGCGCTGCGGCGCCAGATCGTGGCCGGGCTGTTCGGCCAGAAGAAGGAAATGCTGGCGTTCAACCTGGGCGGCGAGCTGGAAAACATGCTGCTCGGTTCGCTGAACCAGGCCCGCCAGACGGGCAAGGTGGTGCTGGACAATTACCCGATCGATCCGCACCTGCTGGCCCAGCTGCAGGTCAACATGCCGGTGGCGCGCGAGCAGATGAAGCAGCAGGCCACGCCGCCGCTGCTGCTGGTGCTGCCGCAGATCCGGCCGCTGCTGGCCCGCTATGCGCGGCTGTTCGCGCCGGGGCTGAACGTGCTGTCGTATAACGAGGTGCCGGAGAACCGCGAAGTGTCGATCATCGGCACGGTGGGCTGACCATCTGACTTGTTGACCACATGCCGCGGCCTGCGGCGAAGGAGTTGCGATGACGCTGAACCGCCGCCAGTTCCTCGGCTCCGGCCTGCCGCTGCTGGCACTGAATGCGGCGGCCGCGCCGCCGGCTGCAACCGTGGAAGACCGCACCATCGTGCTGGCCGGCGACGGCATCCCGCGCACCGCTGCCGACGTGCTGGCCCATCTGCAGCAGCTGGTCGAACGGCTGCCGCGGCCGGCCGACGCCTACCTGGCCGGCGGCGCCGTGACGCAGCTGGAGGCGCGCTTTTCGGCACTGCTCGGCAAGGAGGACACCGTGCTGCTGCCCACCGGCACGCTGGCCAATCACATCGCGTTGCGGCTGCTGTGCGGCGAAGAACGGCACGCGCTGGTGCAGCAGGAAAGCCACCTGTACCGCGACGAATCGAACAGCGTCACCACGCTGTCCGGCATCAACCTGGTGCCGCTGGCGCCCGGCCGCGCCGCGCCCACGCTGGCCGAGCTGCGCGCCGCCATCGACCGCGCCGAACTGGGGCCGTATCCGATCCGCGTCGGTGCCATCGCGCTGGAAAGCCCGGTGCGGCGGGCCGATGGCGCCACGCTGCCGCAGGGGCTGGTCGACGAGATCGCGGCACTGGCGCGGGCCAGGAACATCCCGCTGCACCTGGACGGCGCGCGGCTGCTGCTGATGCACGGCCAGCCCGGTTTCGACGTGCAGCGTTATGCGGCGCCGTTCGACACGGTCTACGTATCGCTCTATAAATACCTGGGGGCGCCGTATGGCGGCGTGCTGTCCGGTACCAAGGCGGCGATGGCGAAGGCGCGCGCGCTGCGTCACCAGTTCGGCGGCACGCTCTACCGCGGCTGGCAGGCCGCCTTGCCGGCGCTCGATGCGCTGGACGGCTTCGCCACGCGGATGGCGGCGGTGCAGGCGGCCGGCGAGCAGCTGCTGGCGGGGCTGGCGCGCATCGACGGCATCAGGGTGCGGCGCGTGGAGCACGGCACCAATATCGCCTTCCTCGACGTGGCGCCGGCCCGGGCGGCCGGCCTGGCCGAGCGGCTGCAGGCTGCGGGCATTCGCATCCGTGCGCCGGAAAACGGCGTGGTGGAAATCAGTTTCAATGCGACGCTGCTGCGGCGCGAGGTTGCCGCGATCGTTGCCGCATTCGGCTGATATTTGGAGGGGAGGGGGCCGGCGCCCCCGTCAGACTTTCGGTTCGAGAAACAGCTTGTCGGCCGGCTGCGGCTGCGACAGCAGCAGCGCCACTTCGGCCATCGTGCGGAACAGCGGTTCCGTCAATAGCGCGATCTGGGCCGGTGTCGGCTGATGCGTGTCGGCCGGCGGCAGTTCGCGCATCAGGCGCACGCGGCCGATGCGCAGGCCGCAGCGGGTGGCCATTGCGCCGATCTGCGGCAGCAGGCTGCGCATGTACTGCATCGTGCCACGCTGGGCCGCGCCGATTTCCAGCAGTACGCCAGCATCCTGCGGTTCCAGCTGCAGCACCACCTTGCCCAGGCTGGGCAGGTGCACTTCCAGCCGCAGCGCCACGCGCGGGCGGCGGCGCTGCGGCTGGCCATCGTCTTCGTCGTCACCCGGGTCGCGCGCGACCACGCGCAGCACGAGCTTTTCAGCGCCCCATGCGTACACGGCAAACCGCCATGCTTCCAGTTCGGACACCAGTTGCGGCGGCACGCGGCCGTCGCGCAGCACGTTCGGCGCCTGGTCGGACAGGAACAGGCTGGCCGGTACATGGCGGCCCTGCGTCTGCTGCATCAGCGCCGTGCGCTGTTCCGCATACGTGCGGATCATGACCATCCACGACATCGCCATTGCCGACGGCTCGGGCGCATGCCAGGTCAGCTGGCGCGACGCGAACACCTGGTTCGGCTGCATCGACAGCGCTTCGCCCAGCAGCGCCTCGGCGGCCGCCTTGGCGGCCAGCGCAGCGGCCGGTACCGCGGCGGCGGCGGACTGCTTGCCGCTCAGCGCGTCCACCAGCGCGCCCACGGCCGCGGGCAGGCCCGAATCGAGCGCGAACTGCGGCGCGTCGTCCGGCGCCCGCGCCACCGGCGGGATGGGGACGTGCTGGCCGGGCTGCTCGCGGGCGATCCGTTCGGGGATCGTCAGCGTCGAAGAGGAGGGGGTTACGCGGTCGATGGCCATGGCGGCAGCTTAACATGCGGTCATAAAAAAAAGCCAACCGGGTAGTCCGGTTGGCTCCTGTGTCTGCCTTGCGACCGGCCTGGCGACCGGTCGGGCTGCGACGATTATTGCAGCAGGGACAGGACCAGCGACGACTGGCTGTTCGACTGCTTCAGCATGGCCGTACCGGCTTGCAGCAGCATCTGGCTGGAGGTCATCGTGGCCGATTCCGAAGCGAAGTCGACGTCCATGATGCGGCCGGTTGCAGCCTGGGTGTTGGTCGAGATGTTGGACAGGTTGTTGTTGACGTGGTCCAGACGGTTCGACACGGCACCGATTTTCGAACGCAGCGCAGCGACGGAGTCGATGGCGGTGGACAGCGTGCCGATCGTGAGGTTGGCGGCGGTCGCGCCGGCAACCGCGTCGGTACCAGCCGAGATCTGCGTGCCGGCACCGGAAGCTGCACCGGTGGCGCCGTTGTACTGGGCCGCGGTGGCGGCGCCGATGTCGGTGTGCACGGCGGTCAGTTCGGTCACGAAGTTGGCGGCCATCGTTTCTGCCGAGTCGGCGCCGATCTGGAACGTGATGGCGGCGTTCAGCTTGCCGGTTGCATCGTTGCGCAGCAGGTTCGTGCCGCCGAACTTGGTGTTGGCCATGATGTTGGACAGTTCGCTCGTCAGGGAGTCGAACTCGGCCTGCATTGCCGTCTGGTCCTTGTCGGTCGACGAGCCGTCGGCTGCCTGGGTTGCCAGGTCTTTCATGCGGGTCAGGATGTTCGTCGTTTCGTCCAGCGCGCCTTCGGCGGTCTGCAGCATGGAGATCGAGTTCTGGGTGTTGCGCATTGCAACCGTCATGCCGCTCGTCTGGGTTTTCAGACGCGTGGCGATCTGCAGGCCGGCGGCGTCGTCCATTGCCGAGTTGATGCGGTAGCCGGTCGACAGGCGGGTCTGCGACGTGGACAGGGCGGTCTGGGTGCGGGAGATGGCGCCTTGGGCGGACAGTGCAGCGTTGTTGGTGTGAAGGCTCAGCATTTTCGTTACTCCGGTAGGTTGTTCGTCGTAGAGCCGCTTTTCTGCGCTCTCAGAAGTACAAGACGACCGATCCGAAGCGGACATTAAATGCCATGCGGAAATTTTTGAAGTTTTTTTCGATTTTTCTTTCGGCGACGTTTTGAGGTAAAAAACACAACGCCGGGAAACCCCGGCGTCGCGCTGTCAAAAGCTTGTCCGAATCACATGTTCGGATAGTTCGGCCCGCCGCCGCCCTCCGGCGTCACCCACACGATGTTCTGCGTGGGATCCTTGATGTCGCACGTCTTGCAGTGCACGCAGTTCTGCGCGTTGATCTGCAGGCGGTCGCCGCCGTCGTCGTTCCTGACGAATTCGTACACGCCGGCCGGGCAGTAGCGCTGCTCGGGGCCCGCATACTGGGCCAGGTTGACGTCCACCGGCACGGCCGGGTTCTTCAGCGTCAGGTGGATCGGCTGGTCTTCCGCATGGTTCGTGTTCGAGATGAACACGGACGACAGCTTGTCGAAGGTCAGCTTGCCGTCCGGCTTCGGATAGACAATCGGCTGGTAATTGCTGGCCGGCTTCAGGCAGGCATGGTCCGGCGTGGTGTGGTGCAGCGTCCATGGTGCCTTGCCACGGAACACGATCTGGTCGATGCCCGTCATGATGGAGCCGTACACCAGGCCCTTGTTCAGGTACTGCTTGACGTTGCGTGCCACGTGCAGTTCCTCGTGCAGCCAGGATTGCTCGAAGGCGGCCGGGTAGGCGGCCAGCTCGTCGTGCTGGCGGCTGGCGGCCAGCGCGTCGACCAGCGCCTCGGCGGCCAGCGCGCCCGACTTGATCGCCGCGTGGCTGCCCTTGATGCGGCTCATGTTGAGGAAGCCGGCATCGCAGCCCAGCAATGCGCCGCCCGGGAAGACGAGCTTCGGCAGCGACTGCAGGCCACCGGCCGTGATCGCCCGCGCGCCGTACGAGATGCGCTTGGCGCCTTCGAAGAAGCCGCGGATGGCCGGATGCGTTTTATAGCGCTGGAATTCCTCGTACGGCGACAGGTAGGGATTCTGGTAGTTCAGGCCGACCACGTAGCCGACGACGACCTGGTTGTTTTCCAGGTGGTACAGGAACGAGCCGCCATAGACGTCGTGGGCCAGCGGCCAGCCGGACGTGTGGATGACCAGCCCCGGCTTGTGCTTGGCCGGGTCGATCTCCCACAGTTCCTTGATGCCGATGCCGTAGGCCTGCGGGTCCTTGCCCTTGTTCAGGTCATATTTGGCCATCAGCTGCTTGCCCAGGTGACCGCGCGAGCCCTCGGCGAACAGCGTGTACTTGCCGTGCAGTTCCATGCCCAGCTGGAAGTCGGGGCCCGGCTCGCCGTCCCGCTTCACGCCCATATTGCCGGTGGCGACGCCCTTGACGGAGCCGTCCTCGTTGTACAGGATCTCGGCGGCCGGGAAGCCGGGGAAGATTTCCACGCCCAGTGCTTCCGCCTGCTGGCCCAGCCAGCGCACGACATTGCCCAGCGAGATCACATAGTTGCCGTGATTTTCCAGGCACTTCGGCACCATGAAATTCGGCGTCTGGAACGCCTTGGTTTCGGTCAGGAACAGCACGCGGTCTTCCGTGACGGGCGTATTGAGCGGCGCGCCTTTTTCCTTCCAGTCGGGGATCAGTTCATCCAGGGCGCGCGGGTCCATCACGGCGCCGGACAGGATGTGGGCGCCCAGCTCGCCGCCTTTTTCCAGCACGACCACGGAAATCTCCTGCCCCTTCTCCTGGGCCAGCTGCTTGACGCGGATGGCAGCGGCCAGGCCGGCGGGACCGCCGCCGACGACCACCACATCGTATTCCATCGCCTCGCGCGGCCCATATTGTTCAACGAGATTTGTCATAGGGTTCTTATAGTAATAGGTAAATCGAGCTAAATTAGAACGAGTGTGCTCTTTTTCGCGCTCAAATGCAACGGCATTGTATTAGATGTTCCCGTCTAATATTGGCAATTTGTGACATCATTGGCGCTACAGAGACGAAAGGAGCTGCCCGTGGGCATAGAAGTCAATTTCGAGGGCAAGATCGCCCTGATCACCGGTGCATCCAGCGGGCTGGGCGCACGGTTTGCCAAGGTGCTGGCCAGTGCCGGCGCGCAGGTGGTGCTGGCGTCGCGCCGCACCGAACGGTTGAAGGAGCTGCGCGCGGAGATCGAGGCGGACGGCGGCGCCGCCCACGTGGTGGCGCTGGACGTCACCGATTACGCCAGCATCAAGTCGGCCATCGCCCACGCGGAAACGGAGGCGGGGCCGATCGACATCCTCGTCAACAACTCGGGCGTGTCGACCACGCAGCGGCTGCTGGACGTGACGCCGGAAGACTACGGCTTCATCATGGACACCAACCTGCGCGGCGCCTTCTTCGTGGCCCAGGAAGCGGCCAAGCGGATGATCGCGCGCGCCAAGGGCGACCCGAAAAAGCAGCACCGTATCATCAACATCGCCTCCGTGGCCGGCCTGCGCGTGCTGCCGCAGATCGGCGTGTACTGCATGAGCAAGGCGGGCGTCATCCAGATGACCAAGGCGATGGCGGTGGAGTGGGGCAAATACGGCATCAACACCAACGCCATCTGCCCCGGCTACATCTCCACCGAGATCAACGAGGATTATTTCGCCAGCGAACAGGGCCGCCGCCTGATCGAGATGCTGCCCCGCAAGCGGCCGGGCAAGCCGGAGGACCTGGACGGCCTGCTGTTGCTGCTGGCCGGCGAGGATGCGCACTTCATCAATGGCGCCGTGATTTCGGCGGATGATGGGATGACTGCGCAGTGATATGGGCGGGGACTGTCCCTGCAAGGGACTGTCCCCGGGGTTGATGTTGACTTTGCGGCGTTGCAGGCTCGGAGAGATCAAAGAAGAACAACCCCGGGGACAGTCCCCTGCGGGGACAGTCCCCACCTACCTCACCGTTCCCACCAGCTTATGCACCAGCTCGCTGGAAGTGGCCGCGCCGAACTTGCGCATCAGCTTGGCGCGGTGCATTTCCACCGTGCGCGGTGACAGATCCGTCTCCCGCGCAATCATCTTGCTGGTCTTCCCCTCGACGAGAAAGGCGGCGATCTCCCGCTCGCGCGGCGTCAGTTCGGCCGAGACGGGGCGCTTTTCGCTGACATCCTCGAACGTCCACACACCCGCGCCCAGCGGTTCCGCCAGGTCCAGCGCGCGGCCCGTCACGTGGCACCAGAACAGTTCGCCGTCGGCGCGGCGCATGATGCGCTCGTCCGAATAGCGGCCCCGCGTGTTCATGATCGGGCCGATGCGGTGGCCGGTGCGGACGAATTCGTCCATCGTCGGGTACAGCACGGCGAACGAGGCGCCGTCGAGCGCGCCATGGCCGTAGCCGAACATCGACGTCAATGCATCGTTGCTGGACTGAATGACCCGGTGCACGGAAATGCACATGCCCACCGGCGCGAACCTGAAGATGGTCTCGTAGTCGATCTCATAGGGGGCATTCATGGCGTCTCGCGGTTTTTTTATGGGGTGGCGGTGTTGCAGGTATTTCTACTGTATTGTACTTTCCGTGTGCGTAAACTATGCTGGAACGCCATTGCGTGCGGGGCGTGCGTCCCGCCTAAGCTTATCAAAGAAGGGGGCAACAATGAACAAAGTGTATCCCGACGCGCAGTCGGCGCTGGCCGGCATCGTGCAGGACGGGCAGACCGTTGCCGTGGGCGGCTTCGGCCTGTGCGGCATTCCCGAGGCGCTGATCGGCGCGCTGCGCGATTCCGGCGTGAAGGGGCTGACCGCCATTTCCAATAACGCCGGCGTCGATGGCTTCGGCCTGGGCCAGCTGCTGGAAACCCGCCAGATCAGGAAGATGATCGCTTCGTATGTCGGCGAGAACAAGGAATTCGCCCGCCAGTACCTGGCCGGCGAGCTGGAACTGGAGTTCACGCCGCAGGGCACGCTGGCCGAGAAACTGCGCGCCGGCGGCGCCGGCATTCCCGCCTTCTTCACGAAAACCGGTGTCGGCACGATCGTGGCCGACGGCAAGGAAATCCGCGAATTCGATGGCGAGCAATACGTGATGGAAAAAAGCCTGGTGGCCGACGTGGCGCTCGTGAAGGCCTGGAAGGCCGATAAATCGGGCAACCTCGTGTTCCGCAAGACCGCCCGCAACTTCAACCCGAACGTGGCCGCGTCCGGCAAGGTGACGGTGGTCGAAGTGGAAGAGCTGGTCGAGACCGGCGACATCGATCCGGACAGCGTCCACACGCCCGGCATCTTCGTGCACCGCATCGTGCACAACCCCACGCCGGAAAAGCGCATCGAACAGCGCACCATCCGCGCGGCAGAATGAGCAGATTAGGAGACTGACATGGCATGGACTCGCGATCAAATGGCTGCCCGCGCAGCCAAGGAGCTGCAGGATGGCTTCTACGTCAACCTGGGCATCGGCCTGCCCACGCTGGTGGCCAATTATGTGCCGTCGGATATCGAAGTGTTCCTGCAGTCCGAGAACGGGCTGCTGGGCATCGGCCCGTTCCCCACGGATGACGAGGTGGATGCGGACCTGATCAACGCCGGCAAGCAGACGGTGACGGCGCTGCCCGGCTCGTCCTACTTCAGTTCGGCGGACTCGTTCGGCATGATCCGCGGCGGCAAGATCAACCTGGCCATCCTCGGCGCCATGCAGGTGTCGGAGAAGGGCGATCTGGCGAACTGGATGATCCCCGGCAAGATGGTCAAGGGCATGGGCGGCGCGATGGACCTGGTCGCCGGCGTCAAGAAGGTCGTCGTGCTGATGGAGCACGTGGCCACTGCGAAGGATGGCACCACGTCCCATAAACTGCTGAAGCAGTGCGATCTGCCGCTGACGGGTGTCGGCGTGGTGGATCTGGTGATTACGGACCTGGGCGTGCTGGAAGTGACGGAGACGGGCCTGAAGGTGGTCGAGCTGGCGCCGGAGGTGACGAAGGAGCAGATTGCTGCGGCTACCGGCACGGAGCTGGATTTTTCGGCGGTTTGAGCGGGGACTGCCGGATCGC
>DKJA01000194.1:0-537 GCA_002454505.1 Oxalobacteraceae bacterium UBA6704
GCGCGCCGCATCGCGCAGGATGGCCGGCCCTTCCTCCCTGATGTCGCTGCCCTCGTTGCGCGCCAGGACCATCGCTTCCAGTGCCACGCGGTTGGCCGTGGCGCCCGCCTGGATGCCGTCCGGATGGCCGATCGTGCCGCCGCCGAACTGCAGCACCACGTCGTCGCCGAACAGGTCGAGCAGCTGGTGCATCTGCCCCGCGTGGATGCCGCCGGACGCCACCGGCATCACCTTGCGCAGCGCGCCCCAGTCCTGGTCGAAAAAGATCCCGCGCGCCAGATCCGTTAGGGTATGCGTGTCGCGGCAGACGTTGTAGTAGCCCTGCACCGTCATCGGGTCGCCTTCCAGCTTGCCGACCGCCGTGCCGGCGTGCAGGTGATCGACGCCGCACAGCCGCAACCACTTGGCGATCACGCGGAACGACACGCCGTGGTTCTTCTGCCGCGTGTAGGTGCCGTGGCCGGCCCGGTGCATGTGCAGCACCATGTCGTTCTGCCGGCACCAGTGCGACATCGACTGGATCGCCGTCCAGCCCCG
>DKJA01000194.1:753-1213 GCA_002454505.1 Oxalobacteraceae bacterium UBA6704
CGCCGGTACATCTCTTCCATCGTGCCGGCCGTGACGTTCAGGTAATGACCCTTGATCTCGCCGGTCGCGGCCACCGCGCGGTTCACGGCCTCCATCACGAACAGGAAGCGGTCGCGCCAGTGCATGAACGGCTGCGAGTTGATGTTCTCGTCGTCCTTCATGAAATCGAGGCCGCCGCGCAGGCCTTCGTACACCACGCGCCCGTAGTTGCGGCCGGACAGGCCCAGCTTCGGCTTCGTCGTCGCGCCCAGCAGCGGGCGGCCGAACTTGTCGAGCCGCTCCCGTTCGACGATGATGCCGGTCGGCGGCCCGGCAAACGTCTTGACGTAGGCGACCGGGAAGCGCATGTCCTCCAGCCGCGCCGCCTTCAGGGGCTTGAAGCTGAACACATTGCCGATGATGGATGCCGTCACGTTAGCGATCGAGCCCTCCTCGAACAGCGCCAGGTCATAGGCGATCC
>DKJA01000194.1:1385-1648 GCA_002454505.1 Oxalobacteraceae bacterium UBA6704
GCAGAAATACTGGCCGGGATTGTTCGGCACGGGATCGACGCGGTAGGCCTTGGCCCGGTAGCGGTCGCAGGCCGTCAGCCGGTCGGTCCACACGACCGTCCACGTGGCCGTGGACGATTCGCCAGCCACGGCTGCCGCCGCTTCCACCGGGTCGACGCCGTCCTGCGGCGTGATGCGGAACACAGCCAGCACATCGGTTTCCTGCGGCACGTAATCGGGATTCCAGTACCCCATCTGCGCGTATTTCAGCACGCCGGCCGAAT
>DKJA01000194.1:1840-2123 GCA_002454505.1 Oxalobacteraceae bacterium UBA6704
ACGTTTCCGTGTGTCAGTAATTTCCATTGCCCCATCTGCCGCCATGGTGTTCTCCCGTGGTTTTCCTGCCCGGGCCTCGTCGGCCCCATGGACACCACTATAGGAAGGCACTACCATCAGGTCTAATCAGCAAATCTGCAGCGAACATCAGTTCTTCCTTATGGAGGCTTGCCGGATGCGCCGATACACCCTACGCCAGCTCGACACCTTTCTGGAAATGGCGCGCCAGCTGTCCATCTCGCGCACGGCCGAGGTGCTGCACGTGACGCAGCCGGCCGTGTCG
>DKJA01000194.1:2322-6129 GCA_002454505.1 Oxalobacteraceae bacterium UBA6704
GACGCAGCCGGCCGTGTCGATGCAGCTGCGCCAGCTGGAAGACATCTTTGGCCTGCCCCTGTACGAACAGATCGGCCGCACGATCCGCCTCACGGAGGCGGGGCAGGAATTCGAGCAGTACGCGGTGGCCGCCGTGGGCCAGCTGCGCCAGCTCGACGATGCGATGGCGGCCCGGCGCGGCCTGCACAAGGGCCGCGTGCACCTGGCGATGGTCAGCACGGCCAAGTACTTCGTGCCGATGCTGCTGGTGCGCTTCCGCCGCAAGTTCCCGGACATCGACGTGACGCTGCAGATCCACAACCGCGACAGCATCATGGCGCTGTTGATGCGCAACGAGGTGGACCTGGTGATCATGGGCCGTGCGCCCGATGCCATCGACTGCGTGGCCGCACCGTTTGCCAGCAATCCGCTGGGCGTCGTGTGCGCGCCGGAGCATCCGCTGTCGCGCCGCCGCAATGCGCCGATCGCGATACTGAACGAGCAGGAATTTGTCGTCCGCGAGCCGGGCTCCGGCACCCGTCACGCGATGGAGCGGCTGTTCGCGGAACACCACGTGCGCCCCCGCATCGTGATGGAAATGCCCAGCAACGAGACGATCAAGCAGGCCGTGATGGCGGGCATGGGCATGAGCTTCCTGTCGCTGCGCACGACGCGCCAGGAACTCACGACGGGCCACCTGGTACTGCTCGATATCGACGGCCTGCCGATCGTGCGGCACTGGCACATCACGCACCTGACCGCGCGGCGCTTGTCGCCGGCGGCCAGTGCGTTCAAGGATTTCCTGATCGAGGAGGCGGAGGCGCTGGTCAGGTCGTGGGCATAATGCCCGATGTGCAGTCAGGGCTGCGGATCCCAGCCCTTGCCGCCATCGAAGCCGGCAAAGAACGCGGCACGCGTGCTGTAGGCGGCCTTGGCTTCTTCCGCAGTCAGCACGCGGCCATGCACACGCCGGCTCAGGTCCAGCGGCTGTCCGTCCAGATCCATCGTGCCATATTCGCGCCACCCCGCCGTGGCGCTGGCCGCCAGCGGATTCGGCGCCGGCTGCCTGCCCGTGCCGGGGCCAGACCAGCCGGCGGCCGCAATGTGCGGCCCCATGCGGCAGTCGATGAATGCCACGTGATCCCACGTGTTCGCATAGCCGGGACTGCGCGCCAGCCACGTGGCGCCGGCCGGCACGTCGTTGCCGTTCGGCCCCGGCCCGTGCGTGAGCCGGCTCTGCACGAACATGAAGCCCCTGTCCTGCGCCGACACGGTGCGGGCCTGCAGCAGGTACCCGCCGCTTGTGGCGTTGCCGCTGTCGCCGACCGTGCGCAGCTCGCTCTGCTCGAACAGCGCCGCGCGGTTGTTCCCCCAGATGAAGTCGACGTTGCCGGCGACGAGCGACCGGTAGAACCAGGCGTAGCCGCGCACCTGGACCGTGTCCTGCTCGCTGTAGAAGCTGGCGTTCTTCGCGACGAGGCGGCCCTCGCTGTTGAAGAACAGCGTTTCCGCCTGCCCGCCGGTGGGCGTGGCGCGCAGCGTGCTGTTGCGAAGGGTGAGCGTGTCGAGCGTGACCATGTCGGCATCCTCGATCAGGAACAGCGCGCGGCCGCCGGTGATGCCGGGCGAATGCGCCTCCTGCGCCGTGCCGGAACCGGGATTGATGCCGTCGCTGTTCCGTGCCTCGATCACCACGCCGTCGCGGCTTTCGCCACGCAGCGTCACGTTGTCCTTCGAGCGCAGGTACAGCTGTTCCTGATAGCGGCCGTTGCGGATGTCGACCGTCACCGGCGTGCTGCGCGACACGCTCTGCATCGCGTGGTTCAACGCGCCCTGCACGGTGCGGAAATCGGCCGGGCCATCGTCGTCCACCACAAGACGTGTGCCGCGCGGTGCGTGCTGGCGCGTACCGAACGTCCAGCCCTGTTCGCGCGCAATGCCTTTGAACGGCTGGCCGGCGACCGTGCCCTCGAAGACGCCGGCATCGACCGTCATCACGTACGCTTCGCCCGGCTGCAGCTTCGCGCTGTGCAGGTGGACGATGGCTTCGTTGCCCTCGATGACGATGGGCTGCAGCCGCAGCGCGCGGCGGAACGGCTGGCCGGCGTAGCCCAGCCGGTCTGCTTCGCCGCTGGTGCGTATCGTATCGGCCAGCATGCCATCGCGCTTGCGAAAGACGCGGATGGCTCCGCCCGACGTGCCCAGCGCCGGCACGCCGTCGAAACGCAGGCGCAGCGGCGTGTCCGCCGGCACGTCGCGCTCGGCGATGCGCGGCGTGACGGCGCCCGCCAGCCTGTAGCCGGCGCCTGCGGGTTTGCTGACCGCGGCTATCGCCACGTCCACCACCGTGAACACATTGGGATCGTCGGCGCTGGTCAGCGTCACCGTCGTCGCGCCGGCAGCGCGGGGAGTCAGCATCACGCCGCCCTTCTCCACCCGCGCATGCAGCAGGCCCGGGTTCGCGGTCGCGGCGTTGAAATGGATTGCACGTGCGCCCGTCGCTGCCGCGGCGCCATCCTGCACCGCGCTTTGCGTCAGGAAGCGGCTGGCCGGCACCGGTACCGTCTGCGGCAGGCGGAACGGGCCCAGCGCACTGACAGGCAGCCAGACGGCCGCATCGCCGACGGCAAGCTGCACCTGCTGCGGCGCACGTGCCAGCGCCAGCCGCGCCGGTTTCAGCGCCGCGTCGCCGGTCACCGGCGTGCTGGCTTCAAATGCTGCGCCGGTGGCCACGACGCCGTAGCGGCCGGGCAGCGGCAAGCCGTCATCGACAACGGCGGTGATCCGTTCGCCATCCAGATAGGCGGTCAGCGTCGAACCGCTCATCTCCAGCCGCACCGTATGCGGGCGCCCGTCCGTGGCCGCGGCCCGGCCAAACTGCTTCAACGGCATCACCTGGCCATCCTTCATGCGGACGATCTCGATGCGCATGCGGCCCATGGCCGGCTGGTAGGCCAGGCCGGCGCCGTACCAGTTTGCTTCGTCCTGATAGCGGCCCACGACATACAGCTTGCCGTCGCCGGCCGTCATGGGCCGGAAGCGCGCTTCCACATACGCATCGGCGGGGGCCGCGCCGATGATGCGCACCGGCGCACCGGCCTCGATCCGCACTTCGTCCGCGGCATTGGCCGTGGTGGCCATCAGCGCGGCGCAGGCCAGCGCGAGCCCCCCGTTCAGTCCCGGCATTGCTTGTCCCCTGTTGTAATTGGTCAGGCCAGTTTAACGGAACCTGGCCGGGCTGGCCATTCTTGCTCAACAATGTGATCGTTGCCGCGGCCTCGCGCTGCGCGCGCCCGCCATCCGTTATCATCGATGAGCCGGCGCGCCCGTCCCGAGCCGCGTCACACGAACTTTCGCCAGGAAGCGCATGAAAAAAATCTCCGTATCGACGCTCTTCGCCGCCAGCCTGCTCGCGGCGGCCCAATGGTTCGCAGCGGCAGCGGCCAGCGCCGCCGCCCCTTCCGATGTCACCGTGCTCGCAGCATCCTATCCCGACGCGCCGCTGCAGGTGAGCCTGGCCCATCCCGACTGGACCTATCGCGTTGGCGAGCCGGCCACCTTCGTCATCAAGGTCGCGGCGACGCCGTATCCGGCCGACGGCATTCGCGTCACCTACCGCGTCGGGCCGGACATGCTGGAAGGCGCGGAGCGCACGGCCGTGGTACCGCAGGAAGGGCTGTCGCTGCCGGTGCCGGCACAGACGAAGCCTGGCTTCGTGCGGTGCATCGTCACGGCGGACGTGGACGGCAAGGCTTACCGGGCCACGGCCACCGCCGCATTCAGCCCGCTGGAAGTGCGTCCGGTGCAGACCGAGCCGGCCGACTTCGA
>DKJA01000177.1 GCA_002454505.1 Oxalobacteraceae bacterium UBA6704
GGCCAGCAGGCAAGCCAGCATCACGGCGGCACTGCCGAAATCCTTGGCGTTCTTCGACAGCGGATGCCGTTCCAGCGACACGCGGTCCACCACCGCCTCGATGGCCGAATTGATCAGCTCGACGATCAGCACCAGCACCAGCACGGCAATCAGCGCCAGCTTCTGGAAGCTCGACACGGGCAGCAGCATCGCCGCGATGGCGCCCGGCACGAACAGCATCAGCTCCTGGCGGAACGCCTGCTCGCCGCGCCAGGCGGCTTTCAGGCCGTCGGCCGAGTACACGACGGCGCACATGATGCGCTTCAGGCCGCTCTTGCTCTTGAATTCGCTGACAGGCTGGGTCATTGGTTCTATGGAAACATTTGATCGTCCGTGATTATAGCCCCGGAACAATGCTGTCGAGCGGGCCGGCGATTCCCCTTTTTTTCACATCATGGTATAAAGTGTGACAGATACTGCACCGCACCAACCACATCATGAAAATCGAATCCGTCCCGGGCCAGAAAACCACCATCCAGGTGATCGAACGCATGGTGTCGCTGCTCGATGCGCTGGCGAAATATCCGGACCCGGTCAGCCTGAAGGAATTGTCGAAGGTTTCCGGCCTGCATCCGTCCACGGCGCACCGCATCCTCAACGACATGGTGCTGACCCGTTTCGTCGACCGCATCGAACCAGGCACCTACCGCCTCGGCATGCGGCTGCTGGAACTTGGGAATGTGGTGAAGAGCCGGCTGTCCGTGCGCGAAGCGGCGCTGGACTTCATGCGCTCGCTGCACAAGAAGACGCAGCAGACCATCAACCTGTCGGTGCGCCAGGGCGACGAGATCGTGTACATCGACCGGGCATTTTCCGAGCGTTCCGGCATGCAGGTGGTGCGTGCCATCGGCGGCCGGGGGCCGCTGCACCTGACGTCGACCGGCAAGCTGTTCCTGTCGGTGGACGAGCCGAAGGCGATCCGCGCCTATGCCACGCGGACGGGACTGGCGGGTCACAACAAGAATTCGATCACGGATCTGACGCGGCTGGAGCGCGAGCTGTCGCTGGTGCGCTCGCGCGGCTATGCGCGCGATAACGAGGAACTGGAACTGGGCGTGCGCTGCATGGCGGCCGGCATCCGCGACGACAGCGGCAAGCTGGTGGCCGGCCTGTCGATCTCGGCGCCGGCCGACCGCCTGCAGGAAGACTGGCTGGACGACCTGGTCGATACCGCCAACCAGATTTCCGCCACGCTGGGTTACATGCCGACCGGGGACTGAACGCTGCCGCCGCCGATCGGGCTCATGACACCGATGCCCGGCGCGCCGGCACCGGCGGATTCCGAGAAGCCGGCCGGTTTCAGCGCTGTCAGCCATTTCTTCATGCGCATCGCATCGGCCACGCGGGCCGCGGTGCCCTTCGCATCGAGCAGCACCATGATCACGGCGCGGCCTTCGACGACGGCCTGCATCAGCACGCAGCGCCCCGCCTCGTTGATATAACCGGTTTTCTGCAGGCCGATCTGCCAGCCCGAGCTGGGCACGACGAGACCGTTGGTCGTGCCGAACTGCACGGGGCGGCCGTTGCGTTCGACGATGGCCTTCGCGTCCGTGGAGAATTCACGCAGCATCGGGTGCTCGTAGGCGGCCATCGCCAGCTTGGCCAGGTCGCGCGCGCTGGCCACGTTCTGCTTGTTCAGGCCGGTGGAGTCGGCGTAATGCGTGTCCGTCATGCCCAGGCCCTGCGCCTTGGCGTTCATCGCTTCCACGAAGGCCGGCAAGCCGCCCGGGTAGTTGCGGCCCAGTGCGGACGCGGCGCGGTTTTCCGAGCTCATCAGGGCAATGTGCAGCATGTTGCGGCGGGTCAGGCGGTCGCCCACGGTCAGGCGCGAGCTGGAGAATTTTTCGCGGTCGACGTCGTCGTCGGTGACGGTCAGCATTTCATCCATGTCGAGACCCGCTTCGACGACGACGAGGCCCGTCATCATCTTGGTGATCGACGCGATCGGCAGCGCCACGCCGGCGTTCTTTTCGAACAGCACTTCGGCATTGTTCTGGTCGATGACGAGGGCCACGTTCGACTTCAGGTCGAGCGGATCGCGGGTCAGGTTCAGGCCGGCCAGGTCGCCCATGGTCGGACGGCCCGGTGCGGCGGCGGCCACGCGGGTCTGGCGCTGGTAGACGGCTTTTTTCTTGCCCCGCACGGTGACGACGCGGCGCACGACCTTGTCGCGCGGTTGCGCGGCGGCCTGGCGGCGCACACCGGCTTTCTTGACAGCTTTCTTGGCCGGCGCCTTCTTGACGACGGCCTGGTTCGCGTCAGCGGCCTGGACAACCGAGAACGGTACCGATAAACACAGCGCGGACACCAGCGCGGCAAGTACAAGTTTTTTCATCTCTTCCCCGATCATCGTTCGTTGCAGTGTAGCAAAATGAAGATCTGCCGCAAGCGGATTTCACCTTTTCCGGCCCGAACCCTGACATTGCTTGCCACCTTGATTACGCAGTTGACGTAGCGGAGCAACGAACGGCATGCATTTGTTAACCATCGACAAATTTAACAAAGCCGTCGACCGGCTCCCGTTCCGTCACCAGCGTGTTCTCGATCCGGGCCGGGTCGGCATAACCGAGGGCCATCCCGCACACCACCATTTCATTGTCGGGCATGGACAGCTGATCCGCAATGATTCGATGGAATTGCGTGAAGGCGGCCTGCGGACAGGTGTCCAGGCCGCGGCCCCGCGCCGCCACCATGATGTTCTGCAGGAACATGCCGTAGTCCAGCCACGAGCCCTGCTCCATCACGCGGTCGATCGTGAAGATCAGGCCGACGGGTGCGTCGAAGAAGCGGTAGTTGCGGGCATGCTGGGCGGCCATGCCGTCCTTGTTGTCGCGCGTCAGGCCCAGCAGCGCATACAGGTCCCAGCCCACCTTGCGGCGGCGGTCCACGTACGGCGACTTCCACTCGCGCGGGTAGTAGGCATATTCCTCGTGATGCTCGCTGTTCTGCGCCGGATCGCGGTAGGCCGCGGTGAGGCGTTCGCACAGCGCTTCCCGCCCCTCGCCCGTCACCACATAGACTTTCCACGGTTGCGTGTTGGTGCCGGACGGCGCGCGGCGTGCCACGTCGAGGATCGCCGCGATGTCCTCGCGGGCGACGGGTGCGGGCAGGAAGGCACGGATCGAGCGGCGCGACGTGATGGCGAAATCGACGGCCTGCTGGGCGGATGACTGGATCATGGGGCTCCTATTTCTTGACGACAAAGAACACGCCGATCACGGCCAGCACCATGCCGGCCGCGCCCAGCGCGCTGAACGCCTCGCCGAACAGCAGCCAGGCCATCAGCGCCGTCGTGGGCGGCGTCAGGTAAAGCAGGCTCGTCACCTGCGTGGCGTCGCTGCGGCGGATCAGCGCGAACAGCAGGAAGATGGCGCCGATCGACAGCGCCAGCACCGACCACAGCAGCGAGCCGATGAAACGGGGCGTCCAGTCCACCGCCTGCAAGGCCGGCGTCAACGCCTCGAAGGCAATGGCGAACGGCAACACGACGACGAACGACGCGGCAAACTGGATCACGGTGCCGGTGCGCACGTCGAACGACGGACACCAGCGCTTCTGGTACAGCGTGCCGGCCGTGATCGACACCAGCGCACCCAGGCACAGCGCAATCGCCGGCCACGACAACCCGGCCAGCGAAATCTTGGCATACACGACGCAGGCGACGCCGGCGATGCCGAACAGCAAACCCAGCCACTGCTTCGGCCGGACGCGCTCGCCAATCAGCGGCGCGGCAAACGCCGTCAGGATGGGCTGCATGCCGACGATCAGCGCCGACAGTCCGGCCGGCATGCCCAGCTTGATCACGCACCACACGCCGGACAGATAACCCGCATGCATCAACACGCCCGCGACGGCCACGTGGGCTATCCGACCCGCTGGCCACGGCGCCTTCAACCACAGCACCAGCGGCACCAGCACCAGCAGCACGCCGATGAAACGCAGCAGCAGGAACGTCAGCGGCGGCGCATAGGGCAAGCCGAATTTGGCCACGATGAAGCCGGTGCTCCACAGGAAAACAAAGAACAGCGGTACCGGCGACAGGAAGGCGTGGCGCGCCGGCGGCGCTATCGATGAATCGGGCATCTGGACAGTCTAGCATGGCACTCCTGGCGCCGCAGTAGGCCGATGCCCCAAAAAAGTGCATGCGAGCAATAACTTATATAAGCTTTTTATATAATACCCTTGTGCAATGCACAAAATATGCCGCTTTTATTAGCTTGGATGCACCAAATTTGCTTGACTATTTCTGCGGGGTCCGTAGAATCGCCCATGTTGCGTTGCACAATGGCTGATTCCAAAAGCTTCCACCAACGTTCATTCATCTTCTGGAGAACTACATGTTTGCGATTCCTGAGCAATTTTCCAATGCGACCAAGGCCAACTTCGAAAGCCAGTTCGCAATCTTCTCGTCGCTGACCAACAAGGCCTTTGAAGGCGTTGAAAAGCTGGTCGACCTGAACCTGACGGCCGCCAAGGCGTCGCTGGAAGAATCGTCGGCCGCGGCCAAGCAGCTGCTGTCCGCCAAAGATCCACAGGAATTCTTCTCGCTGAGCGCCGCCCAGGCCCAGCCGAACGCCGAGAAAGCCATTGCCTACGGCCGCCACCTGGCATCGATCGCTTCCGGCACCACCGCCGAGTTCTCCAAGGCTGCCGAAGCGCAGATCCTGGAAACGAACCGCAAGGTGATCTCGCTGGTCGACGAAGTGAGCAAGAACGCCCCGGCCGGCACGGAAAGCGCCGTGGCCCTGTTCAAGTCCGCACTGGGCAGCGCCAACGCCGGTTACGAACAACTGACCCGCACCACCAAGCAAGCCGCCGACGCAATCGAAGCCAACGTGAACGCCGCCGTGAGCCAGTTCTCCGCCGCCGTCAAGGCCGCCCCGGTCGCCGCCGGCGCCAAGTAATTCCCGCCGGCCTCGCGCCGGCAACGAGCATCATCGCTTCACCAGGTCTCCTCGGCATTCGTGGATCCTATTCAAGCGGATGTCTTCAGGGCCCCGGAAACTTCCGGGGCTTTTTTTCGTCCGCAGTTTTGTTTCCTGTAAAACAGGGACAGACCCTGTTTTACAGGAAACCCTCTCCCATCGGGCGGTATACATTTTTTCCAGAATCGGATAATCTGTCTACATGCGAACCCCTGAACAACAACATCTGCTGGAACAGTTGCAGCACGTCGCCGCCGGCCTGGGGCAGACGCTGGCGCCATTCTGCGAAGTGGTGCTGCACGACCTGCTCGATCCGGAGCACACGGTGCTGGCCATCCACAACAACCAGTCCGGCCGTGCGGCGGGCGATGCGGCCACCGAGCTGGGCCTGGCGCGGATCGCCGATCCCGCCTACGCGCAGGTCGTGGCGAACTATCCGAACCGGTTCCCGGACGGCCGGCCCGCCAAGAGCACGTCGATCGGCATCCGCGACAGCAGCGGCCGCTACATCGCTTCGCTGTGCCTGAACGTGGATGTCGGCCAGTTCCGCGCCGTCGAAGCGATGCTGGGCCAGTTCGTGCGCACCGACGGCGCGCCCGTCGCGGAAACGCTGGAACCGGTGGGCACGGATGCGATCCGCCGCCACATCGAGCAGTTCGCCGCGCGGCACGGCACCACGGCGCACGCGCTGAAGGGCGAGGAACGCCGCGCGCTGCTGCGCGAACTGAAAGAGGCGGGCCTGACGGATGTGCGGCGCGCCATGGAAACCGTGGCAACCCAACTGGGCGTCTCGCGCGCGACGGTGTATAACGATGCCCGCTGACGCCACCCTCCTTCTTCTTGACCGCGACGCCACGGCCGCGCTGCTGCTGCCCGAAGCCGTGCTCGATGCCGTGCATGAAGCGTTCGTGCTGCATGCGTCCGGCGATGGCCAGCTGTATCCGCTGGTGCGCGAACGGCTGCCGCAAGGCGTGTTCGGCATCAAGTCCGGCGCCGTACCATCGCAGGATTTACTGGGCTTCAAGGCGGCCGGCTTCTGGCCCGGCAACCGCGCATTGGGCGGCGACGGCCATCAGGCCACGATCATGCTGTTCGACCCGGCGACGGGGCGGCCGCAGGCGATCATCGACGGCAATGCCGTCACCACCGAACGCACCGCTGCGGCCGGCGGCGTGGGCCTGCGTGCACTGGCACGGCCGGACAGCCGCCGGCTGTGCGTCTTCGGCACCGGCGTACAGGGCGCCGCCAACGTCGACTACGCGTTACGCGTGCTGCCCGCGCTGGAGACGGTGCGCTACCTGACTTCCGATGGCCGCCGCGACCACGCCTTCGAGGCGCGCTTCGCGCAGCGCTGCGACATAGCGCCAGGCGCGTCGCCCAATGAGACGGTGGCCGCCAGCGACGTGATCGTCACCGCCACCACCGGCCGCGGCGCGCTGTTCGATGCGGCCGCCGTGCAGCCCGGCACGCACATCAACGCCGTGGGCACCGACACCCGCGGCAAGCGCGAATTGCCGGACGGCCTGGTGCCAAGCGCCCGCGTGTGGGTGGACGATCTGGCGCAGGCCCGCATGCTGGGCGAACTGCAATGGGCACCCGAGACCGTCGCCAACGAACTGGGTGCGTTGCTGGTCGCACCGTCGTCACGCGCTGCCACCGACATCACCATCTTCGACATGACGGGCATCGCTCTGCAGGACCTGACTGTGGCGCGCATGCTGTACCAACAGGCGCTGGCCTCGGGTGCGGGCACTTCGGTGCCGTGGCCGTGGTAACCATTCAAACTTCACAAGGACCAACACGATGAGCGAACCTCTCCTGCCAACCTACGACGATGTAATCGCAGCCGCCGGCCGCATCGCGGGCCACGCGCACCGCACGCCGGTGCTGACGTCGCGCACGGCCAACGAGCAACTGGGCGCGCAACTGTTCTTCAAGGCGGAGAACCTGCAGCGGATGGGCGCCTTCAAGTTCCGCGGCGCCTACAATGCGCTGGCCAAGTTCGATGCGGCGCAGCGGAAAGCGGGCGTGGTTGCCTTCTCGTCCGGCAATCACGCGCAGGCGATCGCGCTGTCGGCCAAGCTGATGGGCATTCCGGCCACGATCGTCATGCCGCTCGACGCGCCGGCCGCCAAGGTCGCCGCCACGCGGGGCTATGGCGCCACCGTCGTCACCTATGACCGCTACAAGGAAGACCGCGAACAGATCGGCCGCGACCTGGCCGAGAAACACGGGCTGACGCTGATCCCGCCCTACGACCATGCCGATGTGATCGCCGGCCAGGGCACGGCGGCAAAGGAATTGTTCGAGGAAGTGGGCGAACTGGATGTGCTGTTCGTGCCGCTGGGCGGCGGCGGGCTGCTGTCCGGCTCGGCCCTGTCGACGCGCGCACTGTCGCCCCGGTGCAAGCTGTTCGGCGTGGAGCCGGAAGCGGGCAACGACGGCCAGCAATCGTTCCGCAGCGGCAGCATCGTCCACATCGACACGCCGCAAACCATCGCCGACGGCGCGCAGACCCAGCACCTGGGCCACCTGACCTTCCCGATCATCCGCCGCGACGTGGACGACATCCTCACCGTCAGCGATGCGCAACTGGTGGAAGAGATGCGCTTCTATGCGGCGCGGATGAAGATCGTGGCCGAGCCGACGGGCGCCCTGTCCCTCGCCGCCGCCCGCGCGATGAAGGACCAGCTGCAGGGTAAAAAAGTGGGTATCCTGATCAGCGGCGGCAACGTGGACATCGCCCGCTTCGCGCAGCTGGTCGCTTAAAAAAATAAACCGGTGACAGACTCCGTTTTTTTGGAAACATTTCTCCAAAAATGGTGCCTGTCACCGGTTTTCTGGCAACTATTCGCCCAGGTAAGCCGCCTTCACGCGCGGGTCGTTGAGCATGTCGGCGGCGTTGCCGGTCATCGTGATGACGCCGGAGTCCATCACGTAGCCGCGGTCGGCGGCCTGCAGCGCCAGCTTGGCGTTCTGTTCGACCAGCAGCACCGTGATGCCCTGCTTCGACACGTCGCGGATCACTTCGAAGATCTTGTCCACCATGATCGGTGACAGGCCCATCGACGGCTCGTCCAGCAGCAGCAGGTGCGGGTGGCACATCAGCGCGCGCGCCATCGCCAGCATCTGCTGTTCGCCGCCGGACAGCGTACCAGCCAGCTGGCCCGCGCGTTCCTTCAGGCGGGGGAAGATGTCGAACCACTTGGCGATGTCGGCATCGATGCCGGCCTTGTCGTCGCGCGTGTAGGCGCCCATCATCAGGTTTTCCGTGATGGTCATGCGCGTGAACACGCCGCGGCCTTCCGGCACCATCGCCAGCTTCTTCTCGACGAGGTGGAAGCTCTGCATTCCCTTCATCGACTCGCCCAGGTACGCGATCGTGCCCTCGACCTTGCACGCCGGCAGCGTGCCGGTAATCGCTTTCAGCGTCGTCGTCTTGCCGGCGCCGTTCGCGCCGATCAGCGTCACCAGCTCGCCTTCGTTCACTTCCAGGTCGATGCCCTTCACGGCCTTGATGCCGCCGTAGGCCACCTTCAGGCCCGCGATTTTTAAAACATTCGCGACCATCAGTGCGATCCTCCCAGATAGGCGTCGATGACGGCCTGGTTGCTTTGAATTTCGTGCGGCAGTCCTTCCGCGATCGGCTTGCCGTATTCCAGCACCGTGATGCGGTCGCACATGCTCATCATCATCTTGACGTCGTGCTCGATCAGCAGCACGGTCTTGCCCTCGGCCTTGATCTTGACGAGCAGTTCGCGCAGCGCCAGCTTTTCCGTCGCGTTCATGCCGGCGGCCGGTTCGTCCAGCGCCAGCAGCTGCGGATCGGTGGCCAGTGCGCGGGCGATTTCCAGCCGGCGCTGGTCGCCGTAGGACAGGAACTTGGACGTGCGGCTGGCGAACTGGCCGATGCCGACGAAGTCCAGCAGCTCCTGCGCGCGGCGGCGGATCGATGCTTCTTCCTCGCGCGCCGCCTTGTGGCGGAAGATCGCGCCGAACACGCCCTGGTGCGAACGCACGTGGCGGCCGACCATGACGTTTTCCAGCGCCGTCATCTCGCCGAACAGCCGGATGTTCTGGAACGTGCGGGCAATGCCCGCCTTGGCCACCGCATGCGGTGCGGACGGCGAATAGGGCTTGCCGGCCAGCTCGAACGTGCCGGTATCCGGCTGGTACAGGCCGGTGATCACGTTGAAGAACGTGGTCTTGCCGGCGCCGTTCGGGCCGATCAGGCCGTAGATCTGGCCGCGCTTGATGGTGATGCCGACGTCCGTCAGCGCCTGCAGGCCGCCGAAGCGCTTGTTGACGCCCTTGATACTGAGAATGACTTCTTCGCTCATCTTGTTTCCTTACGCGGGCACGACGCCGGTCGACTGCGACTTCGTGTCCGAATCGCCATCCGGACGGTCTTCATGCTTCGGTGCCGGCCACAATCCCGCCGGGCGATACAGCATGATGACGACCATCGCCAGGCCGTACAGCAGCTGGCGCAGCACTTCCGCCTCGATCAGCACCTTGCCGAACAGCTGCTGCTGCACCGGTTCGACGACGTGGCGCAGCACCTCCGGCAATGCCGCCAGCAGCGCACCGCCCAGCACGACGCCAGGAATGTGGCCGATGCCGCCCAGCACCACCATGGCCAGCACGGCGATCGACTCCGTCAGCGAGAACGATTCCGGCGACACGAAGCCCTGGAACGACGCGAACATCGCACCGGACACGCCACCGAACGTGGCGCCCATCGAGAACGCCAGCAGCTTCACGTTGCGGGTATTGATGCCCATGGCCTTGGCCGCGATCTCGTCTTCGCGAATCGCCACCCAGGCGCGGCCCAGGCGGGAGTGCTGCATGCGGCTCGTGATGAAGATCGTGGCGATCGTCAGCAGCAGGAACAGGAAGTAATACGCATTGACGGACGGGATGTGGAAACCGCCCACGTCGACCATCGCGCTGGAACCGGGCTCGCCGGCCAGATCCACGCCGAACACCTTGATGGAATCGATCAGGTTGATGCCCTGCGGCCCGTTGGTGATGTTGATCGGGTCGTTCAGGTTGTTCATGAAGATGCGGATGATCTCGCCGAAGCCCAGCGTGACGATGGCCAGGTAGTCGCCGCGCAGTTTCAGCGTCGGCGCGCCGAGAATGGCGCCGAACACGCCGGCCAGCGCGGCGGCCAGCGGCACGATGAACCACACGGACAGGTGGATGCCGTTGGTGCGGATCTCTTCGCCCATGACGGCGGCCAGCCCTTCGCCGATCGCCGGATGCAGCGCGATCATCGACTCGATCAGCGCGGCGAACTGCGGCGATGCAAGGATGCCCGTCATGTAGGCGCCCAATGCGTAGAACGCGATGTAGCCCAGATCGAGCAGGCCGGCAAAGCCGACGACGATGTTCAGCCCCAGCGCCAGCATGATGTACAGCAGCGCCAGGTCGGCGATGCGCACCCACGAGTTGCCGAACTGCTGGGCAAAGAACGGGAACACGATCATCAGGACGAGCACGACGCCCATGCTGACGAAGGCTTTCTTCGGATTGCGCGAGGTATTGAAGTCGAGGAGTGCCATGTGATCTCCTTAAGCGCGGTCGGCCACGCGCTCGCCCATGATGCCGGACGGACGCACCGTCAGCACGAGGATCAGCACGATGAACGCGAAAATGTCCTGGTAGTTGGACCCCAGGAAGCCGCCCGTCAGGTCGCCGATATAGCCGGCGCCCAGGCTCTCGATGATGCCGAGGACGATGCCGCCGATCATCGCACCGTAGATATTGCCGATGCCGCCCAGCACCGCGGCCGAGAAGGCTTTCAGGCCGGGCACGAAGCCCATCGCGAACTGGATCGACGCGTAGTTCGCGCCCCACATCACGCCGGCCACGGCAGCCAGTGCGGCGCCGATGGCGAACGTGTAGACGATCACCTTGTTCGAGTCGACGCCCATCAGGCCGGCGACGCGGGGATTCTCGGCCACGGCGCGCATCGCGCGGCCCATCTTGGTTTTTTCCACCAGCAGCACGAGGCCGCCCATCGACAGCGCGGCCAGCGCCAGCAGCAGGATCTGCGTGACGCTGATGACGGCGCCGCCGACGGCGATCGGGTCGGTGGACAGCAGTTGCGGGAACGGCAGCGGGTTGCGGCCCCAGATCATCATCGCGAACGTCTGCAGCAGGATCGACACGCCGATCGCCGTGATCAGCGGTGCCAGCCGGGGCGCATTGCGCAGGCGGCGGTAGGCGATGCGTTCGATCAGGATGTTGACGACCATGCAGCACGGAATCGCGCCGGCAATGGCGATGGCCAGTTGCACCCAGCCGTTCAGTTCGGGGAAGTGGGCGCCGAGGATGTTCAGGATCGTCAGGCCGATCATGGCGCCGATCATCAGCACGTCGCCGTGGGCGAAGTTGATCAGGTTCAGCACACCGTACACCATGGTGTAGCCGAGGGCGACGAGGGCATACATGCTGCCCAGCACCAGCCCGTTGATAATTTGTTGGATAAAGGTATCCATGCTCCCGTTCAGCTCCCCTTCAATGCGCGACGATGCCGCGTAATAAAAACGGCACTTCGGGCGTAGCCCGCAGTGCCGCCGCGTGATGCCAGGTTACGTTGTCGCCATGGTGGATGGCGGCGCTTGCACCTGTTGCGTGAATCGAAGTGTTCCGCCGCCGAGCAAAAAGCAGCCGGAACCGTGATTTTTCCAAGCGTTCGACATGATAGCGATTCTTGACTAAAACTAAACGTGGAAAAATCGGAGCAATTCTAAACAATATTCAGAGCGGGGACACCCTTTGGGAGAAGAAATAGCAATAATGTTGTTTCGGCGCCCGGCGCGCGATTACGCCAGCCCTTTCGGCAGCGGGAACGTCACGTGCTCCTCGACGCCTTCCAGTGGCCGCACGCTCTTCGCGCCCAGTTCCTTCAGCCGGTCGATGACGGCCTGCACCAGCACTTCCGGTGCCGAAGCCCCGGCCGTGACGCCGATGCGCTGGTGGCCTTCCAGCCAGGCCGGATCGATCTGGTCCGCGTGGTCCACCATGTACGCTGGCGTGCCCATCTTGCGGGCCACTTCGCGCAGCCGGTTCGAGTTCGAGCTGTTCGGGCTGCCGACGACAACGACCACTTCCACCTGCGGGGCCATGAATTTCACCGCTTCCTGGCGGTTCGTCGTGGCGTAGCAGATGTCGCCCTTCTTCGGCTCCTGGATGGCCGGGAAGCGTTCCTTCAGCGCGGCGATGATGTCCGCCGTGTCGTCCACGGACAGCGTGGTTTGCGATACATAAGCCAGCTGCTCGGGGTTGCGCACCTGCAGCGTGGCCACGTCGTCGATGGTTTCGACGAGGTGCATGCCCTCCTCCGCCTGGCCCATCGTCCCTTCCACTTCGGGGTGGCCGTCGTGGCCGATCATGATGATCTCGCAGCCCGTCTTGCGCATCTTCGCCACTTCGACGTGCACTTTCGTGACGAGCGGGCACGTGGCGTCGAAAATCGACAGCCCGCGCGATTCCGCCTCGGCACGCACCGCCTTCGACACACCGTGGGCGGAAAACACCAGCGTGTTGCCGGCCGGGACATCGTCCAGCTCTTCGATGAAGATCGCGCCTTTCGCGCGCAGGTCCGCCACCACATAGGCGTTGTGGACGATTTCATGGCGCACGTAGATCGGCGCGCCGAACTGCTTCAGCGCCCGTTCGACGATCTCGATCGCCCGGTCGACACCGGCGCAGAAGCCGCGCGGCTGGGCCAGCAGGATTTCCTTTTCGTCGATCACTTGAGTAGTCATTGGATCACAGCACCGAAATAAGGTTCACTTCGAACCGCACCGGCTGGCCGGCCAGCGGGTGGTTGAAGTCGAAGATGGCGACGTCGTCGTGCAGCTCGCGCAGGATGCCGGCAAAGCGGCCGCCGCCGGGCGCGGCGAAGTCGACCAGGTCGCCGATGCGGTAGTCCGCGCCGGGCACCGAGTTGTCGTCCAGCGTCGCGCGCGACACCGGGCGGATCAGCTCGGGATTGCGCGGACCGAAGGCGACGCCGGGCTCCAGGTCGAACGTCTTCTCCGTGCCCTCCGGCAGGCCGAGCAGCAGCTCTTCCAGCACCGGCGCCAGCTGGCCCTGGCCCAGCATCAGCGTGGCCGGGTTGCTGTCGTAGGTGGAGACGATGCTGGTGCCGTCCAGCTGGGCGAGACGGTAGTGCAGCGTGAGATAGGCGGAAGGGGTGACGACGTTCGACATGGCAGTTTTCTGGATCGGTGCGGGCAAACCGGTATTGTAAGCCAGCTTGGCTTCCGGCGGCTCGCCAGCAAAAGTTGCCAGAAAACCGGTGACAGGCACCATTTTCCCGGAAACATTGCCCGAAAAATAGGGACAGACCCCATTTTTCGGGCAATGTTTCTTCTAAGCCTTGCTGAACACATCCCTATACACATCAGAACGGCTCGCTTTTGCGGCGCCGATAATGGCCTTTCGACCCCAGCAACGGAGGCAGCATGAGCATCTCGGACTGGCCGGCCCATCAGCGGCCGCGCGAACGGCTGATACGGGAAGGCGCGCAGGCGCTGTCGGATGCGGAGCTGCTGGCCGTGTTCCTGCGCGTGGGCGTGCGGGGCAAGAATGCCGTCGACCTGGCGGCGGACCTGGTCCGGCATTTCGGCTCGCTGCAGGGACTGTTCCGCGCCGGACTGAAGGAGTTCACCAGCGTGCCGGGACTGGGACCGGCAAAATTCGCCCAGCTGAACGCCGTGCTGGAGCTGGCGCGGCGGGCGATCGCCGACGAGATGCTGTCCGGCCAGATGATCTGCTCGCCCCAGGCGGCCAAGGATTACCTGCGGCTGGCGATGGCGGGCCGGTCGTACGAATCCTTCCATGTGTTGTTTCTTGACGTCAGGAACCGGCTGATCGTCGCCCGCGAGCTGTTCAGGGGCACGCTGACGCATACCAGCGTCTACCCGCGCGAAGTGGTGCGCGAGGCGCTGGCCCGCAATGCCGCCAGTGTGATGCTGGCGCACAACCATCCATCCGGCACGCCGGACCCCAGCGAAGCCGATCTGCTGCTCACCCGCGCGCTCGTGCAGGCCCTGGCGCTGGTCGATATCCGCATCCTCGATCATTTCGTTGTGGCCGGCCACAAGGTGCATTCCTTCGCCGAACACGGCCAGATTTGACAATTCTCGTCACGGCGACACAAATAACGTACCGAGGTTTACCTATACAAATCAGTGACTTGCACGATTTCCATCAACACGAATCGCCTTTCGCAAATTCATCTTCGGCAAAATGTTAAATTATTCCGCATGATCACGACACAATTGTTTTCGCCAAGTGATTGAAAAACCTCAGTTTTTTCGATACACTCCTGTTTTTCCAATTTTGGAAGTTATCTAAGGAGTGCAACATGGCACGTGTTTGCCAAGTCACTGGGAAGAAGCCGATGGTCGGCAACAACGTTTCCCATGCAAACAACAAGACCAAGCGTCGTTTCCTGCCGAACCTGCAGAACCGTCGCATCTTCGTTGAATCTGAAAACCGCTGGGTCTCCCTGCGTCTGTCCAACGCCGGCCTGCGCGTGATCGACAAGGTCGGCATCGACGCCGTCCTGACCGACATGCGCGCTCGCGGCGAAAAAGTCTAATAGGGAGCTACCATGGCAAAAACTGGCCGCGACAAAATCAAGCTGGAATCGACCGCAGGTACCGGTCACTTCTACACCACGACCAAGAACAAGCGCACGATGCCTGGCAAAATGGAGATCATGAAGTTCGATCCCAAAGCCCGCAAGCACGTGACGTACAAAGAAACCAAGATCAAGTAATCGATCCTGGCTTCAACGAAAAACCGCTCCGAGGAGCGGTTTTTTATTGCCTGTAAAACAGGGACAGACCCTGTTTTACAGGCAA
>DKJA01000176.1:0-258 GCA_002454505.1 Oxalobacteraceae bacterium UBA6704
CACGGCAACTGGCGCGTCATCCGCGAGAAGAATCCTATATTGAGTTCGTAGGCCTCGTTTGCAAGCAGGCCGGCGGCGACTTCGATGCCGGCAGCCGCCAGCCGCGCCATGCCCTGTCCCGCCACCAGCGGGTTCGGGTCTTCCATCGCGGCGACGACGCGCTTCAGGCCGGCGCGCACCAGCGCATCGCAGCACGGCGGCGTGCGCCCGTAATGGCTGCACGGTTCCAGCGTGACGTAGGCCGTGGCACCGCGCACG
>DKJA01000176.1:313-18924 GCA_002454505.1 Oxalobacteraceae bacterium UBA6704
AGGCCGTGGCACCGCGCACGTCGTTGCCGCGCCGCTCGGCATCCTTGAGCGCCTGGATTTCCGCGTGATCCTGGCCGGCCGGCTGGGTGACGCCTGCGCCGATCACGACGCCGTCCCGGACGATGACGCAGCCGATGTGCGGGTTCGGCGACGTGGTGTACAGCCCCTGCGCCGCCCATTGCAGCGCCAGGCGCATGCCAGCGAGGTCGTTGTCGATATCCATAGTGTTATTGGCCTGCCGCCGTGCAGCCGGACTCCCTGGCCGGGTCGCACAGCCTGGCGCGGCCCAGCATATTGATCTTGATATTGCGCTGCTGGCTGCCCAGCTGCAGCGACAGCGTGCCCCAGTTGCCGGCGAGGTGATTGCCGGCCCGGCAACTGCGACCGGCACTATTATAGGCGACATACCACGGCGGTGCTGCGGCAGTCAGCCGCGACCAGATGCGCATCCGCTCCGTCACGGGGCCGCGCGTGAACAGCACCGGTTCGCCCGGATCGCGGCGGCCATTGCCGTCCCGGTCCGCGAAGACCGTCCAGCCCTGCAGCCACGCGGCGCCGTCGGTGGGTGCCACGGTTATCATTTCGCCGCGGCCGATGGCTTGCGAGCGGGCCAGGTGCAGCGCCGCCATCAGGTCGGTGCTGGCCGCGCGGATTTCATGGCGCTCGATGGTGGCACGCAGGTCCGGCAGCGCGGCACTCAGCAGGATGCCGGCGACGGCCACCGCGACCAGCATCTCGACCAGCGTGAAGGCGGCGACCTGCGGCGCCTTCAGCGCCAGCAGCGCGGACCGGGGCCGCTGGCCAGGCGCAGGCCCGTGCTGGTGAGGATCAGTGTGTCGCATGCGGCGTCCCTGAAGTGGCGGTCCACGCGCGCGGTGCCCGGCGTGGCGACAAGCTGCACGCAGTCGGCGATGTCCTCGCCGTCGCATGCCTTCCCCTCGATTTCATAGGCGCTGTTCGGCGCACTCGTGCCGGACCACCAGCGGAACTGCAGCGCATCCGGATCGGTGGCATCCGGCGCGAAAGCGATATAGCGGTTGTTCTGCGTGAAATAGCGCTCCTGCTGCCCCATCAGCGCCTGCAGCGCGCCCTGCCCTTCCGTGCGGCGGGTGCGGATCACGTGCTGCTGGAACGACGGATAAGCCACCGCAGCGATAATGCCGGCCACGGCCAGCGCGACCGCCAGTTCGATCAGCGTGGCGCCCCGCTGTGTCAAAGCCCGCCGCATGACCGTCTCCTAATCCGCCGCGGCCCGGTGCAATTCGCGCCAGTTCGGCACCTCGCGCCACTGCAACCGGCCCGCCGGCAGCTTGACGCTGCTGGCGGTCGCACTCGGCGCAAGCTCTGTGGCGCCGAACTGCACGACCGTCGTGCTGCGCAGCACATCGATGCGTCCATTTGGCCGGCGCGCCTCGCGCGTGCTGGCGCCACGTAAAAGCAGTGGCTGGCCCGCCAGATAGTCGTGCACCAGCGCGCCGGTGCGCAGGCCATCGGTGGTGAGCCCCGTCAGTGCATCCAGCTCGTACTGGCGGCTGTCGCTGTTGGCGCACGCATCCTGGCCCGGCAGCACCGTGGCGAAAAACAGCCGGCCGTCGGCCAGCGCCGCGCTGACGATGCTGCGTTCGCCGGCCCGCGCGCTGTCGGCGAAGTCGAGTGACCAGCCCTGCGGCCGGCCGGCGCCGCCGATCGTGGCGGGCAGCCCGGACACGGTGACGTCCGCCCCGCCGCCGCCAGCCTCCACACGGCGCTCCACCAGATCGGCACGGCCCAGCGGCGTGCTGCGGCCGCGGCCCGACGGATCGTCGTGGATCGCGTAGAACGACTGCGGCGCAAAGCGCGCCGCAAAGCGCTCGCTGCGTCCGTACAGGCTGCCGGTGCCGAACAGGATCAGGTAGCCGCCGCCTTCCGCGTAGACCACCTTCGGCTGCTGCGCGACGGGCTGGCGCCGGCCCAGCGCATCGCGCGCGACGAACAACGGCACCTGGGCCGGATCGGTCGTCCACGGTGCGCTGCCGGTGAAATCGAAGCGCCACAGATTGCCCTGCAGGTCGGCCGCATACGCATGCCGCAGCGTGTTGTCCGGCCCGGCCACCAGTGCCGCCGCGCCGAGGCCCGAGGGCAGGTCCGGCTCGCCGGGTGGCGTGTCGAGGCGGTAGTAATTCGTATCCAGCGTCCACGGTTCGGCCGCCGGCTTGTCCAGCGCCAGCAGGAACAGCGCGCCGGTTGCCGGGCCGGGTGCAGCGTCGGCCATGTAGCTGTTCAGGCCATTGCCGGCAATCGCGAAGTGACGGTATTCCGGCCGGCCGCTGCGCGTGCGCACCTTCAGCCGCGCCACCTGCGCCGCCTGCATCACGTTGCCCAGCGCCGCATCGTCCCGCTCCGTGAACTCCCACAATGCCCCCAGGCCGGCGGCGAAGTTTGCCGGGTCCGTGACATCCAGCGCAAACAGCCCCTGCGCACCGCCGCCGGGCGACGCCACCAGCACGCTGCGCCACTGCCCGTCCACCAGCGCCTCGCCGGCCGCCAGCGGCCCATCGACATACGGCCGGTGCACATACGCCGGTGATGTCAGCCCGGGCAGTGCGCCGGCCAGCATGGCGGGCACATAAGCAAACATCTCCGTGCCGTTGTTCGCGTCGAACGCATGCAGCATGCCGTCGTTTGCGCCCAGATACACGACGGGCGTGCGCAGCTGCGTGCGCCGGTAGAACGCCGCATAGGCCGCATCGGTGGGTGCGCTGTACAGGTTCGCGCCGGCGCCCAGGTACAGCGGCGCGCCGTGCACCGCATCGCCCTGCACGCTGGCACGGCGGCGGAACTGCGTGCCCTCCAGCGCCCGGTCGCCGCGCAGGAAGGCCACGCGTGCCGCGCCGAGGCCATCCTCCTCCGCGCCGGCTGCCGGCCGGTCCAGCGCGGATTGCAGCGACGGCGGCAGGTTTTCCCAGGCAAACGGGACCGTGGCACTGCCCGCCGCGCTGTCTGCCGCAAACGTATAGATGCCGCGTTCGGCCGGCGGCGCACGGCCCAGGATGTCCGCCGCGTTCCACTGCGGCGCCAGCAGGCGCACGCCGCCTGCCGCGCCGCGCACCAGCGGCGAGCGGGTCAGCGTGCCGCTGCCGTTCGACGTGTCGAACGTGGCACGGAACACACTGGCCTCGAGCGATGCGCCGGATGCGCCCGTCTGTGCTGCCGGCACGGCCAGCGCCGGCCCTTGCCCGCTGCCGCCGGTGCAGGCCAGCGCCGCCACACGGTCGTCGATCGTTACGGCCGGCGGGGCACCGGTGGCGGCCAGATGCAGGCCGCAAACGAATGCCGCCGCGGCGCAGCGTTGCCGCCGATATGGCGCCCCCAGCCCGCCGTGCCGTGGCCGCGTCCGCGCGGGCACGGGAACGTTGTTCGTGCTGCCCATTGCCGCCTCCTAGTCATCCGGCCTGCGGTAAGACGACTGCAGCACCACCCGCGTGCCCTCCCGGCTGCCGAAGCCGACGGCGGTCACCCGATAGTAGTGGCCCGGTTCGGTGCCCGCCTCCGCGCCCGGCGAGTGGTAGGCAATGCGCTCGATGATGTAGCGCGGCCGCTTCAGGGGCAGGAAACCTTCGCCCGTTTCCATTGCGGCACCGGTGAAGTGGCCGAACGGCACGCCGGTGCCTTCCGCTTCCAGGTCCGCCGCCTGCCATGGCGGCGGTTCGCCCTCGGCCGCCCGTGCGCACAGGCCCAGCGCGGCACCGCTGCCGCAGCCGGGCGCGAAGCCTTCGTCGGCAGCCAGCAGCGCGCCACGCTCGCCGGCGGCGCTGTCGATATCGTGTTCCGCATCCATCAGTGCATCCTCCGCAGATTGCAGTGCCACGTGCCGGTCCCGCTCCGCGCGGGCGGCCTTCTCGCCCATCAGCGCCAGGCCCGCCGCCGATGCCGCGAGCAGCAGCACGGAGACCAGCAGCAACAGGCTCATCACCAGGGTGACGCCGGACTGCTTCGCCCGAGGCGGCCGCCCTTCGCCGCGTGCCGGACCGTTCACGCTCAACCCTCCCCGTTCCGCAGCAGCACGGCGGACTCGAACACGCGCCGCGCGCGCAACCGCAGCGGTTCCGGCAGCGCCGCTTCGTCGATCGTCGTGCCCTCGTCGCCCCGCAGCGGCTGCCCGAACAGGTCGAAGCGCACCGGCCGCGAACCGGCGCGCGAGCCGCTTTCGCCATGCAGCAGCAACGCCATCCTGACGGCGACGATGCGCTTCCAGTGCGTCCTGCGGCGCAGATCCTGCGCCCGCTCGGCCTCGGTGGCGCCTGCCAGCACGAGCGCCGCATCCAGCCCGTCGATACCGCTTGCGTTCAGGTAACGGTTTGGTACGCCGTCGCGCGGGCTGTCCAGGTCCACGCCATACAGCACCTGGAAACTGTCCACGCCACGCACGATCGCATCCGCACTCCAGTTGCCAGAATCGCCCCGGTACTTGCAGCGCAATTCCGTTTCGCCGTCGTCGCCCGTGGCCACATAGAAGATGCTCCAGGCGCGGTCGCCCTCGCCCACCGCAAAGCCGGCGCAATCGAGCACGGAACCGTCGCCGCCGCCACTGCCGGAACCGGCAAAGCGCAAGGCCAGTACGTCGCTGCCGTTGACCGCGGGCCGGACGCCGGACAGGCCGGGCGATGTTCTGTCCAGGCTCGCTGCATCCAGGCCCGCCACGCTGGCCTCGTCATCCGGCGCCGGCGCCATGCCTGCTTCCAGGTCGGCCCATGCCGCCTGGCGCAAGGCCGCGCCGGCCAGTTCCAGTGCGTAGCGCCCGCCGTCGTCCAGCCGGGCATGGGCACTGTTGTGCCGGAAATCCGTGTTCGCGACCAGCAGCATCGCGGCGGCCGCCAGCGTGACGAGCAGGCCCACGGCCAGCGCCACCATCAACTCGGCGAGGCCCACGCCCTGCGTGCGGCGGCGCTGCCGATACGCGTGTTCTGTCACGGTGCAGCTCCTGCCACGGCAATCGCCACGCCGGGCGCATAGCCACCATCGGGATCCGCGGCCGGCGTGCCATCCGGGTTCTTGCCACGCCAGCCGATCTTGACGACGACGGGCGCGCTGGCCTCGCCGGAGCACTCCCAGCGCAGGCGGCCGCCGGACCACATGTCGGCATCGCGGCATACGCGGGCCCGACCGGCGGGCAGCACCGCCCGCACCTGCCGTTTCAGTTCGTAGAGATCGAGTTGGGCCAGCGCCGCGGCATCGCAGGCCGTGGCCATGCACAGGCTGCCCGGCAGTGCCGGCACAGGTTCGGTATAGGCATCGTAATCCAGGCCCAGGTAGGTTCCCGGCACCTGTGCGGCATTGGCGCGCATGCGGTCGGCCATGCCAGTAGCGATTTGCACGGCGGAGGACAGCAGGGCCGATTCGTGCCGGGTGCGCATCGCATGCAACTGCATCGCGGTGCCGCCGATCAGGCCCAAGCCCAGCACGAGCACGGCGACCAGCACTTCCGTCAGCGTGAATCCCGCGGCACGCATCGGCAGCCTCCTCCGTGAATCCTGCCGTTCAAGTTAGCCGGCAGCGGGGCTCAGCGGTTGAGGGATATCAAGGATGAGGCGGACCAGGGGAGAATTTCTGTGGGGAACTTGCGGGCAGGGGTTGTGGCTGGGGTTGCTTTGGGGCAGGTGATGAATATTCAACGAAGCTCAAGCGAAGAGCAACAACAACCCCGGGGACAGGCCCCTGCGGGGACAGTCCCCATCGCTAGTCCTTGCGCTTGTGGCCGGCCTCTTCGATGGCGTCCTGGAACTCGGCCAGGTCTTCGAAGTTCTTGTACACGGAAGCAAAGCGGATGTAGGCCACCGTATCGAGCCGCTTCAGTTCCTGCATGACGAGCTCGCCGATGTAGTTCGAGTCCACTTCGCGCTTGCCGCTCGTGAGCAGTTTTTCCTCGATCGACTGCACCGCCAGGTCCACGGACGCGGCGGCCACGGGCCGCTTGCGCAGCGCGAGTGCCAGGCTGTCCCGCAGCTTCGTTTGCGTGTACTCGACACGGCTGCGGTTCTTTTTGACCACGAACGGCATCGAAAGTTCAATCCGTTCGAACGTCGTGAAGCGCTTGTCGCACTTGCCGCAGCGCCGGCGGCGCTTGATGGCGTCCCCCTCCTCCGATACACGCGTATCGAGGACGTGGATTTCGTCGTGCTGGCAGAACGGGCATTTCATGGATGGCGCACTCGAGGCTGATTGGTAAAGCGATGAAAAAAGCGCCGGACTTCGCAGCCCGGCGCCATGATGGTAGCAACGCGGGGATCAGCCAGCAACCGTTGCGTACACGGGATACTTGTCGGCCAGGACCTTCACGGCAGCCTTCACGCGCTCGATCGTGGCGGCATCCTGCGGGTTATCCAGCACATCGGCGATCAGATTGCCGACTTCTTCCGCTTCCGCTTCCTTGAAGCCGCGCGTCGTCATGGCCGGGCTGCCCAGGCGGATGCCGGACGTCACGAACGGCTTTTGCGGGTCGTTCGGGATGCCGTTCTTGTTCGTCGTGATGTGCGCCGAACCGAGGATCGCTTCCGCTTCCTTGCCGGTCAGGTTCTTTGCGCGCAGATCGACGAGGAAGACGTGCGATTCGGTGCCGCCAGAGACAATACGCAGGCCGCGCTTGATCAGCGTCTTGGCCAGCACGTCGGCGTTCCTGACGACCTGCTGCTGGTACGTCTTGAACTCTTCGCTCAGCGCTTCCTTGAACGCTACGGCTTTACCGGCGATCACGTGCATCAGCGGGCCGCCCTGGATGCCGGGGAAGATCGCCGAATTGATGATCTTCTCGTGCTCGGCCTTCATCAGGATGATGCCGCCGCGCGGGCCGCGCAGCGATTTGTGCGTCGTCGACGTGACGAAGTCGGCGTGCGGCACCGGGTTCGGGTACAGGCCGGCGGCGATCAGGCCGGCGTAGTGGGCCATGTCGACCATGAAGTAGGCGCCGACGGCTTTGGCCACCTTCGAGAAGCGTTCGAAGTCGATCTTCTTCGAAAACGCCGATGCGCCGGCGATGACCAGCTTCGGCTTGTGTTCGTGGGCCAGCTTTTCCATCGCGTCGTAGTCGATGTCTTCTTCCGGGGTCAGGCCGTAGGAGACGACATTGAACCACTTGCCGGACATGTTCAGGCCCATGCCGTGCGTCAGGTGGCCGCCTTCGGCCAGCGACATGCCCATGATCGTGTCGCCCGGTTTCAGCACGGCGAAGAACACGCCCTGGTTGGCCTGCGAGCCGGAGTTCGGCTGCACGTTGGCCGCTTCCGCGCCGAACAGCTGTTTTACGCGATCGATCGCGAGCTGTTCGACGACGTCCACGTATTCGCAGCCGCCGTAGTAGCGCTTGCCTGGATAACCTTCGGCATACTTGTTCGTCAGCTGCGAGCCCTGGGCTTCCATGACGGCCGGCGACGTGTAGTTTTCCGATGCGATCAGCTCGATGTGGTCGTGCTGGCGCTGGTTTTCGTTCTGGATGGCGCCGAACAGCTCAGGGTCGACGCTGGCGAGGGTGTGATCTTTAGCGAACATGTATTACTCCGATTAGGACTGGCAGACAGGATCGAACGAGCGCAGGTGCGGCAAGGGCAGCCGATCGCAGACTCATTCGTGCGATTCCATAGTTGAGCTGCCCAGGCGAACGGCTGTTGAAATCTCACGTTCCCCGGTGGATCCCCACCTTTCGCGGCCCGTTTCGCACGGTCGCCGCTTTTCGCCAGTTACGTGAGACATAAATGGAGTCAGGATTGTATGTGATGTGCTCCCGGAGAGCAAGAATGGTGCAGCCGGCCCGGATGTGGTGCATGGGCATCGTTACGGCCGAGCCCGTGTCGATGTCGGTGTCAGACACCAGGGGGTGGAAAGAGGACACGGGCTCAGCCGTAACTGGCGGCCAACAGGCGCCCGCGGGCAGCAAAGCTGCCAGTTCGGCTACAATCGGCCGGGTCAACAAGTATTCCACGGGATTTGCACATGATCGTCTTCATTACCGGCGCAACCGCCGGCTTCGGCGCCGCGACGGCGCGTACTTTCGCCACCAATGGCCACCGCGTGCTGATCGCCGGCCGCCGCGAGGACCGTCTCGACGCCCTCGCCGGCGAGCTGGGCCCGAACGTGCGCTCGGTGCCGCTGGACGTCACCGACAAGGCCGCCATCGATGCGACGCTGGCCGCGCTGCCGGCGGACTGGCGCGACATCGACGTATTGATCAACAACGCCGGCCTGGCGCTGGGCATCAAGCCGGCCCACGAAGCGTCGCTGGACGACTGGGAAACGATGATCGCGACGAACTGCCGCGGCCTGGTGACGATGACCCGCGCGGTGCTGCCACGGATGGTGGAACGCAACACCGGCCTGATCATGAACCTCGGCTCGGTGGCAGGCCACTACCCTTACCCGGGCGGCAATGTGTACGGCGCCACCAAGGCCTTCGTCGAACAGTTCACACTGAACCTGCGCGCGGACCTGGTCGGCACCGGTGTGCGCGCAACCAATATCGCGCCGGGCCTGTGCGGCGGCACGGAATTCTCGAACGTGCGCTTCAAGGGCGACGATGCGGCCGCGGCCAAGGTCTACGAGGGCACGGTGCCACTGACGGCGGAAGATATCGCGGCAACGGCCTACTGGATCGCCACGCTGCCGCCGCACATCAACGTGAACCTGATCGAACTGATGCCAACCTGCCAGGGTTTTTCGCCATTTGCCATTAAACGCGTCTAACTTGCTGGCGTGCGAAACGCCGCCGGAGCGCGCGTAAAAAAGTGTTACGACAATGGCTCCGGCGCCATAAATTTGCTTTACTGCACGGCTTTACAAAATTGCCAGCAAACTTTTCAAAGCGGCAGCAAAGAATTGGCAATCTTTCGTGAGAATTGGCGTAGAATATTGCCTAATAACACTTGTAGCAATTCAACCATAATGCCTTCAGAGTTCAGTTGGGAAGTCCGCGTCTACTACGAGGATACGGACGCCGGCGGCATCGTCTATTACGCAAACTACCTGAAGTTCTTCGAACGGGCGCGCACCGAATGGTTGCGCGCTCTTGGCATTGTCCAACAGGAATTGTTGGCGGAACAGGATGCGATGTTCGTGGTCAAGAACGTGAGCGCCGACTATCATGCGCCGGCCAAACTGGACGATGCACTAAACTTAACACTCGTTATCGAGAAGCTTGGTCGCGCTTCCGTGATCTTCCGGCAGGAAGCATGGTGCGGCACGACCCTGCTCAATACGGCCCGCGTGAAAGTGGGCTGTGTCGATGCCGCGCTGCGTCCGCGCGCCCTTCCGGATGCTGTAGCGGGCCGCATGCGCGCTTATGTTGCACAGTAAATTGCAGGCTCAGTCCAGGCCATCCGCCGGTGTTTTAATCCAGAACGAGAACCAATGAACGTCACCCAAGATCTTTCCTTCATCGCCCTCATCACCAACGCGCACCTGATCGTCCAGTTGATCATGGCGCTGCTGCTCGGCGTGTCGCTCATCAGCTGGACCTACATCTTCCGCAAATGGTTCGACGTGCGCGCCGCGCGCCGCCTGACGATCGATTTCGAAAAGACCTTCTGGGCCGGCGGCAACCTGCATGCGCTGTACCAGAGCGCCGGCAGCAACCGCGCCAACAACGGCGCGCTGTCGCGCATCTTCGAATCGGGCATGGGCGAGTTCATCAAGGGCAAGCAGGCCGCCGCCGCCAGCCGCGAGTCGCTGGACATGGGCGCCGTGCTCGATGGCGCCCGCCGCGCCATGCGCGCCGCCTACCAGCGCGAGATGGATGCACTGGAATCCCACCTGGCCTTCCTGGCGTCGGTCGGTTCCGTGTCGCCGTACATCGGCCTGCTCGGTACCGTGTGGGGCATCATGAACGCCTTCCGCGGCCTGGCCAATGTGCAGCAGGCCACGCTGTCGGCCGTGGCACCCGGCATCGCCGAGGCCCTGATCGCCACGGCGATCGGCCTGTTCGCCGCGATTCCGGCCGTGGTGGCCTACAACCGCTTCACGCACGACGTCGACCGCCTGGCGATCCGCTTCGAGAGTTTCGTCGAGGAATTCTCGAACATCCTGCAGCGGCAGTCGCGCTAAGGAACCGATATGGCATCTTCCTTCAACAGCAGCATGCGCGGCGGCCGTGGCCGCAAGCTGAAGTCCGAGATCAACGTCGTGCCGTACATCGACGTGATGCTGTGCCTGCTGATCATCTTCATGGTGATGCCGAGCTCGAACAACCCGAGCTCGATCGACCTGCCGCAGGCGGAGAAGGCGGTGCGGCCGCCCGATGCGTACATCCAGATCACCATCAAGCCCAACGGCGCGCTGTCGATCGGCGTGGCGGGCAAGAATGCGGATGCGCCCGAAACGGCGCCGAACCGCGAGGCAGTCGTGCGCAAGCTGCGCGCCCTGCACGAGGATAATCCCGATTTCCCGGTACTGATCGCAGGCGACAAGGAAAGCAAGTACGACGACGTGATCCAGCTGATTTCCGAAGCGAAGAAGATGGGCATCGTGCGCGTCGGGCTGGCGACGAAGTAAGGCATGGCGACTACTCAGGCAACAGAGGGGCCATATCGGGTACCCCGGCGGCAAAACGGCTGGCGCGCCTTCGCGCTGGCCGTGGGCATGCACGCGCTGCTGTTTTTCTTCCTGTGGAGCGGCATCAACTGGCAGACCGATCATTCGGAAGTGGTGGAAGCGGAAGTGTGGGATCTGACGACGCAGCAGGCCGCGCCCCCTCCTCCGCCGGAACCTGAACCGACGCCGGAGCCGGAACCGGAACCGGCGCCCGCACCGCCGCCACCGCCGCCGCCAGCGGCCGTGCCGGAGAAAGTGGAGCCGCCGAAGCCCGATCCGGAGATCGCGCTGAAGCGCGAACGCGAGCGCAAGAAGGAAGAACAGGCGAAAATCGCTGCCGAGAAGGAAGAGCAGCGCAAGCAGAAGATCGAGGACGACCGCAAGCTGGCCGAGCAGAAGAAGAAAGAGCTCGAGAAACAGAAGCGCGAAGAAGAGGAAAAGGAACGCATCGCCGAACAAAAGGCCGAGCAGAAGAAGGCCGACGACGACAAGAAGAAGCAGCTGGCGGCGCAAAAGGCTGCCGAGAAGAAGGCGGCGGAACGCCAGGCCAAGTTACGGGCTGAAGAAATGCAGCGGATTACCGGGTCGGCGACCGGTAGCACGGGTACGGCCGAGAAATCGACCGCACCGCGCATGGACAGCGGCTATCGTGCCGCGATCGCCGCCAAGATCAAGAGCAATATCAGCTACGCGGGCAGCCAGGACGTTCCGGGCAACCCGAGTGCCGAGTTCAAGATCACGCAATTGCCGACTGGGGAAATTATTTCGGTCCGAAAGACCAAGAGCAGCGGAATTCCCGCATACGATGCCGCAGTGGAGAACGCGATTGCCAAATCGTCGCCTCTGCCGAAGAAGAAAGACGGCACGGTGGAACGGGACTTCACTGCGGCATTCAACCTCAAAGACTTGCCTTGACGCGAACCATGAAAAAACTGAACACTGTATTCCTTACCGCCGGCCTGCTGGCCAGCCTGGGCGCCCAGGCGCAACTGCGCGTCGAAATTTCCGGCGTGGGCAGCAACCAGATCCCCGTGGCGATCGCCACCTTTGCGGACGAATCCGTGTCGCAGACAAAAGTGTCCCAGGTCATCAAGACCGACCTGGAACGCAGCGGCGCCTTCAAGATCATCGATGCCGGCACGATCGCGGACATCAACAACGTCGACCTGGCGTCGTGGAAATCGCGCGGCGCCGATGCGCTCGTGGTTGGCACGGTGCAGAAGCAGGCCAACGGCGCGTATGACGTGCGTTACCGCCTGATGTCGACGATCCAGAACAGCAAGCTGTCGCAGCTGGACCAGCAGACCACCGAGCAGTTCACCCGCCTGGCATCGCACAAGATCGCCGACGACGTGTACGAAAAGCTGACCGGCGTGCGCGGCATCTTCGCCACCCGCATCGCCTACGTGACGCAGCAGGGCCGCACCTACCGCCTGGAAGTGGCCGATTCGGACGGCGAGAACGTGCAGCTGGCGCTGTCGTCGAACGAGCCGATCATTTCGCCGTCGTGGTCGCCGGACGGCACCAAGGTGGCCTACGTGTCGTTCGAGCAGAAGAAGCCGGTGATCTACGTGCAGAACCTGATCACGCGCCAACGCACCGTCATCGCCAATGAAAAAGGCAGCAACTCGGCGCCTTCGTGGTCGCCGGACGGCAGCCGGATCGCCGTCGCGCTGTCCAAGTCGGGCAACACGCAGGTGTACGTGGCCAACAGCAGCGGCGGCGGCCTGCGTCGCGTGTCGAACAGCAGCGGCATCGACACCGAGCCGCAATTCTCGGCCGACGGCCAGTCCCTGTACTTCACCAGCGACCGCAGCGGCGGCCCGCAGGTGTACCGCATGAGCGCCAATGGCGGCGACGCGCAGCGCGTCACCTTCAACGGCAACTACAACATCAGCCCGCGCATTTCCTCGGATGGGAAATCGCTGGCTTACATTTCCCGGCGCAACGGCAACTTCCAGCTCTATGTTCTTGATCTGGCAAGCGGTCAGGAGCAACGTCTGTCGGACAACACCAACGACCAGGCCCCAAGCTTCGCCCCGAACGGCAAGTACATCCTGTACTCGACCGAATCGGGCGGACGCAAGGCCCTCGCGGTGGTGTCCGTGGACGGCCGTGTCAAGCAACGCCTGACGATTCAGGCGGGCGCTATCAAGGAGCCCACGTGGGGTCCTTTCATGAAGTAATAGAGCTGTAAAAACCTTTCACAACGACCAGGAGAAATCAAATGCGTAACGTAAAAAGTATCGCCTTCCTCATCACCAGCGCAGCCCTGCTGTCCGCTTGCTCGACGCCAGTCAAGGTGTCCGAGCCGGCACCGGTAGTGGAAAGCAAGCCGGCTGAAGCGCCGCCGGCAGCCGACACCCGCACCGTGGCACCGGTGGAAACCAAGTCGATCGACCCGCTGGACGATCCGCAAGGCGTGCTGGCCAATCGCAGCGTCTACTTCGACTTCGACAGCTACGTTGTGCGCGAAGACGGCAAGCCAGTGGTGCAGAACCACGCCGGCTACCTGACCAAGAACACCAACCGCCAGATCCTGGTGCAAGGTAACACCGACGAACGCGGCGGCGCCGAGTACAACCTGGCCCTGGGCCAGAAACGTGCCGAAGCTGTCCGTAAATCGCTGGTAGCACTGGGCGTGTCGGAAGGCCAGATCGAAGCCGTGTCGCTGGGCAAAGAGAAGCCAAAAGCCGAAGGCCATGGCGAAGAAGCCTGGGCGCAAAACCGTCGCTCGGACATCGTCTACAAGTAATACCCGACCCAGGTCGTAGCGGGGCAGCAGCAGGTTATACTGCAGCTGCCCCGTTTTTTTTCATTGAAAGCGTTTCGAACATGATCAAATTCACCAAGACGGCTCTTGCACTGGCATTTGCCACCTTGTCCCTGCACGCCAGCGCCGGCGTTTTCGACGACGACGAAGCCCGCCGCGCCATCCTCGACCTGCGCGCCAAAGTGGAAGCCCTGACCAAGGAGCTGAACTCCCGCCTCGACGGCAAGGCCGAGAAGAGCTCGACGCTGGACCTGATCAACCAGCACGAACAGACGATGCAGGAAATCGCCCGCCTGCGCGGCCAGGTGGAAGTGCTGCAGAACGAGATCGAAGTGTCGTCGAAGCGCCAGAAGGACTTCTACGCCGACCTCGACGCCCGCCTGCGCAAGCTGGAACCGCGCGAAGTGGAAATCGACGGCAAGACGGCCTCCGTCGACCAGTCCGAACAGAATTCGTACGACGCCGCCATGCAGCAGTTCAAGGACGGCGACTACGAAGGCTCCGCCACCGCGCTGCAGAACTTCGTGCGCCGCTACCCCGGTTCGGCCTACGCCGCCAACGCGCAGTACTGGCTCGGCAACGCCTACTACGCGCAGAAGGACTGCAAGGCCGCCATCACCGCGCAGCAGGCCGTCGTGAAGAACTACCCGACCAGCCCGAAAGCGGCCGACGCCATGCTGAACATCGCCAGCTGCCAGACCGAGCTGAAGGCCGTCAACAACGCCAAGAAGACGCTCAACGAGCTGATCAAGACCTACCCGAACACTGCCGCCGCCCGCACCGCCCAGGAGCGCCTCGGCGCGAAGTAAGCGTTCCACGGCCGAGCTCGTGTCCACCATGGGGGCTGAGCAGGGGTTTCGCGGAGCATGCTCCGCGCCTGCGAGGCGGCGATGGTATGCAGGCTATCGCCTCTCCCAACCCGCCTGACCGGACACGGCCTCGGCCATACGACAGTTGAGCTCGTGTCCAAATTCGGGGTTGACCCCAAGGTTGGACACGGACCCGGCAGCTTGAGCAGGATTCAATGCTCAGCAGCATTTGACAAGAACGGTTGCGCCATCCTATAATCCCGCTTCTTTCGGAGGGTCGTTAGCTCAGCTGGTAGAGCAGCGGACTTTTAATCCGTTGGTCGCAGGTTCGAATCCCGCACGGCCTACCACTCGAAGGATGTTGTACCGTAGTAGCACAAAGTTGTAACCACGCAGTCTTGCAACGGGTCGTTAGCTCAGCTGGTAGAGCAGCGGACTTTTAATCCGTTGGTCGCAGGTTCGAATCCCGCACGGCCTACCACTTGCAAATTCCTTGGTTCCTTCATTGGGTCGTTAGCTCAGCTGGTAGAGCAGCGGACTTTTAATCCGTTGGTCGCAGGTTCGAATCCCGCACGGCCTACCAAGAATTCAGTCGTACGAAAAAAGGTTATCCGCTCCGGCGCATAACCTTTTTTTATTCCCTCCTCCCCCACCGCATCATCCACGCATCATCACGAAAGAACACCATGAAAAAGACCGGACTGGCAAAAAGCGACGCCAAGAAACTGATGGGCAAGATGGCTGTTCCGGGTGCCGCCGAATTCGGCAAGGCCGCTGCCGCCCCCGTCGATCGCCGCGAGCAGCGCCGCCGCGACCAGGCGCTGGGACTGGTGCCCTTTGCCACCAAGCTCAATAGCGACCTGGTTGCCCGCATCAATGCGCTGGCGGCCGAGCAAGGCAGCGACGTGAGCGTCGTGGTTGCGGCGTTGCTGGAGAAAGGCTTGGCGAGCTGAGGTTTCCGAGTCCCGGGAAGCACGGCCCGCCGCAACACAAAATAAAAACGCCAACCTTCACAGGTTGGCGTTTTTATTTTGCGCAATGCCCAGCAAATCCCTGGCGCATCCGAATCAAACTAAGCCGACACCGTCCGGGCCCCGAACTGCTCGCCGATGAACCGCACGAACCGCCCCAGCGGCACCTCGACCCACCGGAAAAACGCCGCGCCGGCCGCCAGGCTGGATCCCCACGCCACCACCATCCCCAGCGCCTGCCATTCCGGGTCAGGCGGCGCAAACCGCGTGAACGCGGCATTGACCACCAGGCACACAGGAAAGTGAATCAGGAACACGGAATATGACGTGCGCGCCAGCCCGTTGATCACAGCCCAGCCGTGACCTTCGGACACCGTCTTCGTGCGGCCGAACAGGAACAGCACGCCGGCCACCACGCAGGCCAGCGCGATGCGGCTCCGATAATCCAGCGCCAGCGCCGCCAGCGCGGGCAGCGCCGTCATCACCACCAGCAGCGTCATCGCGCCGGGCTTGCGGCGCCGGTCGCCGGCCCACCAGGCCATCAGGCCCAGGCCGTAGCTGCCGAAGAAGTACGGCGCCCAGTTGTCCCAGTCGGCATCCAGGTTGAAGTGCAGCAGCGACAGCGTGATGCCGGTGACGATCACGAAGGGAATCAGCCAAGGCAGCCGCCGGTGGCCGGACACCTGCCCGGTCAGCCACAGCGTCAGCACGACGACGGCATACAGCTGGAAATCGATGGCCACATACCAGGCGCCGGCGGACAGCGATTCGAAGCCCAGCACGCCATGCAACAGCAGCGCATGGGCCGCCAGTTGGCCGACGGTGGCGGGCGCGGAAATGGAATCGTGCGTCATCCACTCGCCGGCCAGCGACGAGCCGACGATCGCCAGCAGGGTGGCGGCCAGAAACGGTGGAGTCAGCTTCGCGTAGCGGCGCCAGATGGCGCGGAACGGTTCCGCCAAGCCGGGATAGCCGGCGGGAGACAACGAGCGGGCGGCGAGAAAGCCGCCGATGACGAGGAATACCTGCACGACGATGCGGGCGCTGTCGCCCAGCCAGTCGATCAGGTCGGGCAGCATGGGCCGCACCTGATCGGCCATCGGGCCGTAGAACGCAAGGTGGTGCAGCACGATCAACTGCGCCGCGCCCGCCTTCAACAGATTAATCAGACCAAACTGCTGCTGAACCTTGTTGTTCCCTCCGGGGATCGCCCCTGCCACTGCCGTCATCCGTGTTCCTTGCTATACAACAACCGACATGATAGCTGAGATGCAAGATTGACGTCGTCCCAATAGTCGAGTCCATCAGCTCGCGCTGCCCACTCCACTCCAGCCACCCGCCGTCATACACGCAGATATCAGGCCACCCCATCACCCACGCATAGAAGAACGCCAGCGACGCGCGCCAGCCGGTGCCGCAATAAAACGCGACCTGACGCGAGGGCGCGATGCCCGCCGCCGCCCAGAAGGCGGCAATTTCCGCCGCGGGTTTCATGCAGCCGTCCGCGCGCTGGTAAGCGCTCATGCTGTTGACGTCGCCATCGTCGCCCGCCCTGCCCCAGCGCGCGCCGGGGATCTCGCCGCTGGCGGCGATGTAGCTGTAGCCCGAGGTGCGGCCGAGGAATTCGGCCTCGCTGCGGATGCTGGCCAGCACGGCGTCCGGCCGCGCCAGCAGCGCGCGGGCCTGCGCCATGCCGATCAGGTATTCGGGATGCGCCGGGAACGGCGCGCCGAAATCCGCGGCGCGTTCGACCGCGGCGGATCGTCCCGTCGCCACCGGATACCCGCCCGCCTGCCAGCTGGTAAAACCGCCATCGAGCAAACGCACATCGGCCACGCCGGCATACAGCAGCAGGTGGGCCACGCGCGCGGCGGCGAGATTGTTGCGGCCGTAGAGGATCACGGTGGTGTCGTGCCGGATGCCGAAAGAGAGAATCACGCGCAGCAGCTCGTCGTCCGGCACCGCATTCCATAACGGCGCGCGTTCGAACGACTGCGTATCGACGTGGCGTGCACCCGGCACGTGCGCCGCTTCGAACGCATCGAGGCCGGCGCAGCCGGCTTCCAGCAGCAGCCACTCTGACGCAGGCGCATCGGGGCCCGCAACACCGGCAGTCAGCGCCGCCAGCCACGCTGCGGAGACGAGCTGCCGGCCGCGCGGCAAGTCGGTCATGGCGACGTCAGGCCTGCCGGCCGGCGGCCAGCGCCAGCACGCCGGTGATGTCCTCGAAGGCGACCGGCTTGGTCAGGTGACGGTCAAAGCCCGCGTCGCCGGTACGGGCGCGGTCGGCTTCGGCGCCCCAGCCGGTGACGGCCACAAGCATCGTGCCGGCCATCGACGGCTCCGCGCGCAGGCGCCGGGCCACTTCGTAGCCATCCATGCCGGGCAGGCCGATGTCGAGGAACACCACGTGCGGGCGCTGCGCCAGCACTTCCGTATAGGCGGCATGGCCATCGTGCACCGTGCTTGCCTCATGGCCGCTGAATTCCAGCAGCGCGGCCAGCGTTTCGGCGGCGTCGCGGTTGTCGTCCACCACCATCACGCGCAGCGGGCCGGCTTGCCCCGCCGGCACCGGCGCGAAGGCCGTCGCGGCATCTTCCTCGTGGCCGGCCGGCAGCGCGACCGGCAGCCGCAACGTGAACGTGCTGCCCAGGCCCGGGCCGGCGCTGTCCGCAGCGACCTCGCCGCCATGCAGCTCCACCAGCCGCCGCACCAGGTTCAGCCCGATGCCCAGGCCGCCCTGGGCCTGGCCTTCGCTGCCGGCCACCTGCGTGAACATGTCGAAGATCGTCGGCAGCGCGTCGGCGGGAATGCCGATGCCGTCGTCCGTCACGGTCACCGTCAGCACGCCATCCTGCACGTCCGCCGCCAGCGCGATGGTGCCGCCGGGCGGCGTGTACTTGGCCGCGTTGTTTAGCAGGTTGCCGATCACCTGGGCGACGCGGTGCGCGTCCAGCCACAGCAGCGGCGGCGCCGGCGGCTGCGTCACCTGCAGCCGCTGCGACTTGGCCGCCACCAGCGGATCGCTGATCTCCACGGCGCCGCGCAGCACGTCGTCCAGCCGCGTCGCGGCCGGCTGCAGCACTTCCTTGCCGCGGGCGATGCGGGCCAGGTCCAGCAGGTCGTCCACCAGGTGCACCAGGTGGCCCACCTGGCGTTCCATCATGGCGCGGATGCCGTCGATGTCGGCCTGCGCGCGGTGCGCCTGCCGCAGCAGTTCCAGGCCGCTGCGGATCGGCGCCAGCGGATTGCGCAGTTCGTGCGCCAGCGTGACGAGGAACTCGCGCTGCCGCTGGTTGGCGTCGGACAGTTCGTCCGCCATGTCGCGCAGCGCACCTTCGCCACGCTTCTGCGCCGTCACGTCCAGCGTCACGCCGTCGCAATGGGCCACGCCGCCATCATCGCCCCGCTGGCACCACGCGATCATGCGGATCCAGGTGCCGGCGGCGGTGCGGAACTCGGCATCGTACGCACTGCCTTCATGCATCGCCAGCGACAGCTCCGCAT
>DKJA01000176.1:19043-23339 GCA_002454505.1 Oxalobacteraceae bacterium UBA6704
CCAGCGACAGCTCCGCATCGACCTGCGCGCGATCGTCCGCATGCACCGCCGCGAGGAACTGCGGCAGTGCCAACGGCCCATGGCCCGCCAGGTCGAACTGCGCGCGCAGCTGGGCATTGACTTCCATCGCGGCCAGCGTGCCGTCGGCATACCAGACGCCGATGCCGCTGGCGTGGGCCACCTGCGCGAAGCGGTCCTGCAGCCGGCGGCGTTCGTGCACGTCGATGACGGTGCCGATATAGCCGGCCAGCTCGCCGTCCGCGTGGTAGCGCGGCGCGCCGGAGTCGATCACCCACCGGTAGCTGCCGTCGCGGCCGCGCAGCCGGAAGTCGACCGAATACAGTTCGCGCGCAGCGACCGCCGCCAGGTAGTTTTCGGCAGCGCGGTCGGCATCGTCCGGATGGATGCCTTCCATCCAGCCCAGGCCCAGGTCCTGGTGCGGCGCGCGGCCCGTGTAGTCGTACCAGCGCTTGCTCAGGTAGGTGCACAGGCCGGCCGCATCGGTGGTCCAGAACATCGCCGGCGACAGGTCGACCAGCGAGCGGAAATACGCCTCGCGCTGCCGCAGCGCCACGCTGGCCAGTTGCCGCTTGCGGCCCAGCTCCACCTGGCTGCGCACGCGCGCCAGCAGTTCGTTGGCGGAGAACGGCTTGACGAGGTAATCGTCGGCGCCGGCCTGCAGGCCCTCGATCTTCGCCTCCTCGCCGGCGCGGGCCGACAGCAGGATCAGGGGCACGTCCTTGACCGCTTCGTGCGTGCGGATCTTGCGGATCAGGCCGAAACCATCGAGGCGCGGCATCATCACGTCGCTGAGCACCAGGTCGGGCGGGTCGCGCAGGACCGCCGCGAACGCCGCCTCGCCATCGGGCGCCGTGTCCACGTCGTAGTCGTATTCGAGCAGCGTGCGTACATAAACGCGCATGTCGTTGTTGTCGTCCACTACCAGCAGGCGGGCGCGCGGCCCGTCCGCCACCGGGGCACGCACGGCCGGCACGGCGGCGGCATCGCGCGGCTCGTCCGGCAGCCAGCGCAGCGCTTCCTCGACGAACGCGGCGCCCATGCGCTGCGACTGCGACACGTCGGCCAGCGCCACCACGTGCTCGGGCGCCAGGTGCGCCGCGCCGAACGGAATCTCGACGCGGAACTCGGTGCCCTCGCCCACCACGCTGCGCACCCCGATCGTGCCGCCATGCAGCCGCACCAGCTCCTGGATCAGCGCCAGCCCGATGCCGGTGCCTTCGAAGCTGCGGCCCTGCACGCCCTCGACGCGGTGGAAGCGCTCGAACACTTTCGGCAGTTCCGCTTCGGGAATGCCGCTGCCCGTGTCGCGCACCGTCAGCTCGATGCCGTGTTCGACCTGGCGCAGGCGCACCGTCACCGCGCCGGCCAGCGTGAATTTAAAGGCGTTCGACAGCAGGTTGAAGACGATCTTTTCCCACATGTCGTGGTCGACGTAGACGGGCTCGCGCAGCGCTTCCGTCTCCACGTGATAGGCCAGGCCGGCCTTGTCCATCGCCGCGCGGAACACGCTGGCCAGGTCGGCCGTCAGCTGCGCCAGGTCGGTCGGCGCGAAGCGCGCCTGCACCCGGCCCGCTTCGATGCGGGAAAAGTCCAGCAGCGAATTGACCAGCTTCAGCAGCCGCAGCGAATTGCGGTTGGTGACGTCGATGCGGTTGCGCTGGCGCGGGCCGAGCGGCTCCACCTCGTCGGCCAGCGCATCTTCCAGCGGGCCGAGAATCAGCGTCAGCGGCGTGCGGAATTCATGCGACACGTTGGAGAAGAACGCCGTCTTGGCGCGGTCGATGGCGGCCAGCGCGGCCACGCGGCGCTGTTCCTGCTCGTGCGCCAGCACGTTGCCGACGGCGGTACTGAACGCGCTGCCCAGCAGGGAGAAGAAATTGCGGTAGTCGTCGTCCAGCCGGCGGCAGGCGCTGGCGCCGGCCACGACGAAGCCGAACGGCCGCTCCTGCCCGGCCACCACCACCGGCAGCACCATCGCTTCGGTGGGCACTTCGTCGTACGGCGCGCACGCGAAGGCGCCGAAGCGCCCGGCCAGATCGGTCACCGTCGTGGCGGCGCCGGCTGCCAGCGCGCCGGCGAAATCCCAGCCGCCCGTCGCATCCGCGTCGACTTGCGCGGGCGCCAGCGGACTGTCGTCCGGCAGGCCCACGCGGCCGCACAGTTGCAGCGACGTGCCGTCCTCGGCCAGTTCGTACAGCAGCATGAACGGCACGTCCAGCGCCAGCGTGTCGCTGTCCGGCGCCATCAGCGCGGCCAGCTCCTCCACGGAGCGCGACTGGACGATGCGTTCGGACAGCGCGCGCAGGCTCGTCGTGCGCCGGCCGTTCAGCACCTGGCCGGTGGATTCGGTGATCGGGTGGAACACGCCGCCCACCTCGCCCGACTCGGCGCGGATCGGCGAGAACGAGAACGTCATGAACGCTTCCTCGAGGTAGCCGTAGCGGTCGAGGAACATGCGCTGGTCGTGGATGTACGTGCCTTCGCCAGTGTGGGCGCGGACCACCACCGCGCCGACCACCGGCAGCGCGGTGGCCCAGCAGATCTTGAACGGCTGCCCCATCGACTCGGGATGCTTGGCGCCGCAGATCGGGCGGTAGGCATCGTTGTAGATCTGCACGTCGTCCGGCCCCCACGCGATCAGGATCGGGAAGGTCGACGACAGGCACAGGCTGACGGACGTGCGCAGGCTCTGCGGCCAGCCCGCCACGGGGCCGAGCGGCGTGGCCGACCAGTCCATCGCGCGGATCAGCTGTCCCATCTCGCCGCCGCCGGACAGCCAGCCCGCGTCGTCCGGCAATGCGCCTGCCTGGTCCTGCTCCATCATGCTGATCCCGTCATTTATACACTGCAACTTGACAGTATAACCCGCGGCTGGCGCCCGAGAAATACTGTCCAGAACAAGATTGCAACGGTGCTAATCGCCGGCGCGCAACCGCGCCCGTCAATGCACGTTGAAAGTCATTCATGATCTTTACAACAGTAAAAAAATTAAGCTTGTGTTAAGTAACAATCCAGCAATAGTATTGTCGAGTCGTCTTGCAAATATTGCATTGCGACGGCTGCCGCATAGACGGCCGTCACGCTGGGAACTGAACCGATAAAAGAGACACAAAAACGAGATACAAAAAAGCCACTGTAGAAGAGAAACCAAGTCGCCGAAAGGACACCGCATGAGAATGAAGCCTTCGACCCCGTCGCCATCCGACGGGCTGCAACAGCTGCGTACCACGCCGGGCATGAAAACCTCCCTGGCCCTCTGTATCGCCCTGGCCTTCGCCGCCGCCGCGCCGATCGCGCAGGCCGCCCAGGCTTCCGTCTCGGCAGTCTCCACGCAGCGCGCCGCGCCGTTCTGGCAAAGCGCGAGCGTCTCCACCGAATCGCTCGTCGTCGGCGCCAAGACCCCGGCCCTGAAACTGAGCCGCTTCCACGCCGCCACGCTGGACCGCGCCGGCATCGCCGCGCTGACCGCCGGCGCACCGCTGGAACGGGGCGACAACTCGATCGACAGCACGCTGACCATCTCGCTGCCGCACCCCGACGGCGGCTACCAGCGCTTCGTGCTGGTCGAAGCGCCGATCATGGAAGCGGGCCTGGCGGCCAAGCACCCCGAGATCAAGACCTACCGCGGCAAGGGCATCGACGATCCGACGGCCACGCTGCGCATGGACATCACGCAGCTGGGCCTGCACGCATCCGTGCGTTCGTCCAACGGCGGCTGGTACGTGGACCCTTACTACCACCTCGACGACAGCCTGTACGCCAGCTACCGCGGCAGCGCACTGACCAACCAGCACGCACCGCTGGTCGAACAGGTGCTGGGCGAATCGCAGGTCACGGTTTCGCGCGGCTTCTACAAGGAAGGCGAAGCGGTCGAAGTGCGCGGCATCGGCTTCGCGCCGGGCGCCAGCGTCAATGTCGCCGTCGCCACCGAAGACGGCGTGCCGGTGCAGACCGTCACGGCCACCGCCGACGCGAACGGCATCGTCAAGCTGACCGTGCCGTCGTCCGGCACCGGCGCCTTTGCCGTCACGGCCACCGACGGCCGTTCGACCAGCAATGCGTCCTACCACGTGGTGGAAGCGGGCGCCGAGCCGCTGGCCGTCACCGGCACGCAGCTGCGCACCTACCGCCTGGCGCTGGTCACCGACCCCACCTATGCCAACTACTTTGGCGGCTCCGCCAACGTGACGGCAGCCAAGGTCACGCTGATCAACCGCGTCACGCAGGTCTACGAAGACGAAACGTCGATCCGCCTGGTGCTGATCGACGGCACCG
>DKJA01000176.1:23535-23695 GCA_002454505.1 Oxalobacteraceae bacterium UBA6704
GTGCTGATCGACGGCACCGACGCACTGAACCTGGACACCGCCGCGCAGATGACGGGCGCGAACGGCCCTTGCGGCGCCACCGCCTGCTACACCACGGCACAAGCCGGCAGCTGCGGCAGCAGCACGCTGTCGCGCACCCGCATCGTCACCGGCCTGCTGG
>DKJA01000175.1 GCA_002454505.1 Oxalobacteraceae bacterium UBA6704
GCGCGGACCGCCTTCGAATCGAGCATGCACTGCAGATACGGCAGCCATTTCTCGCGCAGCCGCAGATAAGCCAGCGGTGTATTGGTGAGCGCGTTATAGGTTCGACGACAGCCCCGGCAGCGGTAGCGTTGCAGGCCGGCGGCGTAGCCATGCCGGTGGACCTGCGTGCAGTGGCAGTGCGGACAACCGGGGCGCCGCCGGCCATGCTGCTCGATCAGGTCGAGGCATCCGCCATGCGACGCGAACTCGACGACGTCGTCGCGGACTGTACGCACCTGCCAGCGCGAAAAACGATTGAGCTGCCGGCGCAGGCGCCGACGAAAGCGGACGAACTCGTCTTTTCCCATGATGGCCTCCGTTGTCTGTAATGCTCAGACAACGGAGGCGCATGAAAGTTCAGTCTGCTTCAACAAGCGCGGGTGACAGAGCCTTTTTATTTGGCCAAAGCGACGTCCACACCGGCCCGTTGCAGCAGCGCCTGGTTCCGCTTCGACAGATGCACCACCTGCAAGTGCTTGCCCGCCTTCTCGTAGCGCTCGTACAGACTCTCCATTGCCACGATCGCCGAATGGTCGGCCAGGTGCAAATGCTGGCAGTCGAGGATCACGCGTGCCGGGTCGGTCGACGGCGCGAACAGTTCCAGGAAGCGGGTCGTCGATGCGAAAAACAGCGTGCCGTGCGGCCGGTAGGTGCGCTGCCCTGCTGCGCTGTCATCGGTGTCGGTGCGGATTTCGCGGGCGTGCTGCCAGGCGAAATTCAGTGCGGCAATCACGATGCCGCACAGGACGGCCGTCGCGAGGTCAGTGAAGACGGTGATGACAGTAACGGCCACGATGACCAACGCGTCGTTCGCCGGCACCTTGCCGAGCACCCGCAGCGAGCCCCACGCGAACGTCTGCTGGGCCACCACGAACATCACGCCGACCAGCGCCGCGAGCGGGATCTGCGCGATCAGCGGCGACAGGAACAGGATGAACAGCAGGATCATCACGCCGCTGGTGACGCCGGAGAGCCGCGAACGGCCGCCCGAGGTCAGGTTGATCATCGTCTGGCCGATCATCGCGCAGCCGCCCATGCCGCCGAACAGGCCGGACACGACGTTGGAAGCGCCCAGTGCGATGCATTCGCGGTTCGGTTGCCCGCGCGTTTCGGTGATCTCGTCAGTGAGGTTGAACGTCAGCAGCGTTTCCAGCAGGCCGACCATCGCCATCAGCGACGCGTAAGGGAGGATGATGCGCAGCGTTTCAACATCCAGCGGCACGCCGGGGATATGCAGCACAGGCAGACCGCCGGCCATGTGGGCCAGGTCGCCCAGTGTGCGTGTCGGCAGTTGCAGGCCGTAGCTGAGCAGCCCGACGCCGAGGATCGCCACCAGCGCCGGCGGCACCGCCCTGGTAAGGCGCGGCAGCACGTAGACGATCGCCATGGTCAGCGCGACCAGGCCGACCATGAGCATCAATGGCGTGCCCTGCAGCCAATGCTCGCCCTGCTTGAAATGCTCCAGCTGCGCCATCGCGATGATGATGGCCAGCCCGTTGACGAAGCCCAGCATCACGGGATGGGGCACCATGCGGATCAGCTTGCCAAGACGAAGCAGGCCGAACAGCGCCATCAGCAGGCCGCTCAAAACCACCGTGGCCAGCAGGTACTGGACGCCATGCTGCGCGACCAGCGCGACGATCACCACCGCCATCGAACCGGCGGCGCCGGAAATCATGCCGGGACGACCGCCGAAGATCGCGGTCATCGCGCAGATGATGAAGGCGCCATACAGCCCCATCAGCGGGTTCAGCTGGGCGACCAGCGCAAAGGCGATACATTCGGGCACCAGGGCGAACGACGTCGTCAGGCCGGCCAGAACGTTTTTTTGCATGTTCGAGAACCATTCTTCTCGAAGGGAATTATTGATCATTGATGTGATGTGATGTGAAAGCGGAAGGCGCCCGGCTGCGGGGAACCGCAAGCGCCATTGAACCATATGCGCGAACCGGACAAGCTCGCGCACCCATGCCTGAAACCTCCGGGAAGAAGCCGTGTTGAACGGTGGAGGGCTGCGGACTGCTACATGGGTATCGGGATCGGGTTGACTGTCTTGCGATTATACAATATCCGCCCCGCCTGCCGGGCCGGCCATGACATCGCGTGTTATCTGCAATTTCATCATGTTGTCACAATTACTTTCTATGATCGCGCCAACCACACTCCCCAACTTCCATTGTGAATGTCGCGCCCGCCCAGCTGTCCGTCCTGCCGCCCAATGTCAGCTACCTGCATGCGCCGGCCATCGATGAAACGACCGGCGCCCACCTGCTCGACATCATCGCCCGCCGCCAGCTCACCGCGCTGTTCCAGCCGATCATCCGCATGCAGACGGGCGACATCATCGGCTACGAAGGCCTGATCCGCGGCCCGTCCGACAGCCCCTTGCACGCGCCGATGAAGCTGTTCCAGGCGGCGCGCCAGAACAATCTGACGCTGGAAGTGGAATACCTGTGCCGCCGCGTGGTGCTGGAACGCTTCGCCGAGCTGGACCTGCCGGGCAAGCTGTTCCTGAACGTGAGCCCGGCCTGCCTGCTGCCGCAGCGCGCCGGCAGCCAGGGCGAGACGCTGGACTACATCCGCCAGATCGGCATCCATCCGGACCGCGTGATCATCGAACTGACGGAGAACCAGCCCACGTTCGACTACGGCCTGATGCGCGAGGCGGTGCTGCACTACCGCGAGCGGGGCTTCCAGATCGCCATCGACGACCTGGGCGAAGGCTTTTCCAGCCTGCGGCTGTGGTCGGAACTGCGCCCGGAGTACGTCAAGATCGACATGCACTTCATCCAGGGCATCAACCACGATCCGGTGAAGCTGCAGTTCGTGCGCTCGATCCAGGAGATCGCGGAAAAATCGGACACGCTGGTGATTGCCGAAGGCATCGAGCAGCAGGCGGAGCTGCTGGTGCTGCGCGACCTGGGCATCGACTTCGCGCAGGGCTATCACCTGGGCCGGCCCCACGCGCAACCCGCCACGGCGCTGCCGGCCGAGGTGGCGCAGGCGCTGTCGCGCAACGGCGTGGCCGTCTACCCGCAACGCACAGCGGAGAAAAACGCCGTGAGCATCCTGCGACTGCTGCACCGCGTGGCCGCCGTGCCGCCGGCGATGACCAACAACGAGGTGTACGAGATCTTCCTGGCCGATCCGAAGCTGCTGATCATTCCCGTGGTGGACGACGGCGTGCCGCTGGGGCTGATCTCCCGTTTCGAGATGATCGACCACTTCGCCCGCCCCTACCAGCGCGAGCTGTATGGCAAGAAGTCGTGCCGGCAGTTCATGGACAACAAGCCGCTGATCGCCGACCGGGATACCAGCCTGCAGGACCTGTCGTACCGGATGGTCGAATCGGCCGCCCACCACCTGTTCAACGGCTTCATCATCACCGAGAACGGCCGCTACCTGGGCATGGGCACGGGTCACGACCTGATGCGCGAGATCACGCAGATGCAGATCAACGCGGCCCGCTACGCCAATCCGCTGACGCAGCTGCCGGGCAATGTCCCCATCAACGAGCACATCGACCGGTTGCTGCAAAGCGGCACGCGGTTCTGGGTGTGCTACTGCGACCTGGACCACTTCAAGCCGTTCAACGACGTGTACGGCTACCGGCGCGGCGACGATGTGATCCAGCTGACGGGCAGCATCCTGTCGCGCCATTGCGACCCGGACCGCGACTTCGTCGGCCATATCGGCGGCGACGACTTCATGATCCTGTTCCAGAGCGAGGACTGGGAAACGCGCAGCCGCGCGATCCTGGCGGAGTTCGGCGACAGCGCGCTGCAGTTCTACAGTCTCGACGACCGCGAACGGGGCGGCTACATCAGCGAGGACCGGCAGGGCAAGAAGGTGTTTTATTCGCTGATGAGCCTGTCGCTGGGCGCCATCAAGGTGGAGCCCCACCAGTACTACTCGCATCACCAGATCGCCACGAGCGCGGCGGAGGCCAAGAAGCAGGCCAAGAAAGTGCACGGCAACAGCCTGTTCCTGGACCGCCGGCAGCCGCAGTAGTGCCGGCGCGCCAGGTCAGACGCGATGCGCGGCCCGCCACCGCCGCGTGAGCAGCCGCGCCGAACCGATTTCTTCCTGCGTCAGGCGGCGCTCGATCAGCTTGCGGTTGGTGCGGGCCGTTTCGTCGCCGGCTTCGGCCGCCAGCGAAATCCACATATAGGAAATCACCGGATCGCGTTCGACGCCGCGCCCGCTCGCATACATGCCGCCCAGGTTGTACTGGGCCAGCGGATGGCCCTGTTCGGCGGCCTTGCGGTACCAGCGCACTGCTTCGGCATCGTCGTGCACGACGCCCTGCCCGTTCGCGTACATGACGCCCAGGTTGTTCTGCGCGCTGGCATCGCCCTGCTCCGCCGCATCGCGGTACCAGGCCACGGCATGGGCTTCGTCCTTTGCCACGCCGTGCCCGTTCGCATAGATGACGCCCACGTTGAACTGGGCATTCGCCGCGCCCTGGTCGGCCGCCTTGCGGTACCACGCCAGCGCCTGCTGCGGATCGCGTTCGACGCCGCGGCCATGCGCGTACATGCCGCCCAGGTTGTACTGGGCCAGCATGTGGCCGGCCTCGGCAGCGTGCCGGTACCAGGCGAATGCCCGGTTTTCGTCCTTGCCGGTACCGTAGCCGTTGGACAGCATGATGCCCATGTTGAACTGCGCATCCGCATCGCCCTGTTCGGCAGCCCGCTCCAGCCAGGAGCAGGCGCGCTCCAGGTCGGACGGCACGCCGCGGCCTTCGGCATATGCAACGCCCAGGTGCCGCTGCGCGGCAGCGTGGCCCTGCGCGGCGGCCTGCCGGTACCAGGCGACGGCCTGCGTATCGCTTTGCAGCACGCCATGGCCGCGACGATACATCAGGCCCAGGTTCAGCTGCGCGGAAGCGTCGCCCTGCAGTGCGGCCTTGCGGAACCACGCGAGAGCCAGCTGGAAATTGCGGCGCGTGCCGAGCGCCTGGGCATAGGCTTCGCCAAGCAGCGTCTGCGCGCTGGCGACGCCCTGCTCGGCGGCGCGGCAGAACCAGGTGAGTGCCATTTCGTCGCTCTGCGGCACGCCGCGGCCCTTGCGGTACATGAGGCCCAGGTTCTGCTGGGCGGAGGCGTCGCCCTGCCGGGCGGCCATGCGGAACCAGAAGACGGCTTCCGCATCGTCCTGGGTTGTGCCCATGCCGTTGTAATACATGGCGCCGAGGTGGTTCTGCGCAAAGGCGATGCCCTGCAATGCAGACTGGCGCATCCATGTGAAAGCCTGTTCGTCGTCCCGGGTGATGCCCTTGCCCCGCTTGTACAGCAGGGCCAGGTTGAACTGCGCATAGGCGTTGCCGTTCTCGGCGGCGTCACGGAACCATGCGCAGGTGCTGACTTCCTGGTTCGAGTATCGGTTTTTCATGCCAGCTCCCCTATCCAGCACGACGATGTGTTGCATAAAGCTTAATAAACGATTGCGCATTCCGTTTGCGCGGGGTCAATCGCTTTATCAGTTTGTCATGATCAACGGAACTGCCGGCAAAGCGGCATTTCCGTGGTGTGGATGAGCAACGGGGGGTATTACGCAGCCGGCTGGCTGGCGGCGTGCTTCTGCAGGAAGGTGGGAACTTTTGCGGCGGCCAGCTTGTTCACCGACAGCAGCAGTGCCGGATCGATGGCGCGGATGCCATAGCTGGCGGCCAGGTGGCGGCCGATGTGCAGCAGCACTTCGGCGGCCACTTCCGCATCGGCCTCGGCCCGGTGGGCCGTGCCGCGGAAGCGGATGCCGAACGCGCTGCCCAGGTTGCCCAGCTTGTAGCTGCCCAGCATGGGGAACACGCGGCGCGACAGCTTCAGCGAGCACAGCGTGCCCTGGTGGCCGGTGCCCATGCCGAGGCGGCCCCCTTCGGCGCGCAGGAACTTCTCGTCGAAGCTGGCGTTGTGCGCGGCCAGCGGATCGGCGCCGATGAATTCCAGCAGTCGCGGCACCACTTCGGCGGCCGGCGGCGCGCCGTCGACCATCTTCTGCGTGATGCCCGTCAGCCCGGTGATGAACGACGGGATGCGCACGCCGCAATTGACCAGCGACACATAACGGTCGACGATGACGCCGTCGGCGATACGCAGCGCGGCCACCTCGGTGATGCGGTCGCCCATCTCCGGCGACAGCCCGGTGGTCTCGAAGTCGAGCATGACGATCGATTTGGTCAGCATGACGGGTGCCTCAGCCGAACTTGCGGACGGCGTCCAGCGCCAGGCCGGCGCCGATGCTGCCGAACAGGTCGCCCTCGACGCGGCGTGCCGCCGGCACAGCGGCAGCGATGCGCTCGCGCAGCGATGCGACGCCGGACGAGCCGCCGGTGAAGAACACGGTGTCGACCTGCTCCGCCTTGACGCCGGCCTCGGCCAGCATGGCGGCAACGGTGACGCCGACGGAATCCACCAGGCCGCCGATGGCGGTTTCGAACTGGCCGCGGCGCAGGTCGAGCAGCACGCTCGGCGCCAGGCGGTCCAGCTCCAGCTGCACGGCATCGTTGGCCGACAGCGCGATCTTGCCCTCCTCGACGCGCATTGCCAGCCAGTGGCCGGCGCGATCGTCGATCAGCCGCTGCAGCCGTTCCAGCCGTTCCGGCTCGCGCGCATCGCGCACCAGTTCGCCCAGCTGCGTCACCATCTTCTTCGTGTACGCCTGGTTGATCGTGTGCCACGTGGCCAGGTTGAAGTAATAGCTGGACGGGATCGCGCTGCCGTTCTTCAGTTCGCCGCCATAACCGAGCAGCGGCATCACCGAGGCAAGGCTCAGGTATTTGTCGAAGTCGGTACCGCCGATGTGCACGCCGGCGGTGGCCAGGATGTCGTCGCGGCGGTCCGGCATGCCGGCCCGCTGCGGCGACAGGCGCACCAGCGAGAAATCGGACGTACCGCCGCCGATGTCGGCGATCAGCACCAGTTCCTCGCGGTCGATCTGCGACTCGTAGTCGAACGCGGCCGCGATCGGTTCGTACTGGAAGGCGATGTCCTTGAAGCCGGCCGCGCGGGCGATGTCCGCCAGCGTGTCCTCGGCCAGCTGGTCGGCCGCCGGATCGTCGTCGATGAAGTGGACCGGGCGGCCCATCACGACGGCATCGAAACGCTGCCCGGCGGCGGACTCGGCGCGTGCCTTCAGCTCGCCGATAAATTGGGACAGCAGGCTGCGGAACGACACGGCGCGGCCGGCCACTTCCGTCTGGCCGTCCATCAGCGACGTGCCCAGCAGGCTTTTCAGCGAGCGCATCAGGCGGCCTTCGTAGCCGGCCAGGTAGTCGCCCAGCGCGGCGCGGCCGAAGGTCACTTCGTCGTCATCGGCATTGAAGAACACGACGGACGGCAGCGTGCTCTTGCCGTCTTCCAGGCCCAGCATGACCGGTTGGCCGGGACGCACCACGCCGACCGTTGAATTGGACGTGCCGAAGTCGACACCGCATGCATTTGCCATCGCGTGAGTTCCGTGGAGAGTTCTTTATCGAAGGGGCGGTATTTTAGCAGAGTCGCCGTTGTGCCCGATCAAAAGCTGTCGGGGCCACAAAGTTACGCTAGGAAACTCGATTCGACTATAACGCAACCGGACAGGGGGACAACCATGAGCAGCGGTCATTCAGGCCTGGGCACCAGCGGGCTGGCGAAACTGGGCAAGGTGCGGCGCAAGCTGGACGGCGATCTCGCTGCCGGCAGCCCGCGCCCCGTACGCGCGCCTGCGCCGTCCGGCCGCCAGCGCCGGCGTTCGCTGCTGCGCACCCGCAGCGTCTGGCGCCGCCGGGCCGGCGCAGCCGTTCCGCTGTTGCTGGCCATTGCCGTGGCGTTTGCTTTCGCGGGGTAGCAGCGGCGCGACAACTTTCTGGTCGTCTAGACATTTTCTCAGAGAAAGAATTGCCATACAGTAAGTTAATGAGCTATCCTCAGCTCTGACAGGTGCCGCCAGGATTCCCTGGGTAACCACACCGAGACAATGCGAAAAACCAAAGACACAGCGCCGGCCATCAGCGCGGCCGAACAGAAGGAAGCGATCCTGCGCGCGAACCGCCGCGTCACCTCCTACGATGTCGCCATGCTGGCGGGCGTGTCGCAATCGGCCGTCTCGCGCTGCTTCAAACCCGGCGCGAGCGTGTCGAAATCCACGTATGCCCGGGTGATGAAGGCCGCCGCCGGGCTCGATTACATTCCCAACGCCGCCGCCCGCAGCCTGATCACGCGGCGCTCGAACATGGTGGCCGTGATCCTGTCCAGCGTGGCCAACCTGCATTATCCGGAAGCGCTGGCCGAACTGTCCCAGCAGATTGCCCGCCGGGGCAAGCGCGTGCTGCTGTTTACCATGCAGCACGAATCCGAAGTGGAGCAGATCCTCAACGATGTCTGGCAATTCCAGGTGGATGGCGCGATCGTCGCCGCCGCGCTGACCGAACAGCAGTTGCTGGAGTTCGAACGCCGCCGGCTGCCGCTGGTCGTCTTCAACCGCAACCTGCGCGGCCGCACGGTGAACAGCGTGGTGTGCGACCAGTACGAAGCGGGCCGCCTGCTGGCGACGCGCCTGGCTGCCGCCGGCCACCGCCAGTTCGGCATCATCGGCGGCCCGGACGATTCGCCCGTTGCCACCGATCGCCGCGCCGGCGCCTGCGACCGCCTGCAGGAGCTGGGGCTGCCAGCTCCCGTCGTCGTTCCCGGGCGCTTCGATTACGCCAGCGGCGCGCAGGGCCTGCAGCAGATCATCGACCGCCTCGGCTACGTGCCGGACGCCGTCATCTGCGGCAACGATGTTACCGCACTGGGCTGCCTCGACCACGCCCGCCACCAGCTGCACATCGACGTGCCGGGCCGGATGTCGGTCGCCGGCTTCGATGCCGTCGAACCGTCCAACTGGCTCAGCTACAACCTGACCACCCTGCGCCAGCCGATCCACAATATGGCGCTGGCCGCGGCCGACCTGCTGACGTCGCTGATCGAATCGCAGGGCCAGGCCGCCGAGAAGCGCAGCTTTGCGCCGCAGTTCATCGAGGGCGCCACCGCGCGGCTCGTACAGCGGGCGGACGACTCACTGGCGGCATAGAGCGGGGACTGTCCCCGCAGGGGGACTGTCCCCTCTTCTGGTTTTCACCCGCGCACAGCTAGCAAAAGAGCAAAACAGGGGACAGTCCCTTGCAGGTGCAGGGACAGTCCCCGACCTCAACCGGCCTTGATCCGCTTGGCGATATGCGCCAGCGACTCCTCCACCTGGTCGACCAGCACCAGGCACAGGTCGCCCTCCTTCAGCCGGTCGAGCGCCGTGTCGATGGCGATGAACTCGCCGTCGATCTCGTCCACATGCGTGGTGCGCGGCGCGCCGGTCAGGCCCTGGCGCAGCAGCGCGATGACTTCGCCGTCTTCGCGGCCGCGCTGGCACTGGTCCTGGTATAGCACCACGTCGTCGAACGCCTTGCCGAGGATTTCCGTCTGCTGGCGGATGTCTTCGTCGCGGCGATCGCCGGCGCCGCTGATGACCACCGAGCGGCGCTGCGCCGGCATCGCTTCGACGGCCTGCACCAGCGCAAGCATCGCGTCCGGATTGTGGCCGTAGTCGGCGATCACGGTCGCGCCGCGGAAGTCGAACACGTTGAAACGGCCAGGGGCGTTATGGCTGTCCGTCGTGAACGTGGCCAGGCCCAGGCGGATCGACTGCCAGTCGATGCCGGCGCCCCAGGCGGCGGCCACGGCGGCCATCGTGTTCTCCACCTGGAAGCCGATCGTGCCGTTGCGGGTGATCGGCACGTCGGCCAGCGGGATCCGCTGTTCAAACTTGCCTTCGACGGCCACCAGTTCGCCCTTGTCCACGTACACGGTGCGCTTGCCCTGGGCGATATGCGTCGCCACCACCGGGTGGTAGCGGTCGGCGCCAAAGAACGTCACCTTGCCCTTGCAGTTGGCGGCCATTCCGGCCACGATCGGGTCGGTGGCGTTCAGCACGGCCATGCCGTTGTCGTCCACGTTCTGCACGATCACGCGCTTCAGTACCGCCAGGTCTTCCACCGTGGTGATGTAGTTCAGGCCCAGGTGGTCGCCGGCGCCGATATTCGTCACGACGGCCACCTTGCAGCGGTCGAACGCGAGGCCTTCGCGCAGGATGCCGCCGCGCGCCGTTTCGAACACGGCCGCATCGACATCCGGGTGCTGCAGCACGTTGCGGGCGCTGCGCGGGCCGGAGCAGTCGCCGCTGTCGATCTGGCGGCCGTTGACGTAGACGCCGTCCGTATTGGTCATGCCCACGCGCAGGCCGCTCGACGAGATCAGGTGCGCGATCAGGCGCACGGTGGTCGTCTTGCCGTTCGTGCCCGTCACCGCGATGACCGGGATGCGGCCGTCGTCGCCCTCGGCGAACAGCGTGCCGACGATCGCCTCGCCGATCGGCCGGCCCTTGCCGTAAGACGGCGACAGGTGCATCCGCAGGCCGGGCGCCGCATTGACTTCCACCACGCCGCCGTTCTGCTCCTCGATCGGCCGCAGCACGCTGTCGACGACGACGTCCACGCCGCAGATGTCCAGGCCGATCATCTGCGCTGCTTCCACCGCACGTGCCGCCACCTCGGGGTGCACGTCATCCGTCACGTCGGTGGCGCTGCCGCCGGTCGACAGATTCGCGTTGTTCCGCAGGATCACGCGCTGGCCCTGGGCCGGCACCGAGTCCGCCTCCAGGTCCTGCAGCGCGAGGCGGGCCAGCGCGATGTCATCGAAGCGGATCTTGGTCAGCGACGTCGAATGGCCCGAGCCGCGGCGCGGATCGGCGTTGACGATGTCCACCAGCTCGCGCACCGAGTGCACGCCATCGCCGACGACGTGCGGCGGATCGCGCCGCGCGGCGGCGATCAGGCGGTTGCCGATCACCAGCAGGCGGTAATCGTGGCCGGGCAGGAAGCGCTCGACCATGATGTCGTCGCGGAACTCGCGCGCCGTGTGATACGCGGCGCGGGTCTGTTCTTCCGTCGTGATGTTGACGATCACGCCCTTGCCCTGGTTGCCGTCCTTCGGCTTGATCACCACCGGCAGGCCGATTTCCTGCGCGGCGACCCACGCGTCGTCGGCGCTGTCGACGGAACGGCCGGTCGGTACCGGTACGCCGGCCGCGTCCAGCAGCTTCTTGGTCAGTTCCTTGTCCTGGGCGATGGATTCGGCGATCGCGCTGGTCGCGTCGATCTCGGCGGCCTGGATGCGGCGCTGCTTGCTGCCCCAGCCGAAGGCCACCATCGAGCCCTGCGTCATGCGGCGGTAAGGGATCTTGCGGGCCACGGCGGCATACACGATGGCGCCGGTGGACGGGCCCAGGCGCACGTCCTCATCGAGGTCGCGCAGTTCGGTCAGTGCGGCGTCCAGGTCGAACGGCGTGTCGTGCATTGCCGCGTTGACGAGTTTTTCCGCCAGTTCCACGGCCAGGCGGCCCACTTCCTCTTCCGTGTATTCGACGACCATCTGGTAGATGCCCTCTTCCACGGTGGCCGTGGTGCGGCTGAACGTGACGGGGCAGCCGGCCTCCGCCTGCAGCGCCAGTGCTGTCAGCTCCAGCACGTGCACCAGCGGCACCGCATCGTTGTGGCCGTGCGGCTGGAACTGGCCGATGCCGGCAAAGCGGGCGCGCAGGCGCACTTCGAAGCCGGGCAGCTTGTTGGCCGCCAGCTCGTCCGGCGTGCAGGAGACGATCGCCTCGATCGCGGTGTGGTGGCTCCAGAGATTAGGGCCGCGCAGCGCGCGGGTGCGAATGACTTCCATGGTTGCTTCCTGTGGTGTTTTTATCGTCGGCCGGCCGTCAGGCGGCGTGCCGGTTTTTCCATTCGAACGTGCGCAGCGCGGCGGCGATCAGGTCCGGCGACAGCTCCAGCGCCCAGCCGGTGCCGATCGCGGCCAGCACGGCTTCGCGGCATTCCGCTTCGTCCGTGGGCAGGCAGCTGGCCGGCAGCGTGGCCACTTCGTCGGCACCATGTGCCAGCACGAAGGCGCCGTCGCGCAGGAACACGGCACGGCCGCCCTGTTTGACGTGGTCGACGATGGCCGGCACGTTTTCGTCCAGCCCGTAGAACAGCACGCTGCCGTCGCACAGTTCGGCCATGTCAGCCACTTGCGCATCCGATGCGTTCAGCACCGCGACGCCGTCCGGCAGGATCACGTCCACCTGCGTGCGCAGGATGCCGAACATTTTTTCCGGCGTGTCGATATAGAACTCGCCCAGTTGCTCATGGCCCTGCGTGTCCGTGACGACGCCCACGGTGCAGCGGTCGTAGGCGAAGCCTTCGGTCAGCACCATGCGGTTGCCATTCGCGAACACGGCCGATTCGACGTTCTTGTTCAGCAGCAGCCGCTGGCCCGATTCCCACTCGGTCAGCGGACCGCGGCGGATCTTGCGGCCGTTCAGGTACACGCCTTCTTCGCAGGCGACGCCCACGTAGCGGCCGGAGACCTGCAGCAGCCACGCCGTCAGCCGCGCGATCAGCGCCGTGTGGCGCGTGCCGGCCACGCCGACGATCGGAATGCGGCCGTCTTCATCCTTGGCGAACAGCTCGCCGACGATGGCGCCGCCCACGTCGCGCGGCGTGCCGCCCGGTGCCGGCTTCAGGTGCGCCAGCAGGCCGGGGCTGGCATTGACCTCGATGATCGCGCCGCCCTGCTCTTCCAGCGGCTTCGAGATGTCCTGCGCCACCAGGTCGATGCCGGCGATGTCCAGGCCCACGGCGCGGGCGGCCAGCGCCGCCATTTCCGCGACCGACGGGTGGACGAGGTCCGTGACGTCGTTCGCCACGTTGCCGTTCAGCTGGATCAGCACCTTGCGGCCCGCTTCCGGAATCGAATCCGGTGTCAGGTCCTGGCGTTTCAGTTCCAGCTGCACTTCCGGCGACTTGTTCGGCTCGACAGGATTGAGCGGATGCTCCTCGTTCGGTCCGCGGCGCGGATCGGAATTGATCTGCGTGTCGACCAGCGCTTGCACGGTGTTCACGCCGTCCGCGGTGACCCACACCGACTCGCCGCGCGATGCGGCCACCAGCTTGCGGCCGACGACCAGCAGCCGGTGCTCGTCGCCGACGACGAAGCGCTCGACGATCACGGACGAACTGTCGCCCCGCTCGACGGCGATGTGGTAGGCGCGGCGCACGTCCGCCTCGGTGGTCAGGTTCAGCGTCACGCCGCGGCCGTGGTTGGCGTCGTACGGCTTGACCGCGACCGGCAGGCCGACGTCCTGCGCCGCTTCCCACGCCTCGTCCTCGCTGCGCACCAGGTCGCCCTCGGGCACCGGCACGCCGCACGAGCGGAGGATCTGCTTGGTCATGTCCTTGTCGCTGGCGATGCCTTCGGCGATCGCACTGGTGTTGTCCGTCTCGGCCGTCCAGATGCGGCGCTGGCGGGCACCGTGGCCCAGCTGCACCAGGTTGCCGTCGGTCAGGCGGATGTGCGGGATGCCGCGGTTGGTGGCTGCTTCCACGATGCTGTTGGTGGACGGGCCCAGGCACAGGCGCTCGACCATGTCGGTCAGCTTTTCGACGGCGCCGGCCAGGTCGTATGGCTTGTCTTCGATGGCAGCGTGCAGCAGTTCGCGGCCTGCTTCCAGCGCGGCGCGGCCGACCTGCTCCTGGCGGGTGCGGAAAGCCATCTTGTAGATGCCGCTGCCCTCGGCCGTCTGGCGCGTCTTGCCGAACCCGGTGCGCATGCCGGCCAGGTTCTGCAGTTCCAGCACGACGTGCTCGAGGATGTGGCCGGCGTAGGTGCCGTCACGCAGCCGCTCGAAGAAGCCGCCGTGCGAGCCGACGCCGCAGCGGTGCTCGACCATGCCGGGCAGCCAGCCCGTCAGTCGTTCGTACAATCCCGGGATCTTGTTAGAAGGGAAGTTCTCCAGCTCGCCGATATCCAGCCATGTTTCAATGACGGGCCGGTAGGTCCAGATATTCGGTCCGCGAACGTGGGTTACGCGGAGAATGTCGATTTCTTTCTTCTTTGTCATGTTTTAGCTCGAGTGCCTCTTGCGGTATACTTATAAGATTCGTTATTAAAAACCGTTATAAAACGTCTATAAAAGCCGTCCGCAAAAGCAGGCGTTTTCTTTTGAAGCGTCCCAGAAGAATACAATAAATAAAAATCGGTCCCATTCTTGCGTACGCTAATCGTGTCAGCGTAACAGGGACCTGATCCGTTATTCTCCCACCGATTCCACTTTCTTGCCACTTGGCAAAGACATCACCGGAGCATTCCCGACAATGACAACAACGCAACTTCCTCTTGGGCTCAGCCGCATCGAACTGCCGGAAGCCTGGCGTTCCGACACGCAGTTGCAGCTTGCTCCTGGGGAAAACGTACAGAGTGCCCTGGAGGTTGACCTCGATGCCAAATTACATTTCGCCAAAGGTATCATCGTCCTGACGGAAAGCCGCATCCTGGCCCGCGCGCCGGGCGAAAACTGGCTGTCCTGGCCGTTCCGCCGCGGCATGGCGATGAAGCTGCACGACCACGCGGGCGTGGGGCACCTGGAACTGGTCGACGATTCCGGCCGCCTGGCCAACTGGCGTTTCACGCTGGGCCAGAACCTGCTGGCCATCAAGCTCACCGAACAGTTCGCGCCGCTGCTGGATGCGGTACTGACCGGCCAGGCCATCGCCAAGGCTGAAGAGCACGCCTGCCCCACGTGCAAGGCGCCGCTGGAAGCGGACGACGACGAGTGCCCGATCTGCACGAAAGTCGTCTACACGCCGCCATCCACGTGGACGCTGTTCCGCCTGTGGCGCTTCGCCCACCCCTACCGCTGGGCATTGCTGGGCGGCTTCACGCTGATGCTGCTGTCGACGGCGGCGCACATGATCCCGCCCTACCTCAGCATGCCGCTGATGGACAATGTGCTGATCCCCTACCAGAACGGCAAGCCGGTCGATACGCACCTGGTGACGCTGTACATGTCCGGCCTGCTGGCCTCGGCCGTGCTTGCCTGGATCCTCGGCTGGGCCAAGACCTATGTACTGGCGCTGGTCTCCGAGCGCATCGGCGCGGACCTGCGCACCAACACCTATGAACACCTGCTGAAGCTGTCGCTGGAGTATTTCGGCGGCAAGCGCACGGGCGACCTGATGTCGCGCATCGGCAGCGAGAGCGACCGCATCTGTGTGTTCCTGTCGCTGCACCTGCTGGATTTCGCCTCCGACGTGCTGATGATCATCATGACGGGCGTGATCCTGTTCACGATCGACCCGTGGCTGGCCATCGTCACGCTGGTGCCGCTGCCGTTCATCGCCTGGCTGATCCACCTGGTGCGCGACCGGCTGCGCACCGGCTTCGAGAAGATCGACCGCGTGTGGGGCGAAGTGACCAATGTGCTGGCCGATACGATACCGGGCATCCGCGTGGTGAAGGCGTTCGCGCAGGAAGCACGTGAGGCCAACCGCTTCCGCATCGCCAACAAGCACAACCTGGCCGTCAACGACAAGCTGAACAAGGTGTGGTCGCTGTTCTCGCCCACCGTGTCCTTCCTGACGGAGCTGGGCCTGCTGGTGATCTACGTATTCGGCATCTGGCAGGTGTCGCAGTCGCACATCACCGTCGGCGTGCTGACGGCGTTCCTCACGTACAGCGCCCGTTTCTACGGCCGTCTCGATTCGATGAGCCGGATCGTGTCCGTCACGCAGAAGTCGGCATCGGCAGCCAAGCGGATCTTCGACATTCTGGACCACGTGTCGTCCGTGCCGGAGCCGGTCAACCCCGTCAAACTGGACAGGATCGAAGGCAATATCACGCTGCGCGAAGTCGGCTTCCGCTACGGCAATCGCGCCGTCAACCGCGGCGTGAATCTCGACATCAAGGCCGGCGAAATGATCGGCCTGGTGGGGCATTCCGGTTCCGGCAAATCCACGCTGGTCAACCTGATTTGCCGTTTCTATGACGTGGCGGAAGGCGCGATCCTGCTCGATGGCGTGGATATCCGCTCGTTCGCCGTGTCCGATTACCGCCGCAATATCGGCCTCGTGCTGCAGGAACCGTTCCTGTTCTTCGGCACGATCGCCGAAAATCTCGCCTACGGCAAGCCGGATGCGACCCGCGCCGAAATCATCTCGGCAGCCCGTGCCGCCCATGCCCACGACTTCATCCTGCGCCTTCCGCAGGGCTACGACTCGATGGTGGGCGAACGGGGCCAGGGCCTGTCCGGCGGCGAACGCCAGCGCATCTCGATTGCCCGCGCGCTGCTGATCGATCCGCGCATCCTGATCCTCGACGAAGCCACCGCCTCGGTCGATTCGGAAACGGAAAAAGAGATCCAGAAGGCGCTGGACAATCTCGTCGCCGGCCGCACGACGATCGCGATCGCCCACCGGCTGTCCACGCTGCAGCGGGCCAACCGGCTGGTGGTGATGGACCGCGGCAAGGTCGTCGAAGAAGGCCCGCACGAGGAACTGATGGCGCAGGAAGGCGCGTATTTCCGCCTCTACCAGGCGCAAGCGCGCAATGTGGACACCGACCTGGATGACAAGAGCAAGGAACGCGATGACGACAATTGATTTCACCCTGCAGCGCGACACGTTCGGCCGGCTGACGCTGACCGATGCTGCCGGCAACATTCACGAGGGCGTGTCGCCGGTGCGCGCGTTCCCGATCCAGGCGCCGGACGACGGCCTGGCCCTCGTCAACACGGACGGCAAGGAAGTGGTGTGGCTGGACAGCCTGAACGATTTGCCGGCTGAGGCGGCAGCGCTGGTGCGCGAAGAACTGGCCGGCCGCGAATTCATGCCGGAGATCAGCCGCATCGTCGACGTGACGAGCTTCGCGACACCCTGCACGTGGACGGTGGACACCAACCGCGGCCCGACCGAGTTTGTGCTGCGCGGCGAGGAAGACATCCGCCGCATCGGTCCCGATGCGCTGCTGGTTTCGGACACGCACGGCATCCAGTTCCTGATCCGCAACCAGTTCGAACTGGACCGGCACAGCAAGAAGATACTCGACCGGTTCCTGTGAGTTACTGGTCGCGATAAGGCGCGCAGGCCGCCGCCTTGCGAGCCCCGCCGCTGCATACGGCGCGGCGGCATTCCACGGCACCCGATTCGCCCGGCCCCGGGCAACGGGCAAACTCGCTCCCGTACCGGTCCGTTCGCGGGATCGCCGCCGGCCGCTCGACACGGCGGCGCGGCTTTTCCGCCCGTGCTGCCGACTCAGCGCCGGACGCGCCCGACGTCACGCCACCACCCACTTCCGCCACCAGCCACTCCGGTAGATCGCGCAGCACCGCATCCGGCGCACGCTGCGGCGCCTGCCCCAGCGACAGAGGCGGCAGCCGGTCGCCCGCCGGCGGCGCCACGGCCGGCACGGCTTCAGGTGCAGGCGCCGGCGCTGCCGGCACCGGTGCCGGCCTGCCGACGGCCGCGACGGACCGCTCCACGCTGGCCAGCGCCCGGCTCGTTTCGACGCTGCGTGCGGTCCACAACAGCGCCGCGATCACGCCCGCCGCCAGCAATGCGGCAACCAGCCAGGCCACGCGGCGCAGCGGACGGGTCGTGGCCGGCGCGTCGGGCGGCAGGCCGGGGATATCGCTGTCGGTTTGCATCGCGCAACGATACCGGAATTACATCATCGGGAGCGCCCGGATGCCAACCTGCATGCCGGCCCTGTGTGCGAGTGCGCACGGAGGCGGTTGCCCGCGCGGGTTACGGTGCCTGCACATTGCAAGGAGAACTCATGAGCGAGAAGTTGAAGATCGAGGACGCGACCATGCCGGCCGGCGGCTGGGGCTCCGTGAAGGAAGTGGCCACCATCCTGCTGGACCAGCACGTGCCGCTGAAGGACAGCCGCCTGCTGCTGAAACAGAACAAGCCGGACGGCTTTGCCTGCGTCAGCTGCTCCTGGGCCAAGCCCGCCAACCCGCATCCGTTCGAGTTCTGCGAAAGCGGCGCCAAGGCCACCGCGTGGGAAACCACCAGCAAGACGATCGGCGCCGACTTCTTCGACCGCCACACCGTCACGGAGCTGGAAAGCTGGAGCGATCACGAACTGGAAGACCAGGGCCGGCTGACCGTGCCGCTGCGCTGGGATGCGGCCACCGACAAATACCGCGAGGTGGACTGGGCCACCGCATTTGCCGAGATCGGCACCACCTTGCAGCAATGCGAGCGCGAACAGGTGGTGTTCTACAGCTCCGGCCGGGCGTCGCTGGAAAGCTCGTACATGTACCAGCTGCTGGCCCGCATGTACGGCAACAACAACCTGCCGGACAGCTCGAACATGTGCCATGAAAGCACATCCGTGGGGCTGCAAAAGACCATCGGCGTGGGGGTCGGCACCGTCACGCTGAACGATTTCGAGCACACCGACTGCATTTTCTTCTTCGGCCAGAACGTCGGTGTCAACAGCCCGCGCATGCTGCACCAGCTGCAAGAGGTGCGCGAACGGGGCGTGCCCGTCATCACGCTCAATCCGCTGCGCGAACGGGGCCTCGTCAGCTTCACCAATCCGCAGTCGCCGGTGGAGATGCTGAGCGGCAAGGAAACGCCGATCAGCACGCAATATCACCAGGTGCGCGCCGGCGGCGATACGGCGGCCATCATGGGTCTGTGCAAGGCTGTCTTCGCGCAGGACGACGAAGCGAAGGCCGGCGGCGCGCAGCGCGTCATCGATACGGCCTTCATCCAGGAACACACCCATGGCTTCGAGGCATTCGAGGCCGCCGTGCGGGCGTGCAGCTGGAACGATATCGAGAAGGAGTCCGGCCTGCCCCGTGCCGCGATCGAGGAGGCGGCGGACGTGTACTGCAAATCGGCGGCAGTGATGACGATGTACGGCATGGGCCTGACGCAGCACCGCCACGGCGTGCAGAACGTGACGATGCTGGTCAACCTGCTGCTGCTGCGCGGGAACATCGGCAAGCCCGGCGCCGGCATCTGCCCCGTGCGCGGCCACTCCAATGTGCAGGGCCAGCGTACCGTCGGCATCACGGAAAAGCCGGAACTGGCGCCGCTGGACAAGCTGAAGGAACAATACGGCTTCGAGCCGCCCCGCAAGACGGGCATGACGACGGTGGATGCATGCGAGGCGATCCTGGCCGGCAAGGTGCCGGCCTTCGTGGCGCTGGGCGGCAACTTCGTCCGTGCCATTCCCGATACCGTGCGCATGGAAGCGGCCTGGCGGCAGCTGCCGCTGACGGTGCAGGTGTCGACGAAACTGAACCGCAACCACGTGATCCACGGCAAGGCGTCGTATGTGCTGCCCTGCCTGGGCCGCATCGAGGTGGACCGGCAGCAGTCCGGCCCGCAGGCGGTGTCCGTCGAGGACAGTACGTCGTGCATGCACGGTTCGCGCGGCATGGCCACGCCGGTGGCGGACACGCTGCTGTCGGAGCCGGCCATCATCGCCGGCCTGGCAAAGGCCACGCTGGCGCCGAATCCCAATGTGGACTGGGATGCGTGGGTGGGCGATTACGCAAAGGTGCGCGATGCGATCGAGGAAACCTATCCGAAGATCTTCAAGGACTTCAACGAGCGGATGTGGACGCCGGGCGGCTTCCGCAAGCCGCTGGCCGCCGCGGAACGCATCTGGAATACCGACAGCGGCAAGGCGGAGTTCACGGTGCCGCAATCGCTGGTGGTGGACCCGGATTCCGACAGCGCCGACCCGGCGGCGCTGCGCCTGTTCACGGTGCGCAGCGACGGCCAGTTCAACACGACGATCTACAGCAACGACGACCGCTTCCGCGGCGTGACGGGTTCGCGGCGCGTGGTGTTCATGGCGGCTGCCGACATGGCGCGTCAGGGCCTGGCGGAAGGCGATGTGGTGGACCTGCACACGGCCGTCAGCACCGATGCGCCGCGCAAGGTCGAGGGCCTGCAGGTGGTGGCCTACGATATTCCCGAAGGCTGCGTGGCCGGATACTACCCGGAATGCAATCCGCTGATCCCCGTGTGGCACCATGCGATCGGCAGCAAGGTGCCGGCCGCCAAGTCGATCGACGTGGTGGTCAGCCGGCGCACGCCGGCCCCACACTGAGCCGTGACGGCCCCGCTACGGACGGGGCCGTCATGACGCATCAGGTGCGATTTGGTTCCCGAAATTTCCGCGAATTTGACAGGTTGACAGCGCCCGTTTGCCGGCTACGCTGGAGATAACGCAGCCACTCCGCGCGCCGTGGCGGCCGCGTCTTTCGTCAACATTCGACTTCCGGGAGCCTCCATGTCCACCTCACTTCTCGCCAGATGGACAGGCGCCGCAGCGCTGGCCGCGCTGCTCGTACAGCCTGCCCTGGCCACCACCCAGTCCGTCTATTACGGCAACCTCGTCGGCACCGCAGTCGTGGCTGCGCCGATCCTGCCCGACGATAACCTGTTCATCGATACCGTCGTCACCACCGAAGTGGGTGCGCTGAACCAGGTCACCACGTTTACGCTCAGCGACTATGTCGACTTCAACGGCCTGGCCGGCTGGATCGTCGATACGGCCGCCGGCCAGGGGCCGCGGCTGGTGGGCGTCAACATCGACATCTTCGATGCGTCGGACACGCTGGTATCCAGCGACACTTTCACCGGAGTGCTGGGCGGTTTTGCCCACTCCAGCTTCCTGGGCAGCCTCGGGCCGGGCACCTATACGTTGGTGGCCACCGGCAATGCGATCCGCGATACGTCGCTGGACATCTCGCTGTCGTTCACGCCGGCGAT
>DKJA01000088.1:0-8779 GCA_002454505.1 Oxalobacteraceae bacterium UBA6704
GCGGCCACCTGGCCCAGCGTGGGCTGGTGGCCGACGATGACGACGGATTCCTTGGCGTTCGGCCAGTTGGCGGCTTTCAGGATCGCTTCCGGTTCGGCGCCCGGCACCAGTTCGGCATGCGTGCGGTACTTGCGGCCCAGGCCTTCGGCCGTCTGCACCGTGCGCACCGCCGGGCTGACGAGGATGCGGCAGCTTTCCGGCAGCTGCGAGTCGAGCCACTGGCCCATGCGCCGGGCCTGCTTGACGCCTTTCGGCGTCAGCGCCCGTTCCAGGTCGGGCAGGCCGGTGTCGCCCGGTTCCGCTTCCGCGTGCCGCCACAGTATCAGGTCCATCGTTCCTCCTCGATTGTGACTCGGTGACTCAGTGACTCAGTGACTCCCGACTAGGCGTCGGCCGTGCCCAGCGTCGCCATCAGGTGCCGCTGGGCGCTGAACGGCGCCTGCTTGCCGCGCGGCTTGCGGCGCTGGTAGTTGCCGCTGCCATCCAGTTCCCACGCGTTGGTATTGTCCTTCAGGTAGGGATTCAATCCTTCGGCGATGACGCGCCGTTTCAGCGCCCGGTCCAGCACGGGGAAGGCCACCTCGATGCGGCGGAACAGGTTGCGGCTCATCCAGTCCGCGCTGGCCAGGTAGACGTCGTGCGCCAGGTCGTTGCGGAAGTAATAGATGCGGCTGTGTTCAAGGAAGCGGCCGATGATCGAGCGCACCTTGATATTCTCCGACAGGCCCGGCACGCCGGGGCGCAGCGTGCAGGCGCCGCGCACGATCAGGTCGATCTTCACGCCGTCGCCGGACGCCGCATACAGCGCGCGGATCACGGATTCGTCCACCAGCGAATTGACCTTGACGATGATGCGGCCCGGCTTGCCGCCCCTGGCGATCTTGGCCTCGTTGCGGATGGCCTTGATGATCTCGTTCTGCAGCGCGAATGGCGCCAGCCACAGGTGATGCAGCTTCTGCGGCTTGGCCAGGCTGGTCAGGTGCATGAACACTTCGTTGACGTCGCGGCCCATCTCCGGCTGGCTGGTCAGCAGGCCGAAGTCGGTATAGAACTTGGTGGTCGTCGGGTGGTAGTTGCCGGTGCCCAGGTGGGCGTAGTAGCGCAGCGTGCTGTTTTCCGGCGGGCCTTCGCGGCGGATCACCAGCGCGATCTTGGCATGCGTCTTCAGGCCCACCACGCCGTACACCACCTGCGCGCCGGCCTGTTCCAGCTTGTCCGCCCAGTTGATATTGGCTTCCTCGTCGAAGCGGGCCATCAGCTCGACGATCACCGTCACTTCCTTGCCCAGCTTGGCGGCCACGATCAGCGCTTCCATCAGGTCCGAGTTCATGCCGGTCCGATAGACCGTCTGCTTGATCGCCACCACGCAGGGATCGGCGGCCGCGCTGCGGATGAAGTCGATCACCGTCTGGAACGACTGGAACGGGTGGTGCAGCAGCAGGTCGTGCTTGCGCAGCGTGGCGAAGATGTCGCCGCCGGTCGGCTGCACGCCGGGCATGAACGGACCGAAGATCAGTGCCGGGTCGCGGGTGTGCGCGACGATCTCGTTGAGCCGCACCATGTTGACGGGGCCGTCCACCTGGTACAGCCGGGTGCGGTCCAGGTTGAACTGGTCCAGCAGGAACTGCGACAGCTCGGGCGGGCAGTTCTTGGCCACCTCCAGCCGCACGGAGCGGCCGAACTGGCGGCCCAATAGCTCGCCCTTCAATGCCTGGCGCAGATTCTTCACTTCGTCTTCATCGACCCACAGGTCGGAATCGCGGGTGACGCGGAACTGCGAATACGCCATCACCTCGCGGCCGGCAAACAGGTCCGACACGTGGGCGTGGATGATCGACGACAGCAGGCAGAACGAGACGCCCGGCGTGGTCGACAACTCGTCCGGCAGCCGGATCACGCGGGGCAGCACGCGGGGGGCCTTGACGATGGCGATCGCCGTGCCGCGGCCGAACGCGTCCTTGCCGGACAGCGCGACGATGAAGTTGAGACTTTTATTGACGACCTGCGGGAACGGGTGGGCCGGGTCGAGCCCGATGGGCGTCAACAGCGGGCGCACCTCGCGCTCGAAATATTCCCTGATCCATGCCCGCTGCGCATCGTTGCGCTCGGTATGGCGCAGCAGGTGCACGCCGTTCTCTTTTAATAAGGGCAGGACTTCGGTGTTGAGGATTTCATACTGGCGCGCCACGATCGTGTGGCATTCGGCGGCCACCCGGTTCAGGTTGGCCGTCAGCGCCGGGTGCTCGGACAGCACGCCGTCCACGCTGGCCGCGGCCAGCAGGCTGGCCACGCGCACTTCGAAGAATTCATCCAGGTTGCTGCTGACGATACATAAATAGCGCAGCCGCTCCAGCACGGGAATGGCCGGGTCTTCCGCCTGCGCCATCACGCGGCGGTTGAAGGCCAGCTGGGAAAGCTCCCGGTCCAGGAACAGCGCCTGGCGGGATGGGTCTGCACGAGTGTCGGGCTTCATGGGCTGTTCTGTCGTTCTGTTCATGCATGCAAGGATTGTAACGCCGCGCCGCGCGTGCTGGCGCCCATGACAGTGTAGAGAGGAAATATGACAGGCGGATGACTTTGTGACAAGCGATTGTGACACCGAATTTTTCTTTTGTTTTCAATGACTTGGCCGGCGAGGGCGGGGCGGGCCCGGGGGCATGACAGCAAATATTTCAAAGTCGCCCATCGATGTCATAAAGCCGTCACATTCCGTCATTAGACTGCGCCTCATTCGAACCCCAACCCGTAGAGGAACTTTGATATGCGCATGAAACAGTTGATGGCCTCCCTCATCGTAGGTGCTTCCGCAGCAGCGGCCTTCACGACCGCCGCCGCAGCGGACATGACCGGCGCCGGTGCTACCTTCCCGTATCCAATCTATGCCAAGTGGGCCGAGGCGTACAAAGCCGCCACCGGCAATGGTTTGAACTATGCTTCCGTCGGCTCCGGCGCAGGCATCAAGCAGATCAAGGCCAAGACCGTCGATTTCGGCGCGTCCGACATGCCGCTGAAAGCGGAAGAGCTGGAAGAATCCGGCCTGATGCAGTTCCCGGCCATCATGGGCGGCGTCGTCACCATCGTCAACCTGGAAGGCATCGCCCCGGGCCAGCTGAAACTGACCGGCCCGGTCGTCGGCGATATCTACCTGGGCAAGATCACCAAATGGAACGACCAGGCCATCGCTGCGCTGAACCCTGGCGTGAAGCTGCCGGCCGACGAGATCACCGTCGTGCACCGCGCCGACAGCTCGGGCACGTCGTTCCTGTTCACCGAGTTCCTGTCCCGCACCAACCCGGAATTCAAGACGAAAGTGGGCGCCAACAGCGCCGTCAAATGGCCGACCGGCGTGGGCGGCAAGGGTAACGAAGGCGTCGCCGCCAACGTGCAGCGCATCAAGGGCGCGATCGGCTACGTCGAGTGGGCCTACTCGAAGAAAAACAAGATGCAGCACACCCAGCTGAAGAACAAGGATGGCGCGTTCCTGCAGCCTGACGACGACGCGTTCAAGGCCGCTGCCGCCAACGCCGAGTGGACCAAGACGCCAGGCTTCGGCGTGGTGCTGATCGACCAGCCAGGCAAGGCTTCGTGGCCGATCACCGGCGTGTCGTTCATCCTGATGTACAAGCAGCAGCCTGACGCTGCCAAGGGCAAGGAAGTCATCAAGTTCTTCGACTGGGCCTTCGCCAACGGCGGCAAGGCTGCCACCGAGCTGGACTACGTGCCGATGCCTGACTCCGTCGTCAAGCAGGTGCAGGGCGCCTGGAAAGCCAATCTGAAAGACGCTTCCGGCAAGGCACTGTACTAAGTAACATCCCACTCCCTCGGCACCCCGCCGAGGGGGTTAGCCGGGGGTTCTCGCCAGGGACCCCCGGCTAGCCCACATCCCACAAGAATCCATAAAAAATGTCCATGAGTGCAGAAATCTCCACCGTCCCCACGACGGAGCCGTCGGCCACGCAGGGCGTGTCCCAGGCCGCGTTGCAGTCCGTGATGCGCCGCCAGCGCATGCAGGACTTCTTCTTCCACAAGCTGACGATGCTGTTCGCACTGTCCGTGCTGTTCGTCCTGGTGGGCATCATCATCTCGCTGGCGATCGGCGCATGGCCGGCGCTGGCCGAATTCGGTCCGGGCTTCATCACCCGCGTCGAATGGGATCCGAACAACGACGAATACGGCGCGGCGATTGCCATCGTCGGCACGCTGGGTACCGCCGGCATCGCCTTGCTGATCGCCTTCCCGGTCAGCTTCGGCATCGCGCTGTTCCTGACCGAGATCTGCCCCGTGTGGCTGAAGCGTCCGCTGGGCACCGCCATCGAACTGCTGGCCGGCGTGCCGTCGATTATCTACGGCATGTGGGGCCTGTTCGTGTTCGCACCGCTGTTCGGCGACTACGTGCAGCCTTTCCTGAAAGCCACGCTGGGCCAGATCCCTCTGGTCGGCGTGCTGTTCTCCGGCCCGACGATGGGCATCGGCATCCTGACCGCCGCGCTGATCCTGGCCATCATGATCATCCCGTTCATCTCGTCGGTGATGCGCGACGTGTTCGAGATCGTGCCGGCCGTGCTGAAGGAATCCGCGTACGGCCTGGGCTGCACGCGCTGGGAAGTGGTGCGCAAGATCGTGCTGCCGTACACCAAGACGGGCGTGGTCGGCGGCGTCATGCTGGGCCTGGGCCGCGCGCTGGGCGAAACGATGGCCGTCACGTTCGTGATCGGCAACGCCAACAAGCTGTCCGCCTCGCTGTTCGCCCCGGGTAACTCGATCGCCTCCACGCTGGCCAACGAGTTCGGCGAAGCAGCCACGCCGCTGCACGTGTCGTCGCTGTTCGCGCTGGCGCTGATCCTGTTCGTCATCACCTTTATCGTCCTGTCCGCCGCCAAGCTGATGCTGGCCGGCATGTCCCGCAAGGAAGGCGTCAAATAATGAGCGCAGTCAAATCCCCATCGGTGCAGCCTGCGTCGATCATTTCGCCGAACAATCCGGTGTACCGCAAGCGCCTGTGGAAGCACCGCGCCGGCATCGCCATGTCGGTGGCCGCCATGTCGATCGGCGTCATCGTGCTGCTGTGGATCCTGTTCACGCTGCTGGTCAACGGCTTCCAGGCGCTGACGCCGGCGCTGTTCACGCAGACCACGCCGGCCCCGGGCAGCGAGGGCGGCGGCCTGATGAATGCCATCGTCGGCAGCCTGATGATGGTCGGCCTGTCGACGCTCGTGTCGACGCCGATCGGCATCCTGGCCGGCATCTACCTGGCCGAATACGGCGAGGAAAACAGGCTGGCCCAGGTGACGCGCTTCGTCACGGACATCATGCTGTCCGCGCCGTCGATCGTCATCGGCCTGTTCGTCTACGCGCTGTATGTGGCGAACGTGAACCACTTCTCGGGCTACGCCGGCTCGATCGCGCTGTCGCTGATCGCCGTGCCGGTGGTCGTGCGCACCACCGACAACATGCTGCGCCTGGTGCCGAACAGCCTGCTGGAAGCGGCCTTCGCGCTGGGTGCGCCGCGCTGGAAAGTGGCGACGCTGGTGCGCCTGCGCGCCGTCAAGGCAGGCGTGGTGACCGGTGTGCTGCTGGCGATTGCCCGCGTGTCCGGCGAAACCGCGCCGCTGCTGTTCACCGCGCTGAACAACCAGTTCTTCAGCGCCGACATGAACAAGCCGATGGCCAACCTGCCGTACGTGATCTATCAGTTTGCAATGAGCCCTTACGACAACTGGCGCGAACTGGCGTGGGGCGGTGCGCTGCTCGTCACGTTCAGCGTGCTGGCACTGAACATCCTGTCGCGCACCGTGTTCACGCAGAAAACGCCGAATTAAGCGCCCCATTAAAAATCATTCGATAACGAATCAAGAGAACACCATGATGACTGCTCAAGTGAACGCCCAGGCATCGGCCAAATCGGCCGCCAAGATCATCGAGATCAAGGGCCTGAACTTCTACTACGGTAAGACGCGCAGCCTGCACAACGTCAACCTCGACATCCACGAGAAGCAGGTGACGGCCTTCATCGGCCCGTCCGGCTGCGGCAAGTCCACGCTGCTGCGCACGCTGAACCGGATGTACGACCTGTACCCGGGCCAGCGCGCCGAAGGCACCATCGCCTACCGCGGCACCAACATCCTCGAGGCGGGCCAGGACGTCAACATGCTGCGCGCCAAGGTCGGCATGGTGTTCCAGAAGCCGACGCCGTTCCCGATGTCGATCTACGACAATATCGCCTTCGGCGTGCGCCTGTACGAAGACCTGTCGAAAGGCGAGATGGACGAGCGCGTGGAATGGGCGCTGAAGAAGGCCGCGCTGTGGACCGAAGTGAAGGACAAGCTGAGCAAGAGCGGCCTGTCGCTGTCCGGCGGCCAGCAGCAGCGCCTGTGCATCGCCCGCGGCGTGGCCGTCAAGCCCGACGTGCTGCTGCTGGACGAGCCGACGTCCGCGCTGGACCCGATCTCGACGTCGAAGGTGGAAGAGCTGATCAGCGAACTGAAGCAGGATTACACGATCGCCATCGTCACGCACAATATGCAGCAGGCGGCGCGCTGCTCCGACTACACCGCCTACATGTACCTGGGCGAGCTGGTCGAATTCGGCGAGACGGACCAGATCTTCATGAACCCTGCCCGCAAGGAAACGCAGGATTACATCACCGGCCGTTTCGGCTGATATCCACAACATACACGGAGATACCAGCCATGATGGGCGAACATTCATCCAAAGCTTACGACCACGACCTCGAAGCGATCCGCTCGAAGGTGCTGCTGATGGGCGGCATGGTCGAAACGCAGTTCCTCGACGCGATGACGTGCTTCCGCATCGGCAACCTCGAACGCGCCGAGCGCGTGATGAAGGACGACGATGCCGTCAACCAGCTGGAAGTGCAGCTGGACGACCAGTGCAGCCAGCTGATCGTGCGCCGCCAGCCGGCCGCCAACGACCTGCGCACGATCATGGCCACGATCAAGGTGATCACCGACCTGGAACGGATCGGCGACGAAGCCACCAAAATCGCCCGCACGGCGAAAAGCCTGCACAGCCGCGGCGCGGTGACCGTCAATCACTACGAGATGGTGCGCAATATCGCCACGGCCACCAGCGACATGCTGCACGACGCGCTGGACGCGTTTGCCCGCAACGACCACACCAAGGCGCTCGAACTGATCGCCCAGGATGCCGTGATCGACCACGAGTTCCGCACGATCATGCGCAACCTGATCACCTTCATGATGGAAGATCCGCGTACAATTTCGGCTGCGCTGGACACGATGTGGGTGGCCAAGGCCATCGAGCGCATCGGCGACCATGCCAAGAACATTGCCGAATTCGTCATCTACGTGGTGGAAGGGAAGGATATCCGCCACACGCGGACGGCGCCGGTCGAGGTGGAATCAAGGGAAGACTGAAACAGAACATGGCAGCCGACAAAACGACAGTACTGATAGTGGAAGACGAACCGGCGATCGTCGAGCTGGTGACGTTCTCGCTGCGCGAGGCCGGCTGGAACGTCAGTTCCGTGCAGAGCACGCAGGAAGCGTGGGAGTTCATCCACGACCGCAAGCCGCAGCTGATCCTGCTGGACTGGATGCTGCCGGACCAGAGCGGCCTGCGCCTGCTGGCGCGGATCCGCGGCGACCGGCACTTCGCCGACATCCCGGTGATCATGCTGACCGCGAAAAGCATGGAGGAAGACAAGCTGGCGGGCCTGAACAGCGGTGCGGACGACTACATCACCAAGCCGTTCTCGCCGCGCGAGCTGCTGGCCCGTTCGCGCGCGCTGCTGCGCCGCAAGAGCCCCGAGCATGCCGATACGGCGATGCGCGCCGGGCCGATCACGCTGGACCCGGTCAGCTGCACCGTCACGCTGGGCGAAGGCAAGATCGACATCGGCCATGCCGAATACAAGCTGCTGAAGTTCTTCCTGGCGCATCCCGAGCGCGTGTTCTCGCGCAGCCAGCTGCTGGACAAGGTGTGGGGCGACCACGTGGTCATCGAGGAACGTACCGTGGACGTGCACGTGCTTCGGCTGCGCAAGGCGCTGAAGGAAGCGGAACACCTGATCCGCACGGTGCGCAGCGTGGGCTACATGCTGTCCGAAAAGGCCTGATCGCGGCATGAGCAGTTCCCTCAATCCGAAGGTGGTGTTCTGGGTGCCCGTGGCGCTGCGTCTGGGTTTCCTCGCCGCCGGCGTGGGCATGGTGTGGTGGTGGTTCGATGCCGTTTCCGCCCTGTGGGTGGCGCTGCTGGCCGTGCTGGCACTGGTGCTGACGCAGCTGCACTACCTGTACCAGCTGTCGGACTGGCTGGAGGATCCGCAAAGCGCCAAGCTGCCCGATGGCTGGGGCGAATGGACGGCCGTCTTCTCGCGCCTGTACCGGCTGCGGCGCGGCGACGAAAAGAACCAGGCCGAACTGACCGAATGGCTGGCCCGCTTCCGGCAGGCGATGCACCTGCTGCCGGATGGCGTGGTGATCATGGACGATGTGCTGTTCCTCGAATGGTGCAATCCGGCCGCCGAAGCCCACCTGGGGCTGCGCCAGGACCGCGACAAGGGCATGCGCGTGACCAACCTGGTACGCAGCCCGGACTTCATGGACTACCTGATCCTGGGCCGCTACGACCAGCCGCTGACGCTGTCGTTCCGGGGCCGCAAGCTGATCGTCCACATCATCCCGTTCGAGAACCGCCGGCAGATCCTCGTCACGCACGACATCACCGAGTCCGAGCGGACCGACATGATGCGCCGCGACTTCATCGCCAACGCGTCGCACGAGCTGCGCACGCCGCT
>DKJA01000088.1:8896-9197 GCA_002454505.1 Oxalobacteraceae bacterium UBA6704
TGCGCACGCCGCTGACGGTGGTGCTGGGCTTCCTGGAAATCGCCGCGTCGGCCGAACTGGATGCCGACACGCGCCAGGCCCACCTGAAACTGATGATGGAGCAGGCCTACCGGATGCAGCACCTGATCGAGGACATGCTGACGCTGTCCCGGCTGGAATCGATCGACCACCCGATCCGGCCGGAACGGGTGGATGTCGCCAGGCTGCTGGAGAAGGTGCAGCGCGACGCGCAGGCACTGTCCGGCGGCAAGCATGACGTGACGCTGGAAGTGCTGGGCAGCGACGTGATGGGCAGCGCGGA
>DKJA01000095.1 GCA_002454505.1 Oxalobacteraceae bacterium UBA6704
TACGGCTGTCCCCGGGGTTGAGGTTTGTCGGAACATATGGGAAGCGTAGAGCAACCCCGGGGACAGGCCCCTGCGGGGACAGTCCCCAGCCCGGGGTGGATGTTAGTTGCATTTTCAAATTGAGCGTGGGCGGTGCTTACAGCAGTGGCGCTCAGGCACAGTCAAAAGCAACCCCGGGGACAGGCCCCTGCGGGGACAGTCCCCAGCCTGTTGTGGATAAATTGCGGGGACAGTCCCCAGCCGGTGGTGGATAAATTGCGGGGACAGCCCCCAGCCGGTGGTGGATAAATGGCTGGCCCGGGGGTGACGTGCATGTTATAGAATCATGCACTTTACGGATCAGGCGCAGACCATGGCAGACCAAGGGCTCAAACGGGGGCTGAAAAGCCGGCATATCCAGCTGATCGCGCTCGGCGGCGCGATCGGCACCGGCCTCTTTCTCGGCATCGCGCAGACGATCCGCATGGCCGGCCCCTCCGTGCTGCTCGGTTACGCGATCGCCGGCGTCGTCGCCTTCCTCATCATGCGCCAGCTGGGCGAGATGGTCGTCGACGAACCGGTGGCCGGCTCGTTCAGCCACTTCGCCAGCAAATACTGCGGGCCGCTGGCCGGCTTCCTCTCCGGCTGGAACTACTGGGTGCTGTACGTGCTGGTCAGCATGGCCGAACTGTCGGCCGTCGGCATCTACGTGCAGTACTGGTGGCCCGCCATTCCCACCTGGGCATCGGCGCTGGCCTTCTTCCTGATCATCAATGCGATCAGCCTGGCCAACGTCAAGGCCTTCGGCGAGATGGAATTCTGGTTCGCCATCGTCAAGGTGCTGGCCATCGTCGGCATGATCCTGTTCGGCCTGTGGCTGCTGGTGTCCGGCGCCGGCGGGCCGGAAGCAAGCGTGGCCAATCTGTGGCAGCACGGCGGCTTCTTCCCGAACGGCGTGTCGGGCCTGGTGATGGCGATCGCCGTCATCATGTTCTCGTTCGGCGGCCTGGAACTGATCGGCATCACGGCCGCGGAAGCGGACGATCCGTCGCACACGATTCCCAAGGCCACCAACCAGGCCATCTACCGCATCCTGATCTTCTATATCGGCGCGCTGGGCATCCTGCTGTCGCTGTACCCATGGCAGAAGGTGGTCACCGGCGGCAGCCCGTTCGTGCTGATCTTCCATGCCCTCGATGCGGACTGGGTGGCCACCGCGCTGAACCTCGTCGTGCTGACGGCCGCGCTGTCCGTCTACAACAGCTGCGTGTACAGCAACAGCCGCATGCTGTACGGCCTGGCGATGCAGGGCAATGCGCCGCGCGCACTGCTGAAGGTCAACCGCCGCGGCGTGCCGCTGGCAGCGCTGGGCGTGTCGGCCGTCGCCACTGGACTGTGCGTGACGATCAATTACTTCATGCCGGGCGAAGCGTTCGGCATGCTGATGGGTCTGGCCGTGTCGGCACTGATCGTCAACTGGGGCATGATCAGCTGGATCCACCTGCGCTTCCGCGCCAGCAAGCGCGCGCAGGGCGTGCAGACGGGCTTCCCGAGCCCGTGGGCGCCGCTGACCAACTGGCTGTGCCTGGCCTTCCTGGCCGGCGTGATGATCGTGATGTACCTGACGCCGGAATTGCGCGTGTCGGTGTACCTGATTCCCGTCTGGCTGGCGGCCCTGTGCGCCGGTTACTGGCTCAAGCAGCGCAACGGCGGGGCCGTACAGCCGCTGGCCGGCACCGCCGACTGACCGGCCCTAGGCCGGCACCGCGGCCAGCAGGCAGCGGTTGCGGCCGGCCCGCTTGGCCTCGTACAGCGCCGCATCGGCGGCGCGCAGCATCGAGTCGGGCGTGTCGTCATCGCCCGGCACCAGCGTGCACAGGCCCACGCTGACTGTCACGTGCGGCGCGGCCGACGCGGTCGGGTGCGGGATCGCCAGTTCCCCGATGCGCCGGCAGGCCCACTGTCCATACTGTTCCAGCGCCTCGGGCGTCGTGTTCGGCAGCAGCACGACGAATTCCTCGCCGCCGTAGCGGGCCGCCAGTTCGCCCGGCCGGCGCGCGCCTTCGCGCAAGGCACCCGCCACCAGCTGCAGGCAATTGTCGCCTTCCTGGTGGCCGTACCGGTCGTTGAAGCGCTTGAAGTCGTCCACGTCCAGCAAGGCCAGGCCCAGCGGCAGTTCATGGCGGCGGTGGCGCGCCAGCTCGGCGGCCAGCTGGCGGTCGAAGTAGCGCCGGTTGTAGAGGCCCGTCAGGCCATCCTGGTTGGCCAGTTCGTCGAGCACCGACAGCGCCGCCTGCAGCCGCAGATGCGTACGCACGCGCGCCTGCACCACCGCCGCGTTCAGCGGCTTCGGGATGAAGTCGACGGCGCCCGCATCCAGGCAGGCGATCTCCGCTTCCGGCGACGACTGCGCCGTGACGAAAATGATCGCGCTGCTGCGCAGGTGGGGGTCGCTGCGGATGCGTTCGCAGACGCCGAAACCGTCCATGCCCTGCATCTCGACGTCCAGCAGGATCAGCTGCGGGCGCTGCAGCCGCGCCAGCTCCAGGCCGGCCGCGCCGCTGGTGGCGAACAGCACCCTGCCCTGTTCGCGCACCATGGCCGACAGCAGCCGGATCGTGTCCGGGCTGTCGTCGATGATCAGGATCGTGCTGTCGGGCGGTGCAGCCTTCACCGTACTTCCTTCATCGCCGCCGGCAGCGCGGCCAGTACCGCATCGAAGTCCAGCGCGGCCATCGCGGCGCCGACGGCGGCCTGCTGGGCAGGCGTCAGCTCGGCCGCCAGCCACCCGCGCAGCGTTTCGTGCACGGTGACGGCATCGAGGTCCCGTTCGGCCAGCAGCGCCAGCCAGCGGCGCAGGTCTTCCGGCCGGGCGGCCGGCACATCGGCGCTTTCCTGGCGGGCCAGCCAGGCGCGGGCCGCCGCCGTGGTGGCATCGATCTCGCGCTGCGCGGCGCCGAACAGGTGGCCGATGTCGTCCTGCCGGTTTTCCCGCAATGCCGCTTCCAGTTCGATCGTCACGGCGGCAAACGCGCGTGCGCCCAGGCTGCCGACGGAGCCGCGCAGCGAATGGAGGATCTTGCCGGCGGCCGGCGCATCGCCGTCGCGCCACTCCTGGTTGGCGCGCACCAGTTCGGCCGGCGCCTCGCGCGCCATGCGCGCCACCAGCGTCACCAGCGACTGCCGCTGCGCCGGATCGCGCGCCGACAGCGCGGCCAGCCGCTCCACGTTGAAACTTTGCGCCGCCACGGCGGCCTCGGTTGGCGCGGCGGGCGCTGCCCCCCGCAGATGTTCCTGCAAGCGCGTCATCATCTGTTCCACGTCGATCGGTTTGGGTATGAAATCGTTCATGCCGGCGGCGAGGCACTGCTCCCGCTCGGCCTCGGTGACCCCGGCGCTCATCGCCAGGATCGGCAGCCGCAGGCCCAGCCGCGTGCGCAGGATGCGGGTGGCGGTATAGCCATCCATCACCGGCATCTGCACGTCCATCAGCACCAGATCATAATCCATGCGGTTGCCGGTACCCTGCCGCTCCATCAGCTCGACCGCTTCCTGGCCGTTGCCGACGGTCGTCACGATGGCGCCGGCCGGCTCCAGGATACCCCGCGCGACGAGCTGGTTCAGCGCATTATCCTCGACCAGCAGGATGCGGGCGCCCGCCAGTTCGCGGCCGCCGCGAGCGGCTTCCGGTTCGCGCACCGCCGGCACCGCAGGCGCCTGGGCGGACGAACCGGCCAGCGCGGCGCGCAGGCTTTGCGCCGTGACGGGACGGGCCAGCGGCAAGGCGCCTTCGGCGATGTCGCCTGGCCGGTCGCCGCCCGTCAGCTGCAACAGCGCCACGCCGGGCCGCTGCGCCGCCAGCGCGGCGGCCAGCGCCTGCACGGCCGTGGCGCCGTCGATCAGCGCGGCATCGAACGGCGTGCCGGCCGGCGCCGCGGCCGGCGTGGCCACGCAGACGGCCGTCCAGCCCAGCGCCTGTGCGGCCCGGGCCAGGCTGGCGCGGCTGGCTTCCGCCGGCTCGACGATCAGCAGCCGCAGCGGCAGCGGCAGTTCCGCCGCGTCGGGCACCGGCACCGCGCACGTCAGCGGCACCGTGAAGGCGAACTCGCTGCCTTCGCCCGGCGTGGAGGTGACGGTGATGCGCCCGCCCATCAGGTCCGTCAGCTGGCGCGCGATGGCCAGCCCGAGGCCGGTGCCGCCGAAGCGCCGCGAGATGCCGGCATCGGCCTGCTCGAACGGCGTGAACAGGCGGGCCTGCTGCTCCGGTGCGATGCCGATGCCCGTGTCGCGCACGGCGAAGCGCAGCGTGGCCGTGCTGCCGTGCTGCGCGATGCGGCTGATCGCCACCACCACCTGGCCCCGCGCGGTGAACTTGATGGCGTTGCCGACGAGGTTCAGCAGCACCTGCTGCAGCCGCATCGCATCGCCGATGCAGGCGGCCGGCAGGCCCGGCTCGACGTCGACGACCAGTTCCAGCGGCTTGCCGCTGGCCCGCATCGCCGTGGCCGCCGCTTCCACCAGCTCGGCCAGTTCGAACGGCAGCGCCGCGATGTCGACCCGGCCCGCCTCGATCTTCGAGAAATCCAGCACGTCGTTGATGATGCCGACGAGCGTCTTGCCGCACGACTGGATCATTCCCACGTACTCGCGCTGCTGCGGCGCCAGGCTGGAGTTTTCCAGCAGGTGGGCCAGGCCCAGCACGGCGTTCATCGGCGTGCGGATCTCGTGGCTCATGTTGGCGACGAATTCCGTCTTGGCCCGGTTGGCCGCCTGCGCCATCCGCTCGTTGCGGGCCTGCGACAGCTCGGACATCTTGCGGTCGGTGATGTCGGCGCCCATCACGTGGAAGCCCAGCACGGTGCCGTCCGCCGCGAAGCTGGGGATGTAGTCGACCATGAAGTAGCGGGGCCAGCCCGGCACGTCCATGTCCGTCTCGAAGTGCACGGCGCGGCCGGCCAGCGCGGCCGCCACATGGGGTTCGACTGCGGAGTAGTGCTCGCCGAGCGTGTGGGCGAACTGGCGCCCGATCAGCGTGGCGGGATCGATGCCCAGCAGCGGCAGGAAGCTCCGGTTGGCGAAGCGGTAGAAGCCGTCCGCATCGATGTAGGCGATCAGCGCCGGGCTGTTGTCCGTCACCGCACGCAGGAACCGCTCGCTCTCGGACAGCATGCGCTTGGCTTCGCGCTGCGCGGTGACGTCGGACAGCGCGACGACGGCGCCCAGCGGCGTGCCGTCGCTGGCCAGCAGCGCCTGGCCGGAGCACAGCACGTGGCGCACCGGCCGGCCGCGCGGTGCCACCACCAGCTCGACGCCGGACAGCGTTTCGCCGGCCAGCGCGCGGGCCAGCGGCATCTCGCCGGGCGGCAGCGGCAGCGTGCCGTCGGCCGCGCCCAGCACGAAGCGCTGGCCCCAGTCGGCCGCCGAACCGGTCAGGCCGTCGACATCGTGCAGGTCGCGGCTGGCGCGGTTGAACAGCGTGATCCGGCCCCGCTGGTCGCAGGCGACGACGGCCACGTCGATGGTCTCCAGCACGGCCGACAGCAGCACCCGTTCCGATTCCAGTTCGCGCTCAATGCGGCGGCGCTCGGAGATATCGTTGAGGAAGGCGCCGAACGACAGCGCACCGCCCACGTCGATGACGCCGATCGTCATCTCGACGGGGAATTCGGTGCCGTCGCGATGCAGCGCCGGCAGCTCCACGCGCCGGCCCAGCACATGCGAGTCGCCGCCGGCCATGAAGCTCTGCAAGCCGGCGCGGTGCAGCTCGCGCGCACCTTCCGGGATCAGCACATCCTGCAGCGGGCGGCCGAGAACCTCGTCGCGCCGCCAGCCGAAGATGCGCTCGGCCTGCGGATTCCAGTCCGTGATGATGCCGTGGCAGTCCATGCCCACGAACGCATCCTGAGCCGTCTCGAGAATGGCGCGAATGCGCGCCTCGCTGCGGCGCACCGTGTCCAGCGACTGCGCCAAGTCCTGGGTGCGCTGCACCACGCGCGCTTCCAGTTCCGCGTTGATCTGCGTGAGCTGGCGCTCCTTGTCCTTCAGCCGCACCAGCATCGCGTTCACGGCGCCGGTCAGCGCGGCCAGTTCGAAGAAGCCGCCGCGCGGCGCGTCGATCGACTGCCCGGCACCCCGCTCGATGGCGGCCGCCGACGTGGCGGCCTTCAGCAGCGGGCGCGTGATGCGGCGCGACACGTGCCAGCCCAGCAGCATGAACGACAGCGCCACGGCCAGTCCGCCGATGAACACTTTCAGCTGCATGCGATAGATCTGCGCATACGCCGTTTCGGTATCCTGCCGCGTCAGCACCACCCAGCCCAGGCCGGGATAGCCGCCATGGCCGCGGGTGGGCGCGGCGCCGACCAGGTAGCCGTGGCCATCGTCCCATTTTTCCTCGGCATAGCCGGCACGGCCGCCCCGCGCCGCTTCCAGCACGGCCGAATGGACGGTGCTGCCCAGCAGCGCACTGGGGCCGGCCAGCACCTTGCCGTCGCGGCCCACGATCAGCGTCTGCGCGGGCGTGCCGCCGGCCGAATCGAGCCGCAGCCGCATCTGTTCGGCCCAGCGCCAGTTCAGGTGCGCGGCCAGCACGCCGGCCGGCGCACCGGCCGCATCGTGGACGGGGAAGGCGATGTCGACGAAACGGGGCAGCCCGCCCTCCTCGGCCGGCAGCAGCTTGGCCAGCAGCGCGGCATCGTGGACGTCGTGCACGTGGCGCCCTTCCGGCGCATCGCGGAACCAGGCGCGCTTGCTCACGTCGGCGCCTTCCAGCAGGCCGCCCGTGGCGGCAATCACCTTGCCGTCCGGGCCCGCCAGGCCGATCCACGCATACAGCGGATAGCTTTCCTGCAGCCGCTCGACGACCTGGCGGCGTTCGGCCGTGCCGAGGCCGGCCGCGGCGAATTCGCGCCGTGCCGCCAGCATCTGTACCTCGCGGTACCGTTCATACATGGTGGAATCGAGCTGTTGCGCCGCATAGCGGGCGCGCTCGGACAGGCCGCCGCCGATCATTCGCTCCAGTTCGCTGGCGGACAGGTAACCCAACAGCAGCACCAGCGCGCTGGTCAGCACCAGCGCGGACAGCGCCAGCCACACCGCCAGGTAGGAACCCAGGCGGCGGTCGGGGAACAGGCGCGGCATCATGCCGCCGTCCCGTGGCGGGGAAAGAATATATGGCGGCGCGCGGCCGCCAGCGTGCAACGCATCGGGATTTCCTGACTGATCGAGAGCGGATTGACGTGCAGGAACCGGGCAAAAGCTCGCGACGAACTTTCGGTCAGGGATTGCCTGCGCCCGCAAGTGTAACCCAGGCGGCAGCCTTGCTGCCATGCTGCAAGGCGCAGCACGGCAGCCGGGACGGCATCAGGCAGCGGCGCGCATGGCCGTTTCCGGCAGGTCGTTCTGCGAGAACGCCACGCGGAACTTGCCGCGGCGATCGCCCATCAGCAGGCGCAGGTCGCCGATCGTCAGGTCGCTCACTTCATGCATGCGGATCAGCAGCGACGGGCCGATGGCCAGGCGGTAGTGACGGATCTTGCTGATCACCGGCGGCGCCACTTCCAGCAGACGGGCCAGGGCGGCATCGTTCTTCAGGTTGAGGCACTCGACCAGGTGGTCCAGCAGGCGGTTCGGGTCGTAGTTCAGCAGGCCGTCGTTGGTCAGGTTCAGCGGCGTGGCAATGGTCGTGTTCATCATGGTCAGCTCCAAAGGGTTGCAGTTCACGGGCCTCGGGGCGAGGCCTTGTCGGCCGGGACGATGACGAGGGATCCAGGGGATGCGTCGTTTCGTACACCGGTGGTGGTGAGATGCGCCAGGAGTGGCGTCCCCGCGGAGCTACGGGAGGGAACTCGGTCCGCGCGGCAAGTTTTTAGGGGCGGCGGACGATTAGCATCTTGCACCAAAAATTCTTTAAATGCAATCGAGAAATTAAATTCTGGGCGTTTGTTACATCCGCGCAAAAACCGACTGGCGCTTTTCCGGCCCGCATGGCGCATTGACACAACATTGTCCCGGGATTCTCTCCAATAATCACGAATTGCCGGGAGCCATTTATTTATGCACGGCAATACTGGTGTATCATGTACAAATGGCGCGGGCGTAATGTCCGCCCCATGGAAGTAACTGGCAGTATGCTGTGAACGTGTCACCCTACCCCGTGACGCATTCGCGAACTCTCACCCGAAAAAACGCGTGAACAACCAATGAAAAAGATCTTGATCGCCCTGCTGGCCTGCACTCCGCTGTTGTGCTCGGCCGCAGGCAAGAGCGCAAGCTCAATGATGCAGGTCAGCTTTACCGTGCTGGGTGCTTGCACCGTGCAAAGCGCGGGCAAGGCTGCCGACGTCAACTGCACTACCGGTACCTCGTACCAGCTGCAAGGCAACCAGGCTGCCGCAAGCGTGCAGGCTGCTGCTTCCAGCAACAGCTCGCAGGCCGAAGGCCAGCCGATGGTCGTGTATTTCTGATTTTCCAAGTGCGGTCCTGACCGCGCTTCCTGCTCTTTACGGCAGGCATAAGAGGGACTGTTCCGCAAGGGACGGTCCCTTTTGCTTTGGGGCGGCCGGGTAGTGGCGCCTGATCGAGGGGGACTGTGTTGGTAATGCAGGCGAAAAACGGCTTGCAGGAAGGGATGTGGGAGCCGGAAGCGGCGGCGGGCGAAGGGATGCAGAGATTGGTGGCGGCGGCGGCGGGCGGCAGCGGCAGCGGCAGCAGCGGCAGC